>JBHLLU010000028.1:0-52503 GCA_048938895.1 Promethearchaeota archaeon
ATTGAAATCATAATTTTTATTTTTCTTAAATTTTTCATATAGTTTCACTCATTTCTATATACATATTTGCTTTCCAGCAAAAGAGATTTCATACCAACTGGTGTCTTTTTAGGAAAGATAAATATTTAAATCTTAGCGTTGAAAATTGTGATCCTTTTCATGAATGAAATTAATATGAATGGTAATAATTAAATGAGATAAAATCAAAGTATTTTATACACAATAAAATAGTGGTCCAAAATGAAAGTTGAAGTAATCACAATTAACCTATTGAACCAGACCTTATATCATGCCAAATCGTCCGGAATAGATAAAATGGAACTTGAGAAAAAAGGTTTTTTTTCTACTGCTTTGGGATATATCGAAGAATATTGTACCAAAAACGGATTTGATATCATTAACGTACATGGTTCTAATAATAGAGTTTACGAGCTTATAAAACGATAAAGCTTTCTTTTTTTTTATTATTTTAGTATTTAATTAAGCAATTTTAAAGTTGAAAGTTTTAAATTGAATTTTGACAATTTATTGTATAATAACTTATTTAGTTCTTTTTAAAGAAGGTGATCAATTGAAGAAAAAAAAGAAGTCAGATCTAAAACCAATTGAGATGGATACCCCATGGGCAAGAAAAGCGAAGAAAAAGGCTAAATATGCCAAATTACCTATAATAAAACGAAAAGTAAGAAAACGCAGGTACCCTGACGGTTTTGATAACCAAACAGGTTCTGCCATACCTGTTAATATATCTTTAGGCACTTATGAGGATCAGATTGTGTCGCGTAAAGTAGTAGAGTACTTTATCAATAAGGCAGGTACAATACTTTTAATGGATTGTCCATGTCGCACTCACAATAAATGCAAGAATCATGATATTACGTTAGGTTGTACTTGGTTGGGGCGTGGAGCTGGTAAAATAGATCGATCTAAATGGCCTGGAGCACATCTCGCAACTAAAGAGGAAGCTTTAGAACGAGAGCGATTGGCCTATGAAAATGGTTTAGTTCCCCATATGGGAAAACTCAGAGCTGATGCTGTTTTATATGACGTGTTGGATTATGAAGACGAATTTATGAGCATTTGTCATTGTTGCTCTTGTTGCTGTGTCGTAGCTTTAAGCAAATACGGTCCAGCCGATTTTAGAAAAGTTTCGAGAAGAATGGAGGGTGTAGAAGTAAGAGTTGATCCGGATAAATGTACAGGGTGTGGATTATGTTTCAAAGTTTGCATAAGAGATGGATTGAAAATGAAAAAAGGTAAAGCAATGATCAATCAAGAAAATTGTATGGGATGCGGACGTTGTGTAAGAGAATGCCCAAATCAAGCCATTTCTATCTCTATAGATGATTATAGTCGTATTGATGAGTTGATTGCTAGATTTGAATCACGTGTAGATATTTCTGGTTAATTTAACCATAATATAAATTTAATTTAAGCATGAAAAATCAGATGAAAACATTTATTCTCTATAAGAGAGAGCATCAAACAGAAATTCCTGAAAAGTTCAAGGAAGATGATAATCGAAGTTTTGAAGAAATAGTAAAGTTATTTATCGAACAATATTCAAAACCAGGTGATACTGTACTTGATATATTCGCAGGTTTAGGAACGACACTTATCATGGCAGAAAAACTAGGTCGCATTCCTTACGGAATCGAAATTCTCAAACAAAGATATCAATACATTATTTCACAAATAGAGCATAAAGAAAATATTATTAATGGAGATGCAAGAAAGTTGCTTGATTATGAATTTCCTCCCATCAATTTGGTCTATACATCACCAATTTATATGTCGAAACAGGAAACTAGAGACCCTTTCAATGAATATAAAACATTGGGGAGTTATCCTCAGTATTTAAAGGATCTAAAAAGCATATTTACTGATCTCAAAAAGTTTCTAAAACCCTCCTCATATGTTATCGTTGAGATTGCTAACCTCAAGAATGAGGGAATTACAACTCTAGCATGGGATTTGGGGAAAGAACTCTCAGACAAGTTTAACTTTGAAGGAGAGATAATTCTTGCTCACAAAGAACCTCGAGACAGAGAATCTTTTGGGTATGATCATTCCTATGCCCTTATTTTCAAAAATATATAATAATTTACAAATAAGAAAAAAAATATTTGGAATTGGAAATTTTATATGTTTATGTAAGCTTTACTCTTTTTCTCTTTTTGATGACTAAGAGGATAAGTCCTACAGAGAATATGATAATAGCACTATAACCTAATGGTATCGAATCACCAGAACCATCAGAGGACGTACTTTGTAAATCTAATCTATAATTTTCTACTCCTCCAACAACTATTTTTCCTTCAGTTAATATGCCATCGTTATTATATGTCATTTGTATTTCCATGGTTCCTATTACTTCGGTAATAGTATTGTCAACAATTGTATAATTACTAAAAATAGTACTAAATATCGTAAGATCTATGGGTGTTGGGATCAATCCAACCCCACCAATTCCAAGTAAAGAAGCTTGACCAGTGAATGTAAATGTTATACCATTATACCATATCAGCTCTCCTTCATCTATAACTGTCCCTCCACTGTATTTAATATTTCCTTCAACAATCAATACACCCCCCGCTGATGATACATTTGTAATTGTCATTATGACATCATCTGTGTATACATCATAAAAATAATACTTCCATTTGATGGTATCGTCAATCTCGACGGATACATCTGCAGCAGCTGATCTTATATTTATACTATTAAATGATAGTAGAAAAATAGCAACAAAATAACCAATTAGCCAAAATTTTGATCTTTTTGAATTAATTTGTTAACACCTTTTTAATGGATTTGATATATATATTTTAAACTAAGGTATATTTAAGTAACTCCTTTTTCTATACAAAAATGGCTAAAGAATTGACTTCCGTATAACAAATAAAGATTAAAAAAGAAAAAAATATGATGATAAACCTATCCTATAAAGGTTACGGCATTTTTCAGTGAAATTTCCGCTTCTTTTATAATTCTATCGATGATATCTGCAACACTTTCAATTTTATCAACTATACCAATACTTTGTCCCAATAGAACCCCACCGTTTTCCATATCGCCCTGGTAGGCAGCAAAAGCAGCTTTTGCATCTTTTCTTAACTCCTCAGCAAGTTCTTCCTGTGATATAGATGACCTGTGTTGTTCTCTTGCTTTTTCTTCAGCTATCTTCTCTTCTTTGGTTTTTACTAGTCCTTTCGACAATGCATACTTATTTCTCCAATATCTTATGGTTCCTAGACTTCCCGTCCTTATAATTGTATCGGAAGCCTTAGCTGGGGGTACTACACCTTTATAATTTTCATGAAATTCACTATCCTTCGAGGCAATAAATCTGGATCCCATAGCTATTCCACCTGCCCCAAGAGCTAAGGCTGCAGCTAAACCTGCTCCCGTAGCAAATCCACCACACGCAATTTTTGGTATATCCGGATGTTTTTGTTGTACTTGCTGCAATAAAACCAGACCTCCAACTTTCTCATATGATTGATGACCTCCACCTTCGAATCCTGTTACAACTATCCCGTCACATCCAGCTGTGACACATTTATCAGCTAGCCAAAGTGCAGGAGCGACGTGAAAGTGTTTGATCTCTGTACTTTCCCTTAATTTTTGAAAAGCTTTATTTTCAGGCATCCTTCTTGCTGATCCCGCACTAGAGAGTGCATATAGGCATTGTTCTCTTAACTTTGGGTTTGCCATTATATGTTTTGAAGTTTCTGTGATTAAGTCATCCACAGGTTCAAGTCTGGATGTTCTTATGTTGAAACCAAAAATCCCATTCGTATGTTCAACCACATAATCAAGATTTTTCTTCATTGCATCGAGATAATTTTTTTCATGACCATCCATAGATACATTTGTATGTGAAATCATGCCAAGTCCTCCCGCTTCGGCAACCGCTACAGCTAATTCGGTTGTTCTGAAGGGTCCCATTGCAGCACTGGCTATTGGATGCTTAATTCCAAACATTTCGGTAATATTTGTTTTTAATGTCAAACTTAGACACCTCAATAACTAATTAATCGGAAATTGAATAAAAACTGTTCTTATTTTAAAAGATGTTAAACTTAATACATTACCAGAATTCAGTTAATCGATTTTCGCTTGAAACCTTATCTTTTGAGCCTTCGAAAGCTTCCTGAATCGTTTTATATTTATTTAAACGTTGAAGAGTAGAATATTGAGGAAAAATAATCTTAATTTGCTTTTTCTTAAATTTTTCAAGAAAATCTTTTGGAGTTCCCCATTGACCTTCTGTTAATTCATCAGTGAATAAATTAATATTTTGATTTTGAGGATATTTACATAAGAAAAATTGGGTATCAAATCTGATGGGAGATGCCTCAGGAGTTATTAATCTTCCGAAATATCTTAAATTTTTAGCATCATAGTAAAGATTTTCTTTAGTCAAGATATCAGTCATCGTTTTTTGTTTCTTTTGAAGACTCTTCTGGTATTTTTTTAATTTTTTGAGTCTTTCTATCCTAACTAAGTCATTTGAATTATCAGCAGCAATCAAAATTCCAGTTTCTTCGAATAACTCGCGGATTGCTATTATCCAGAGATTTGCAGGATCTTCACAAATTTCTGTTAATTTATTAATGACACCCTCTTCAATTCCTATCAGTCTTGATCTTGAGTCATCAGTAAGGTCTTGATCATCAAGAGCACCTCCAGGAAAAACATGATGTTCACTCATAAATTTAGTATTTTTATGTCTTTTAGCCATAAATACTTCAAATTCACAATCGTCTCCGGATTCTAAGTGTGTTGTTCTTTCCCGCAGTAAAACTACTGTAGCTGCTAATTTTGGTTTAACAGGCATCTTTATTCTTTATTCATTTGAGCTTTTTTAAAGTTTTTTAAAATAAAATAAAAAATGTTAAAGTTCTTTATACAAACCTGTTTTTGTGAAGTTCTTTGAAAAATATCTGCCATGTTTTTTATAATTTATCTCTTTCCACTCCACTACTTCATCCACGTTATGATCTCCACAGATAACTATTACATCGCTGTTTTTATATGAATTCAAAGAAATGTTAACAACTTCCTCAGGAGTCATAGGACCACCAAACTTCCCGGGAGTAGCGATCTTTGCAGGACCAAAGATTTCCGTGTTAGTATTACCCGGACATATAGCTTTAAGTTTTACCTTTGATTTAATAAAGTTTAATTTAAGCTGCACCATTTCTGTGAAAACTGAAATAAAAGCTTTCGTTGAATGATACATTGGTTCTCGTGAGCCATGCAACAATAGTGATGCGATTGATGAGATATTGAAAATCACACCCCTGTCATTTCTTTGCATTGGTTTTAGCGCTGCATGCATTAAACGAGTTGTTGCCCCACAATGAAGATTGATCATCTTCATAAAGACACTAGCATTAGAATTTTTGCCGATGAAATTTTCTAAAGTACCAAATCCTGCGTTATTTACTAAAACATCAAGATTATCAATAGATTCGATATATGCAGCAAATTCTTCCATAAATTCTGTCTGGGAAAGATCACCTGGAATGATTTTAACGGCTATACCCTCTTTTTTCTCTAATTCTGAAGCTAAGGATTCTAATCTTTCTTTTCTTCTTGCTGTGATAACTAAATCAAAACCTTGCGAACTTAAAATTCTGGCAAATGATTCTCCAATCCCAGAACTTGCACCAGTAATTACAGCAATGCCTGGATTTTTCACATCCATAAAATTATTCTTATTATCCATATTTAATACCGCTTTATAATTCCCATAATTTTATACATAACCAAAATATTCTAACGCTTTTAAACCTCGTCCAGTATATAAAAAATTACTCATAATGGATTTTTTCCCAGATATCCTCAGACCAATAAAGTAATAATCCCTCTTTTTCCTTTTTTAGTACCTTTTTCTTAAATTCTAAATAATCCAAATGCACTAATGTCTCACTTATTGCGAGGATTTTGTTCATTTGATCTAGATCATCCCCAAAGTGTTGAAGTGCAATTTGGAGTGGAGTTGATGGCTTTCTATGAATGATTTTTGATATCTCATAAAGTCGGTTTTGATGATGATTTTTGATAGCTGTTATACGCGAATGGGGATCATAAATGATTTGTTCATGTCCCGGTAAAATTATCTTAGAATTTAATTGGTCAATTCGATCTAACGAGTTAAGATAATGTTCTAAGATATTCTCAAAATTGTATTTCTTATTAAATTCACTACTACCGGGAATTGCTAAACCTCCTAAATGGGGAGTTATATTACTTAATATATGGTCTCCAGAGAATAAAACTCTTTTTTTAGGATAATACACACATATATGACCAACTGAATGACCTGGAGAATGTACGATTCGAAGTTCTCCATCTACAATTCTATCATCATTATTAAGTAATATATCCGGTTTTATATATTCAAATTCCATTCCCCCTCTGCCAAATCTTTGGGTGAATAAATTCGCTTCCTCTTTTTCAAGTCCATATTTTATAAGCAAATTTATACGTTCTCTGGTTAATTCTTCAATATTATCATTCCTTGTGGATTCTAATCTTAGTTTTGCCAGAGCATGCGCCATTTCGTGTAAGCATATTTTTACTTCTGGATTTGCTTCTTTTAAATCTGCTGCTAATCCAATATGATCAGGATGTTCATGAGTAATTATACAGAAATTAATATCCTTAAGCGAAATCTTTAATTCATCGAGTGCTTTCAAAAATGCTTTTTTCCAGTATTGCAGGGAATATCCTGCATCAATCAAAACATAGTTGTTATTTATCTTAAAAAGATATAAACTGACTATATTAGAGAAACCAATATTTATCTGATGGATATCTTCTAAAGTAAATACTTTATAATATTCAAAATCTATAATATTTGGTAACTTTGAGAAAAACACTTTAAGATCTTTAAAATCCTCAACATATTTACTTAATTCGGGATATTCATTAATTAGTGGCATTTTAAAAGTATTATTGAAGAAGTTGGTAAATGAATCTTCATATTCCAGATAAAGAATATGACAATCATGAGCTCTCCATAAGAATAATTGAAGTATTTCTTCGGAAACTTTAATTCTTTTAGAGAGATCTTTAATAAAGCGTCTAACAGATGTTTGAGGAACAAATTTTTTGAATTCTTGAAAGATTAAATTCTTTTTCTTCTGATCTAACCTATAAATTTCTATAAGATTTTCAATAAACCATCTCTCTAATTTGAAATTCTTGTATTCTTCCTTCATATAATCTACAATCCATACTTAAATTAGACGAATTAAATGTTTATTCTAAAAGCATATCTCTTCCATTAAATATCGGTTTCATATGATATTGCATAGAAAATTCCTGCATCTCCTCATCAGAGAGACCTTTCTCAAATCGACTCGCCGCATCGAGTATTTTAGGTAAAAGTCGTATATCGGAGCTTGTATTTAGAAAAATTCCTTCTCTGTTTAAAACCCAATGAACTGCTCGATCGATATTAGATTGATCATCAAAGGGTTCATACCAGGTATTCCACTTCCTTTCTTTTTTTCCCCACGGACCTCGAGCAAGGGATTTTATTGTTTGAAAGGCTATACTCCGATCTTTGCAAATATTCAATAGGTTTTCAAAATCCGAAGCATATTTCGGATTTTGCATCATTATATAGTTATATGGTAACAATACTGAATCAAATTCGAAGCGCTCAAGACTACGAATGTGAATTTCTGCAACTCCATAGCCATGTCCAGTTACACCTATATAATTCACAATCCCTTGTTCACGTGCTTCAACAAGGGCTTTTAAAGCACCATTTTCTCCCATTACTCTGTCCCAGCTTTTTATATCTGTTAAATTATGTATCTGTATCAAGTCTATTGAAGAAACTTGCAATCGTTCAAGTGAATCTTCTATCTGTTTTTGTGCATCCTTATAGCGACGTTTAAACACTTTTGTAGCAAGGAAGAATTTACTACGGTGTTTTTCCATCCAGGGACCGATACGTAGTTCTGAATCCCCGTATCCTGCAGCTGTGTCAATATGATTAATTCCATACTTTAAAAGTACATTAAGTGTTTTATCTGCGTCAGCTTGATTTACATTACCTAAAGCTGCAGCACCAAAAATTACCTTCGTGCTTAAATGTCCTGTGTTACCAAATTTTTGTAATTCGATCATTATGAACTTCCTCTTTAGATGAAATAATTCCCTTCCATTATTTGGTTTTAAATTATTTTATTAGTATTATTTAATGTTACCTTCACAAAAAAATATATTGCCGAAAAGTTTTTAAATACTTAAAGAGAAATATTTAGCTGAAATTAAAAAATAAATCAATAAATCCCTTATGAGCGAAGAAGAAAGATACAATAGCATCATTCAAGAAATTAAAGAGATATATTTGACATTAACTCAAGGTGAACCAAGCCCTGATGATGAAATTGAAGCTCGGACAGCTCTAATTGAAGAAATAAAGAATATATTGGGATCGGATTCACCTCAAGTAATTGCTAATCTTGATTTATTTGAAGAAACTCTTACTAAATTAGAGAGTTGGGATACTCTTGAATTATGGTTTACTGAATCAGAGTTACCTGAACAAATTAGAAAAATAATTAACCTCACCGAAGAATTAAAAGTAATAACAAATGAAATAGAATCTGAAGAAATAATTAGGGAACAAGCACGAAATGATTTGAATTCAGTAAAATTTGACATAAACAAAATCGTAGATCAAGTATCTGACAAATTTCGAGGAGAGATCAACGATCTTAAACAAGAGATTGATTTTCTAAAACATGAATTAGAAACTAAAGATGAATCACTTAAACAGGTGACTCAAAAAAGAGTAGTGAAAAAAATTGTTCCCAAGAAAGACGTAAAGCTCCCTCCTCCTAAGATTAAAATTCCAGTCGTTGGAAAACCCGAAGTAGCGCCACAAGTTAAAGCACCAAATGCCATAGAAACTGAAAAACCTGCTATTGTGCCTCAGGTAAAATCACCAAATGCCATAGAAACCGAAAAACCTGGAGAAAAAATAGGAGTAAAATCCATCGAAGATGTGCAGGCTAAAATCGAAGAAGAAATTAAGAAATTAAAACCCTCACCCCTGATTGAAGAAAAACCGAAACTTATTGAGGAAATGCATGAAGAAGCAAAATCAGTTTTAAGCATGCTCGAAGAATTAGAACCTTCTTCTCCTTTTGATAAACAAGCAGTAAAAATGGAACCTATTTCAGGGGAAAAATCTATTTTGGATATATTAGATGAAGAAGATACTGTTCTAAATATAATAGAACCAAGAGAGTCTCGAGAAAAAGGAAGTGCTTCAAATAAAGCTCGAATAGTCACTGAGGCATCTCTTGTTGAGGAAGAAATACCTAAACTACAAGAAGAATCATTATTTGGAGCAAAAAGTCCTACAATTAAGGCTTTAAGTGTTGAGGAAATCGAAACAGAAGAAATCAAATCAAGTGGGAGTGAGTTATTCAATGTATTTTCTTCAGTCGGAAGTAAACCTATTAAAGAACCTTCTTCTACTGATCAATTTCCTAGCTTAGAACCTGTTAAAGACAAAAAGAAGAAGGAAGAGAAAAAGAAAAAGAAGGACACAAATACAATGTCGTTTGTTAATTTTGGAGATAAAGCACCTCAAGTAAGCTCTCAAGAAGAATCATCACTCAGTACAGATGAACTACCAAAAGACAAGGATACTTTATATCAAGAATTAATTGCTCTTGAAGGCAGACGGTATTCCCTCGAAAAGAACTTTAAGGAAATTGAAAGAAGTTATAACATGGGCTCTATCGATGATTTCGAATATAAAAGCCAAAGTGATGATCTAAAGAAAAAACTCGACGAAATAACATCCAGAATTAATAGGATAAGAAGAATAATCGCGAGTATGTAAAAATTTTATTTGATATTTCCAAATTTATTCCACCTTATAAATTGGTGGCATGTGTAGTTTATGACGAGCAGATTCCATTAAATTCTTTACTTTTTCTATATCATCTCCATTAAGTCCAGCCAAGTCTAAATTATAATCTATCCTGTAAAGAATTTCATCTAAGAGATCATATGTCATCCCTATTTCACCCTCATCTGTTTGTCCTTCCCATAATCCTGCTGATGGAGGTTTATTAATAATTCTTTCAGGTATCTCTAACAATTTTGCTATCTCTCTTACTTCACATTTATAAAGGCTACCTATAGGCTCAAAGTCTACTCCTCCATCGCCATATTTAGTGAAATATCCTATTGCGAGCTCAGTTCTATTTCCAGTACCACCTACTAAATATTTTCCCATAGATTGTCCTATAAAATAATAGGAAATCATTCTCAATCGAGCTTTTAAATTGACTTGTGCCATTGATGTTGAGGAAATTTGTGATGAAGTGATTTTGAGGTATTCATTAAATACACTTGACAAATCAAAACTAATAAAATTTATTTCCAAAGTATCAGTAATCATTTTAGCATCAGTTAAATCCTGCGGGATGGATAAACAAGGTAGTCCTAATCCTATAATTTTATCTTTACCTACCGCGTTTGCACATAAAGCTGATGTCACAGCGCTGTCTATGCCCCCGCTTACCCCAACAATTATTCCATCAACTTTTGCTGAGATGTAATAATCCTTTATCCATTGTTGAATGTCATAAATTGTCTTTTCATAATCCATTTTCCGCATATTATCTTTCAATTATCCTTTTATTTAAAATTCTTTTAATATAATTATCGTAAAAGCTAAGATTAAAATAGAAATTTTAAAATTATTATTTTAAACAATCTTCTTAATTAATCAAAGTTTAATATATACCTAGAGTATTGATAGGTTATGAGTGAAGAATTCAAAGCAATAGTTAATTCATCCTTTGATAAAGGAATACCATTTTGGCTTTATACAACAGATTATATTTTTGGAATGATCCCTTCTGATAATGATCGATGGCTTGAAGTTTCGTATACATTTGAAGATCCAGATGAACCACTTTTAAAAACTGAAAGAAACTCAGAATTATCATTTCAATTTCTCCTTGAGGAGGTTGAAAAAGGTGTATCGTTTTATGTTGAGGATTTAAAAGTACCATTATTGAAAGAATTCGCATTATCTCTAGAAGGCAAGTCTGGTCCAGACAAAATGAAAGAGATTATATCTGAGTTAATTAGCAATTCAAGTAAGTATTCTGAAAATCTTCCAATTATTAAGAGCAAAGATCAATTGAACATTTTGAAGGAAAAAGTCTAAATTGTTAATGAATTAATCTCTAATTCATACTAAATCATTTAGAATTATGCATCAATTTAGATATATAAATTTTTTCTCTGGGGATGTTTACGGATAAATTCCTTATCAATTCTATGACGAAGATGGTAATCTAAGTTAGGATCCTTTTCATCAATTACCTTTTTCATATAATCTCCTTTTTCTTGTGAAAAATTCTCGACACCTGATGCAATGATACTTTTATTTTCTTTAATAGGAACTATCATGCCAAAAAACCGAAGCATATCGTTTGGGGACAATTTCTTTCCTACTTTTTCATCAATATCCTTATCTATATTCCGTACTACTGTTCCCATCGATAAGGCTGAAAATGGACTTAACTGTTTAGATTTTAACCAATAATAATCAGGTTTTTTTGAAATAATTGTATCTAAATTTCCATCTCTATCTTTTGATCCTAATACTCTCCAATCCTTTGGGTCTTCGTCATAAGCCTTTTTCATCTTCTTCACAATAGACCGGATTGGGGCAACATCATCTTTTTCCTTTTCTAGTTTATCCGTCATATTTCCTATAATATAAAGTCAAAATAACTATAAAAATCTAAATGAAATATAAGATAAACAATAAAAAATTTTAACTTGAAAAATATAGTTGATATATAATAGAAATTTAAAAAGTAAACGTCTCACTTAGTTTTTCATATGCAACAACAAGAAAAGCATCCTCAATTCAAAATATTTATCGACAAAATAAATAAAAATTTAATTAGTAAGGATTCTTCTCAACTAAAGACGTTAATAGCATCAATAGACTCCTTTGAAGAAAGTTTTTTAAATAATTATCAAAAACGTAAAAAAGAAGGAGTATATTATACAGTCGAATCAATTTCGAATTTTATTTCTCATGAAGCATTAACTCTTTTTATCAAAGCCAAGCTAACCAATGAAATTTCTGGTATGACTAATATTCAGTCTTTAGATCAAATTATAAAATTAAACCCTTCTATTCAACAGAAAATTGTAGAAATTCTGTTGAATATTACTATTTGTGATCCGGCATGTGGTTCAGGTGTATTTTTGCTAGCTTCCGCTAATTTAATATATAGTATATTAGAAAAGTTAAATCCTGACTTAAATAAGATTAAGATTAAACAACAACTCCTCAAAAATCTATATGGCTATGATATCAATGAAAATGCAATTAATTTATCGATTCTAAAGCTTTTTAGGTGGATTTATGATAACGAGTGCATTGATTATTCAGAAATTCTTGCCAACTTAAGGTCAAATTTCTTGTCTTTAAACAGTCTTATGCAGCCGAAATTAAAAACATATGATCTTATCATCGGAAATCCACCATATGGTAATATTTTAGATTCATATGAAAAAAAAACATTAAAAGCTGAGCAGATATCTTATAATGACATTTATTGTTCATTTTTACTCAAGGCATTAAATTGGACAAAAGGAATTATAGGTTTTTTAGTTCCGAAAAGTTTTCTTCTTAGACAAGGATACATCGAATTTCGAAACCAGCTCCTTTCAAAAGCAAATATATTAAAAATAGTTGACATAGGGTCTAAGCTATTCAAAAATGCAACTAATGAGGTTCTGATAATTATTTATGAAAAAAAAAGAGAATCTAGTACTCCTGATTTGAAGGTTTTTGACTTTCCAAATACAGAAATCATCACCTATCCAAATCAAAACGTAGATACACTTAAAATTTGTGTTAATAATGCTTGCCCTTTATGCATTAAGTCTAAAAAGTTATATATATACACTTTTCAAAGTAAATGTCCCTACTGTAACTCAGAAACAGTCGGGCTAAATCGCATAAGAATTAAACCCAACCCTTTCATTTATGAAATAATTAATGATATCGAGATGAACGGAGATTTTAATTACTTAAATCCAATAGACTTCCCAAAAATGATCAGAGGTGAAGAAGATCAAGGATTAAAAATGATAAGGAAGAATTTAAAACATGATCTTACGGGATCTTGTTTTTTTCTTAACGCCCGTAATGATTTCTCTTACTATTCTTTTTCCCCGCGTAAATCTATAACTTTCGAAGAGCTAAATTCAAAAATCTTAAAGGGGAATAATTTTGAATATTATACCTCTCCAAAATTATTGATTAAACATAATAACATTATTCCCGAAGCTATATATACGAAAAAAAATGTCTGTTTTACTTCATCTATTTATTCATTGCTCCATGAAGATCTTGAAGAATTGAAATATCTTTGTGCAATTTTAAATTCTAGCTTGATGCAATTCTATTGCATTTATGGTATAAACAATCAAAAAGATACTACAATAAACTTAAATCAATATATGATTAGACATTTACCCATTCTAAAACCAGATGAACCTTTAAAGCTAGAGCTTGCAAAAAAAGTGGACATAATAATCAACTTCTTTGAAACTAACAATGGGGCTATTAACCAAAAGATTTCTGAAATATTAAAGCAGATTGATGACTCCATTTTCAACCTATATTTCATTTCTGAAAAGAATAAAGAAGTAATCAAATCAGAAATCAAAAAATATATTAAATTTTATGCAGAGATTTATAAATAAAATTATTTCTTCTTTTGATAACTCTTTCTCAGACATTCGATAATTAAACCATATATGATATAAGCCAAATATCCTAAGAGTACACCAGATAAATCAAAAAGAAGATCATTAACATCGAAATATCTATAAGGAACAAATAACTGATGCATTTCATCAAGAACTGCATATAAAAAGGAAAGCATAATTAAAACTGTTGCTCTTACTTTGGGGTACAGTCCAAATAAAACAAGGAATGATAAAGCACCAAATTCAACTATATGGAGTAATGGATTAAGAATTATAGAAGCTAAATTTGAAGGAGGGGTAGGATAGGGATTACTTAATGAAGAAAAATAAAAAATAAGAAGTGCTAAGATGAAAGCAGGAATTATTTTCAAATAATCGTAATACTGCCATCTCTGGTTTGGCTCTGGCATTATTACTAAGCACCGAGTTTAAAATGGAAAGTACATATATCATCTCCTAAACCCATTGCCTTTTCTCTTGTAAATTTTATCTCAGGATTAAAATCTTTAAAAGCAGCATGGTAAAAAGGATAACACATACCCTTACATATCAGTGGTATTTTATCACGACGATCAGGATTTCTCTCCATTGGACCTTTATATGGACATTGAGTTACCTCAATTATCACTTCAGATTCAGATATTTTATTAACATTATATTTCCAACCCTCAATTGACCATCGAAATGTGAGAATTTCAACCAAATCATTCAATGTGTTTGTTTTAATCTTTAAATATTTTTTCAACCTTCGAATAATAATTTTAAAAAGCTTGGTCCACACTGTTACATCTATCTTTAAAGCTCTTTCCCACCCAATTTCCTTTTCGATTTCTAACATCCAAAGACCATCTAATGTGACAAAATTTCTTTCATAGTAAAACAATCTATCAGCATTACTCACGTCTCTCATACTATCATCCAAGTTTAATAATCCTAGCGATAAATACAAAAATGAATTAATATTATAAATAGTAATATAGTATTTTTAATAATACCTTAAGTACGGCATAAGACAGTTCCACACTAATTTAATATGCGCTTTGACCTTAAACGCATAATCAGATATTAAATATTTCAACTTTTCTTTTTCTCCTTACTCTGAAATAATTCATAATGTTTATAAATAATAACTAAATAATTTAAATTAGACTTATCTAAATTGTTAAAGTTTGAGATTATGAAAATTATTATAATTCTTCCAACAATTAAAAGATTGCTTAAAAAATGGAACCTATATTTGCTGCTTTATTATTGAGTACCATAGCAGGGCTATCAACAACAATAGGAAGCTTGTTTGCTCTCTTTTTAAGCAAACCCAGTAACAAAGTTATTTCCTTCATCATGGGATTTTCTGCGGGGGTGATGATTTTACTTTCATTTGTAGAATTATTGCAGGAAGGTATAAATACAAATGGGGTTTTTGTTGGAATTATGTTCTTCTTATTAGGTATGGGAGTCATGTTCTTAATTGATATAGGAATTTCTCATCACTATGAATATGAAGATGATTTTTGTATAGATGACAAACCCAATATATCTAATCCATTAGTTCAACAATCAACTCCTTTTCCTAAACGACATCACCAACGACAGCATAGATTCCGAAGACAAGTCCGACAACAATATCAATTAAGAAAAGCCTCAATATTAGTTACGATTGGTGTTTTTATACATAATTTTCCTGAGGGCATGGCAACTTTTATAGGGGCGCTGAAAGAATTTAATCTAGGTATTTTAATCACATTAGCAATTGCTTTACATAATATACCAGAGGGAATAGCAGTAGCGGCAACAGTGTCTTCTTGTAATGATAGTAAAGTAAAACCTTTTTTATGGTCTTTCATATCTGGGATTAGCGAACCAATAGGTGCTCTAGTAGTAGGATTATTCCTCTTTCCTTTCATTACTGATGAATTATTAGGAGCTATGTTATCTGTTGTCGGAGGATTTATGATATATATTTCATTAGATGAATTATTGCCGATGTCTCGTTCACTAGGAAAAGAACATTTGTCAATTTTAGGGATCTCAGCAGGAATGTTTGTAATGGCTATAAGTTTGGCTATTTTATAGAGAGATCAAATATTTGCTTAAAAAAAAAAAGAAAATTTTGTCTTGAATTTTCCTTATTTATATGTAAATGCTAGAAGCGTCATATCATACAAATAATTTGGATTTACTAAATCTGTAGTAGAAGACGCACTAATATAGATAGTATACATTCCTTGAGATATCGTAAGATTGGAATATTGTATTGTTATACGAGTCCAAATTTTATGATCATGGTCTGCTCCAATATTTACAGAGGCAAATTTGTGTCCATTTAAATTTAAATATACTGTAAGGAATTCTAGTACGCCATTACAGATTAGATTTACTTCCGCATTGAATAAGATATGTAAAGATTCACTTGGATTAACTGTGGCATTAATGATTAGATCTAGAAGTATTACCTCGACATTATACACATCGATTGATGCAGAGCGTGATTTATACCAAATATTTTGAACTCCTGATTGTTGTTGATGAGAGCTTTCTGGTAATGCATATAATATCGTATAACCACTAAGACTTAATCCACCTAAACCAATAATTAGTGCTAATACTGTCAAACCTTTTGAAGAACCCATTCAACTTATCACCTTAAAATTTTAGAGGTATATAAATTAAATTTAAGTCAATTTTGAATAAAAAATTAACAAACCTAGAATGATAATTTCAAAAAGAAATGATTTTACTCTCTTTCGTAGACCTATTGTAGGAAGGAATAAATACAACTGGAGTTTTCGTAGGTATTATGTTTTTCTTATTCTATAGATAGATCAAATAATTGTTTAGCATTGTTAAAAAATATATCATTATAAAATTTCTTAGATAGATCGAGGTCTAATAATCCTTTAGTAGAATTTATATAATCATATGGGATATTAGGAAAATCTGTTCCAAATAAGATTCGATCCTGATAGCAGACTAAATCATCGGACTTAGGCCTTTTCATTTTCCTCTCAGGGAAAACGTTATCAGGGATATATATCATTGTAGTATCTAAATAGAGATTTTCATAATTATCCAGGAGATTTAGAAATTTTTTGTACTCAAATGCACCCATATGAGGGATGATAACATTCATATTGGGATATTTTTCGATGAATTTTATGAAATACTTATACCCAACGTACTTATTTCTATATGGGGCGGTTCCTATATGAACACAAAGCCATTTTCCTCTATCTATAAGAATATCATATATTTCATACATCCGAACGTCATTTAAATAAAAATTTTGAACAAGTGGTTGGATTTTAATACCATAAAAGTTATACTCATCAAAGATCTTCTCAATGTAATCTACTTTATCCTTATCATCCGGCCAAACACAACCAAATGGTATGACTTTTTTCTCTTCCTCACTGAATTTTTTTACCCATTCATTTATATAATCAGCAACTCCTTCCTTATGGGCATAATTATATGCTGTAAAGGCTTTCACATTCTGTGATTTTAAAAATTTCACCATATCCTCTATTTTTAGTTTATAATTAATTGGCCACCCTTTTGTATTACCCTTATCATCTATCTTTTCAAAGAATCTCCAAATTGCATCGAATATTTGAGGAGGAAAAAAATGACAGTGAGCATCAATGAAATTGAAATCTTTATGAGAAAAAAACATTAATATAGAGAATTTTTTGACATTTATAAAATTTGAAAATTCAAAATCTAAATTTCAAATTCTGTATTTGAAGACTAGAAGTCATAAAAATAAAGGGGGAAAAAAGTTTTTTGGCTATTCTTTAACTTTACGTAGTATTGAGCTTAATTCAGTCTTTAATAAATCGCGAATTGCGACACGTATTACTTCTGAACGGTTTGGATATAGATTCATGTTAACCAGTTCTTCTATTCCGCTCAAATATGCCTCGGGGATATGACAAGTGATTAATTTGATCCGTTATCACCTCAAATGGTCTTTTTTTATTAGTTTTTTATGAAAAAAACACATTTCGTTAATGTTTTGAAGCTTGCTAAGATATATAGTTGTATATAATACCACGATAATACAGGCAAAAATTCTTAGTTCTATAAGCATTTAAAGCATCTAATATCAAATGATATACTAAAAATAAGAAATTCCTATAAAAAAGATATTTTACTTCATTTAGTTTTAGTAAGTATCACGTAAATTCAGTTTTTATGATATACTATATATTCCCTAAAAACTTTTGATATAAAACATTAATATCTTTTTTTAGGAAATTGACACGGATAAGAAGTGTTGACACTTTAAGAGGTGCTTCCATATGGATTATGGTATATGGGCACATGTTACAGTTTTGGATAAGGCCCGAAGATTTTTGGCTTAAGTATTGGCTGTATGCATTTTTAGCGCCTCTTGGAGCTACAGGTTTTCTTTTTATTTCAGGAGTAAGTGCAACATTAGCTTATAGAAATAATTTGCAGACTCAGAAAGTATCAATGAAAACTATGAGAAATACTTACCTCCTAAGGGCGTTTTTTATATTAGTAATAGCGCTTTTTTTCAATCTTGGTGTGACCACGGTATTTAATGGTGGAAATTTACTAGATATATGGAGTTGGAACGCATTACAAACCATCTCCATATCGTTATTATTAGCATGGCCTTTACTAAAAGTTTCTAAATTATTTAGAATATCTGTTGCTGCAATAGCTTTAATCTCAAATCAAATTTTATTAACATTATTTTCACCATATAATGGTCAATTCAACCTTCCAGGGATCATCTATCATCTATTATTTAATCCCATTGATACATATGTTATCTTAAATTATTATGGAATTTTACTTATTGGATCTGTAATAGGAGAATATATTTTTGATCTAAGAAATGCTAATAATCATAAAAAAAAGGAATTTCTTTTTACTAATAAAGCAATTATTTATTCCTTCTTTATCGGGATTTATGTTTTTATTACAGGAGTCTTATATCAATTTCCTAATTTTATAATATTTAATTCTATATCATCTGTGCTTTATGGATTAGGTATAATAATAGCCACACTAGCAATACTTATTATTATAGAAGTATTGGAATTAATAAAAACAAAGAAAAGCTATAGGTATCTCTATTTCTATTCTTTTTACTCATTTACTATCTTTCTCGGGCATAATGTTCTACTATTGCTCTTCATTGACCAGTTAAATGCTTATCTAACAATCTGGATAGTCATTGTGGCATTTAACGTCATCTTAGGGATGCTCCTTAAAATCATGCATGATAAATTAGGGATAAGTGCTTCTGTGAAAGCAGGCATTAACATTTTAAGCAGTATTATAGCATTGAAGATAGAGAAAAAGGATCTAAAGAAAACTCAACAATTAGAAAAAGTTGTAGAAAAGTTATTAAACGAGTAAAAAATAGAATAAAATTAAAAAAAATTTATTATTCGCTTTTGCTCTGTCTGCGTTGATAAAGAAAATAGGCTAAAACTAGAAAAACACTAGTATAAATCAACATTCCAATTAAAACGGCAGGTTTAGTTGGTGTAAGCCATTGAGTAAATGAAAAAAATTCCCTTGTTCCTGGAGAATCATTCCAGAAAATCCCATTCTCCCTTTTTACACTAATTTATATTATCTTATTTTCATTATTATTTTAAATCTTAAATATTAATATGACAGCAAGGATTAGCGAAGATTGTCTTATTTTTTATGGCTTTTCTCCAGAAACTAAAAGGTTTCGGAAAGTTTTTAATCAAATTTCTAATTTTGTAAAGAATAAAATAGAAATTGATCCTTCTGGAAGATTTAATTTCATCCTATATCTCGAATCTGGCCCAAATTATTTAGATCAGTTTACTCTCAACTCAGAACATCTCCTAAAGACCTTAAAATTATTAAGTAATGATATTGTAAAAGTTAATACTGCACAAGGTATTCTATTTGGCCTTTCTCTACTTATTGAAAATTTTAAAAAAACCTCAAAAAGATTGTTTAGATTATTAGTGATATTAGATACCAGTGCTTCTAATATTCCTCCTAACGAATTTTCTTTAATAGAAAAATTAATTAATGATTTTCGAATTTTTCCATTTTATATAGATATAATTAGTCTAGAAACACAAAATAATGAAGAACTTGAACTTTTAAAAAAAATCGCTAATTCTTGTAATGGAGAACTTTATCAGATAAAGAATGTTGATGATCTTGATCCATTACTAACCACACTTGTTAAAAAAAAATTTGATATGGAATATTTATACTCAAGATATATATTAAACAGACACCATGGAGAAACCCAAACAGTTTATCAGAGCATAGCAGACAGGCTTGATGCTTTTCAAGGACAGGCTATTTGTTCCATATGTTCACAAAAAGATAATAAGGGTATTATGCAATGTCCTTCATGTGGAATATTAGCACATAAAAAATGTTGGGCGTTATGGGCAATAAATTTGAATAGAGTAATGCCCCATATTTTTAGATGCCCTAATTGCTTTTACTTACTAAAACTTGACGAGGATTTTGTAATTGATGTTCAACTTGAGACTAATCTTTCAGATAAAAAATTAAATATAATAAAAAAGAAAGAAGTCAATGAATTCTTACAAGAGTCCAATATTGAATCTAAGGTTAAAAAAGCAGAGGATATTATGGTTGCAGAAATTAAAGCGATAATTAATTCAAAGAAAGGTATTTCAGAATTTGTTAAACAAAATGAAAAACAAAATGAACTCATTCAAACCATTAAAATCTGCCCCATTTGCAATAACCTTATACCAGATAATGAAAAATGTTGCCCTATATGCAATTTCTTTCTCTCTTAAAGGTAAACTTCAATAGTTTAATCTATTTGTCTATTTTTGCATCCACAGGTTCTTTTTCGGCTTTTATAAAATCTTGAATCTAATAAAAAACTTTAAGTTTATTTTATATCGTCTGGATTCATCTCTTTGCCTATAACAGATGATCTAAGTGCGGCAAGTGAAAATTTTATAACATATTTACCTTGTTCTCCAGTAAGTAGAGGTTCTCCACCATTTTTCATAACATCTATAAAATGCTTTGTAGAATTGATAAAACTATATTTCCAATCACGTTCCATATCTGAAAATGATTCTACTTTACCATCTCTAAAAACCACGATTGGCGGAAAGATTCCAGAATCAGACATGACATTTCCCCCTGCAGTTGCCTGATTAATCCACATAGCTCCTTTAGATCCCGTCAACGTGATAAAATCATCCTCAGCGTAATAAGGACTAGGAAGATACATATCCGGCAAAAGATTATATTCCATTTTTCCATATTTAGGCATAAGACTTTTAGCATCTTGAGATGATTGGTATTTCCACATCATATAAGCAGGTAAGTCCATGATTTTCCTGTCTATCCAGGAGAAAACTTTTTCTATCTTTTCATTTATAAAAAACAATGATAGCCAGAATTTGTGGAATCCATCATCAAAAACACACGGAGACCCAACTTCTAAACCTCCTCCACATGTTTCTGCGTTAAACCTCCATTTCCAAGCACTAGGTGGAACTTCCCAACCTCCTCCTCCTTCAGCAACAAGTGTTTTAATATGAATTGAATTTACTTCACCAATGATTCCATTATCTAATAATTGTTTTGCTCTCACTATTGGCGGGTAGAATGTAAAGTTCTCGTAAATTTTTAATTTCACGCTATTTTTACTACAGACTTCAATCATTTTATCGCATTCTTCAATGGTGTTTGCCATTGGTTTTTGAACACTAATCCCTCTCACTTTTTTCTGAGCAGCATATATAGTCACCTCACAATGTAAATGGTGAGGTAAAAGTACCTCAAGAATATCTAAATCTTCAGAATCAAGCATGCTTTTATAATCTCGATATATATTAACAGAAGACCCCAAATTGAACTCGTTAATTTTTCGTTCTGCATTCTTACGGCGATTATCACAGAGACAAACAACTTCTACATCTTCATTGTCTAAATATCCAAGAATATTTAAATCAAAAATTCTCCCACAACCAATTATTCCAATTTTTAATTTCCCCATAGAAAATCAACAAATACTTTTAAAATAAAATGGTAAATTAGCTAGAGAAATTATAAAAAAAAAAAATAGTTTTACTTTTTAAGTAATATTCAATTATTCTGTTTCAGGTTCTTTTGATTTAAAAGGTTCAGATCCTGAGGGATAAATATTTGTTACTTTGCGAGGTGTCGTATTATACCCATTTTTTTCCATCGTAGCATATAATTTTTTAATGTTATTATCAACACTCATTTCCATTACTTCTCCAGCTAGAAGGATATAAGAAAATGCTGTCAAAAAGGGAATCCCCCCAAAAAAGACAACAATAATAAGAACACCAAAAACCATCATAAAAGGTTCACCTTCCCCAAAGAATCCAGAGAAATCAACTGTGGAAAGAAAAGATCCAAAAGTTAGTATTGCAGAAAGTCCAGCTATTCCTTTTACAATCGATTGAGCCCAAATACTTACAGGTTCTATATCCGCAGGTTGACGATATTTTTTATGTTCGCGGTAATAAACAATTCCAGCATCATCAAGTAAGAAATTACCTGCAATGAAAAATGAAAACAGTACAAATGATAAAATCATTGGTAAGACACAGCATAACATATATCCCATCATAAAATTAAAGAAATCTGTACCTCCAAAAACCTCAAAATCTGTAGGATATCCAAGAAACTCTGTTAAAGCATCATAGCTATAAAATCCTACAGAAATCGAAAGAAGTAAAGGTAGGATCAACCTTTTGAGCTGAATTATGAGACCCATCTCCTTTTTCTCCCCCATATCCAGAACTAAAATATCATTTTTATACCCTCTAGAAATTTTAAAGAAGAGATCTCTCAATTTAATGAAAACATAGGCAAATTGAGGTGCAAATCGATTATATAAAGCCGCTGTTAAGGGCAATGTTCCATACCATGTAATAATTACGAGTAAGAAAACAATGACTATGTTAGTATTATTTGTACCTGTAATTAACGTATTATTAAAGATATTCATCAGAATTAAAAAGAGTAAAAAAGTCATCGTAATTAAAGCAATTGCAAGGATATTTACAGCTACAGTGAGTTTGTGCTTCTTAACACTACTGCGTTTATAATCTAATCTCCTTCCCCATATTATAATTATTATAATCCCCGTGCCTAATAATATTGCTAGAAGGATGAATAAGGGCAAACCTAAAGTAAAAGTTGGTGATATCCATAATCCCTTTGGATCTCTTGTGGAAATTGCAACCACTCTGTCATCACCTGAAATGACATAATCCTTTTTCCCATCTCCATCAAAATCGATTACTGTGATTAAAGAATCGGGATGAAATTCTGTATTGATGACAGAAATTTCTTTTCCAGTTACGGTGTCTATAATAGTAAAACGAGCAACTTCATTAAATCCCAAGATGGGACGAAATCTTTTGAAATATATTATTTCATCTATAGAATCTCCGTTCAAATCTTCATTCAAAACAAATACTCCATCTTCATGGTTCCCACCTACTTTATTCTTTTCCCATATTACTTCCTCAAAAATAGGAGTAATTCTATATACACGCATAAATTGTTCTTCAGGTGAATCTACTGCACTCATAAATCTTATATTTAATAGAAAATAGATTACACCAATTTCATTACTTTGAATTTCATCGATATCTACTTCATGAACTGAATAAATTGAAACTAGATCGTCAATATTAAATTGTTTTAGTATTGCTCCTGAGAAGCCATCCATTAGTATCATTGTACTATTGCGATATAAAAATAATATTTCTGAAATAGAATCTGAATTGATGTCTTTAATGATTTCGTATTCAATTATGTATTCGTTAAGTGTTAGATTATAAATTGGATCAAGAAAATTATTCTCGCTGGTATTTAGCAGAATTAGAGATCTTTCGTCAATAAAGAGAACCACAGGTTGATTGTTTTCATTAAGTAATTCAAGACTAGGAGTTTTTGATTGACTCCAAATAGATCGGTTGGTGATATAAATACTATTAGTCTTTGTTCCATTAATAAAATAACTTGTAATATTAAATTCATGCTGTATATCCCAACGGTCTTCCCATGAATTATATACTTCATATTCTTTAGCTTCTAACAAAATTAAATCTTCATGATCATCTCCTACAATATCATCTACAACCACTAAATCGTGTACATAGAAATTAGTAAAATCAAATTCATACCCCTTTAATACCTTACCGTCAGTTCCATTAAGTAAATGATTCGTATTCATATTTGGTATAGTTTTTGGATTATATTGACCATTAGTTTCTTGCATTTCTGGTTCTATCGAACTTTTACTAACGAAATAGTCAATTGTTCCATCGTTGTTAACATCCATTATAGGAAATACTTTTTTCACAGGGCCATTATATTCTTTTTCCCATATCAACTTTCCAGTAGCACCTTCAAGGCAATAAACTCCTCCATATTGTATGTCCGGATATCTTTCTGGTTCATCCGTACCACGGATATAAGAATAAGTAATAATGTCGTTTCGCCCGTTTTTGTTCACATCATCTGTCTGAAATGTTTCCATCCCTAAAGGATAAATGTCTCTAATCTCTTCCCATGCCCAACCAGGTTGGAGTTCCATCTGAGTCATAAATACAATTCCCAACACACCAAATACTATAAAAGAAATCGCTAAGAGAACTAAATTGAGAGGACGTGAATCTCCTTCTTCATTTTTTCTTAACTTCATTGTAAAAATCCTAAGTTTTTATTGAGATTTATTTAATAAATATTACATTAAACCTCGATTTTATAAACTTTAGGTAGAGTTGACTAGTTAATACGTCAATTTTAAGAAATATATTAAAAAATAAAAAAAAATATTATTAATTGGGGTGCTTTAGAAGTGGTGTTTCAGCGCGCTTCTAAAACGCTCCACCTTACATTTATTCTGCCTATTTAGCTTTCAGTTACATCTATTTTCTTTGGTGGTTTCTTACCAAATGTTACCTTTAGAAGTCCATTAGACATTTTTGAGACTATTGTATCCGTATCCGCATCAGCAGGTAGAGGAATGTCCATATTTACATCTATAAATGTAAACCCCTTCCAGAAGTTTGGGCCAAACCATTCTTGATGGGGATCTTGTTCCTTTTCTTCCTCTTTCAGATTTTCCTTTTCAGGTATCTTTGGTTTCTCCGCCTTAATATTAAGGTGTTTATTTATTAATGAAACCTTAACCTCTTCTTTAGTGCGACCAGCTAAAGGTACTGTAACTAAATAGGTATCTCCAAGATCTTCCACATTATATGGTATATGACTTCCAAGAAATCCTTTCATAAAATGTTTTGCCATGTGTTTCATTTTATGAATTTGCTCGGGAGTTAATGTAAAACATCCAGCCATTCCTCCTCTATAATGTGGATGATAGTGTCGACCACTTGGGTTTTCATTACACATATTATTTACCTCTCATTTTTATTTTTTTTTAAAAAATTTATGTATAGAAGTCATCATCGTAAATTTCTATAGGTTTAGACTTTTCTCTGCGTTCTTTTTTGATATTAGAAAGGATTGAATTGTATCTGGTAATCTGTTCATCAATTAGTTTTATTCGCTGGTTTAATTCGATTTTCGAGGTTTCAAGTCTTTTAATTACATCCCCAATATGCTGTTGATTTTTAAGTGATAAATCACTCTCATCAATTTCTATCCTATGATGAGGGAAACTACAAAACATAGTTTCCACGTTTCTTTTAACTCTTGGAAGATCTCCAATAAGTGCGAATATAGAATCCATAAAAGAATGCATACTAGGATAAATTTTTTCCCTTAAAGTATGCTTAAGAACTTCGATTCCCTCATTAGTTATATGATATCCTTTTTTAAGACGTCTTGTATCATCTATTTCTTCAATACGTACTAATCCTTTCTCTGCTAAGTTCTTTAATAAGGGATATATTGATCCTGCAGTTCCTCTCCATAATCCTCTTGGTTTACTGGAAATTTTTTGAATTATATCGTATCCAGTTATTCCTGGATTGTCTTTTATTATCTTTAGTACAAAGATCTCTAAACCTGTTATTTCTCCTGTTCCATGTTTAGTAAAAATTGTAATCACCATTTTTATATAGTTACCGATATGTATCGGTTTCGATATATCGTTATCGTAACAATAAAATCAAATCACCTTTATAAACTTATGGTCTAAAAATATGATAAAAATAGATTGTCAATAAAGAGATTCTAATGTAAATAAATAAAAAAAAGAATTATATTCCAACTTCTTTTAGGATGGATGGAATTATAGCTCTAAAATTTAGAATATCGATCAAACCTTTATTGCGATCATTTGGCTTAACAATATTTAACACTGCTATATCTGCTCCATTGAAATATGCTTTTCTCACAGAATTTTGATTTAATCCCCCCGCAACCGATATTAATACATTATATTTAGAACGGACTTTATTGATATCTTTATACCTGATTATGTTCCTTGGATTTACTTCTTCATCACGTCCTTTATGAATAACCACTGCATTAGGTTTATATTTTAATTGTAAAATTTTTCTCAATGGATCATTCTGACCAAGCATGTCAATCATTGAAAAAATACCAAATCTATCACAAGTTTCATTAAAAAAATCTAATGTATCATTCGGTGCATTTCCTGTGGCAGTAACTGCATTAGCTCCCGCATTATAGGCAAATCTAACTTCTTCATATGCGCCATCGGTCACTTTTAGATCAGCCACAATCAAACCAGGCCAATATCTTCTAATTAATCGGATACCATCTATTCCGGCTTGTTTTATATATGGTGTCCCTGCTTCGATAATAATTCGAGGATCATATAAAATCTGGGGTAAAATTCTTAATACATCTGAAGTGGTATGATTAAATGCGATTTGTATATACCGTTGATTATAATTGAAGGTTCTACTCATTTACAAACCTCTAAATTTTAAGAAATCTTCTTAAGAATATTGCCTATATCAGAAGGCATGAATATTACTATTTTTTCTGATGGATCTTGAGAAATATCTCTTATTGTTTGAAGAGTTCTAAGTTGTATAGCCCCTGATTCTGCAGATAACATTGACGCTGCATCAGCTAAATTTTTTGCTGCTGCCAGTTCTCCCTCACTAGCGATTATTGCTGCTCTTTTCTCCCGTTCAGCTTCTGCTTGTTTAGCCATAGCTCGCTTCATTTCGGCAGGTAATTCTATCTCCTGGATTTTAATACTTTTAATATCTATACCCCATTCATTTGTTTCTTGATCAACAATTTTTCGAATATCCGCTGCTATTTTATCTCTTTCGGTCAGGACACTATCAAGTTCCATATTCCCCGCTACATCCCTTAAAGCAGCTTGAGTATATTGCCTTACAGCGAAAGCATAGTTCTCAATTTTTATAACTGCGTCTTCTGGTCTTTCAACCTTGTAATAAACTACTGTATTCGCCAGCACCGGAATGTTATCTCTCGTGATTACTTCTTGTCGGGGAATATCAGCGGTTACAATTCTCAGATCGACTTTTTGCTTCTTCTCAAGAATTGGGAGAATGTATACAACTCCAGGTCCAATGGTTCGTTTATACTTTCCTAATCTAAAGATAACCAATCGTTCATATTCTAAGATC
The DNA here is from genome assembly GCA_048938895.1 of Promethearchaeota archaeon. Taxonomy (GTDB): domain Archaea; phylum Asgardarchaeota; class Lokiarchaeia; order Sigyniarchaeales; family SOKP01; genus Loki-b32. Next base: position 27,414 of record JBHLLU010000028.1, read on the forward strand.
ACCTTAATTCCTGCTAATAACCAAATAGCTATGATTATGAGAAATATCACAACAAGAGTTATTATCCATACGCCTACAATACCTTGAAATATCATATCTCATCTTCTTTTAAATTTAGTATATGGAAATCACTTTATAAAAGGAAATTAGACATATTTAAATTTATTTATTGAGTTAACTAAGAAATCCGAACATTTTTATACTCTATTTAGATTATCTAATAAATTACACTAGTGAAATTCAGATATTCTGCAAGAATTTTTAAAGCATAATTTTATTGATTAGCATGAAAACATAATTTAACTAATAAGATTATAATGAGAATACCAACCATCTTTTCAACTATAACTGCCACTTTTTTAGTAATTCTTGTGATCGCCGTAATTTTCTTTATTATTATACTTTTAATTGTGTATAAACTTATTCATAGCAATGTTAATAATGTAAAGAAGAGATCTGAACCATACGATAAAGTTACTTATGAAAATATACGAAAGCTACCAAGTAATAACGATTTCAAAAAAAAAAAATTACAAGATAATTCTTTAACATGTCGATATTGTGGTGAGCAAGTTCGAGAAAATGTTAATTTTTGCCCTCTTTGTGGTTCCTTTCTGAAGTAAAAAACTCTAAATGTTAAGAAATTTATAAAAACACATATTACTTCTTCTACAACTTTGGGTCTACAGATTAAAGATTAAAATTAGTGAAAAAAAATCATGCCAATTTTAGGAATAGATATAATTAAGTGTACCAAATGTCAAATGTGCATAAAGGATTGTCCAACTCAGAATTTTAGGAGAGATGATAAACAAGAAAATATAATTTTTGACGGTTCACGATGTATCCTTTGTGGTCATTGTATAGCTGTTTGTCCAGAGAATGCAATATTGTATGCAGATATGGGAGATGAGGTAATAGAATTTGAAGAAAGCGAAAACCCTTACGAAATAATATCATATAAATCACTACACCTATTTTTTCGTGCTAAAAGGTCAACCCGTCAATATCAAAACAAAAAAGTCCCTAAAAATATCATAGATAAAGTGATAAATTCAATGCGATATGCTCCAACTGGAGCAAATATTCGCTTTTTTAAATGCCTAATAATTAATGATGACAATAAGAGGAGTTTACTAACTGATGCTATAATTAATGCTTTAGAATCAAGAGATACAAGAGAAACTTTTAGTGCAATGCGAGTGAAGGGATTTGATCCTATCTTTTTTAATGCACCTCACATACTTATTTTCTATTCCAAAAATCCTTGGGATACTCGAAATGTTACTATTGCAATGACATATGGTATGTTAAGCGCTCAGTCATTGGGTTTAGGAAGTTGTTGGGTTGGATTTGCTCATGGGATTTTACAGGATCATCCCGCAATTACAAGAAAATTTACTGGAATTGAAACTTATATTTTAGGGGTAATGAGTCTTGGATACCCTTCAGTAAGATACTATCGTGCCCCGCCTCGCCCCGCAATAGAAATTAAGGAGTTATGAGCATAGTACAAAGCTTAAAACTATAAAAAGGATCTGAATCTCATATTCTTAATTATGCCTATAACCGGAATAGATTTCGCAAAATGTAGTATATGTAAACAGTGTATTAAGGAATGCCCAACAAATAATTATTCATTGGATGAAAAAAGACAGAAAGTAGTATATAATCTAAAGAGTTGTATACTTTGTGGTCATTGCATTGCTGTTTGTCCCGAGGATGCAATACTTTATGAAAATATGAAAAGTAGAGTTTTTGCCATTGAAGATCCAACTATAACAACATCCCAAAAAGCTATTCATAATTTAATTGCTTCTAAAAGATCTATTAGACGATATAAAAACAAAGAAGTTCCACAAGATGTCTTGGATAAAGTCTTTGATTCAATGAAATATGCACCCACAGCTATGAATTTACGAACTTTAAAATGTCGCTTAATATCTGGTAATCAAGAGATTAAGGAATTTTCTATGAGAATAATTGATACCATCGAATCAGAAAAAGAGAGAAAAGCATATAAAGATAGATTGGAGGAAGGTAAGAATCCCTTTTTTTATGACGCTCCTCATATTCTAATCCTCCATTCTAAAGATAGTTGGGGTGTTGTTAATGCTACTATTACAATTACATATGCAATGCTATATGCAGAAACCTTAGGTTTAGGTTCCTGTTGGATTGGTGGAATACAACAATATCTGGTAGAGAGTAAAGAAAGGACAAAAAAGATTCTTGGAATATCAGATAGAGTCTGTGGAATCATGATACTGGGGTATCCTGCTGTTAAATATTACCGTGTACCGCCTCGGGCACCTATACGGGTAAAAACAAATTTGTAAAATTCTTTGTAATAACACGTAATTATTGAAAAACAGATTGGTTTTATAACTTTTAAACATTTGAGAAGATTATGCTAGCACAATTATCTGCACTTGAAATTTTTTATGGAAGTTTTACTTTTGCCTCTGTAATTATATCTACAATTCTAGGCTTACTTATTGCATTAAAATATAGAGAACATAAAAGAGTTGAGCTGCTATTAGTTGGAATTACTTGGATTTTATTAGCCAGTCCTTATTGGTCAGATGCGATACAATTTCTTCTAGTAACAATAGCAGATATAGAAATGAATTCTGCTCTTTACTACTTTTTAGCGAATGCGTTTATTGCCCCAATTCACATTACTTGGGTGTATACCTTTACAAAACTACTATTTCAACAATACAAAAAAGAATTATTATTGTTTTTTAGTATCGAAGCAGTAGTATTTGAAATAGCATTCTTAATCGTATTTTTCATTGACCCAAATTTGATCGGTGATCAACAAAGTGTCTTCGTAGTAGAATGGGCAATTTGGGTACAAATATATCTACTGTTTTCAATAATTATATTCCTTCTTACAGGATTTCTTTTTGCAAGAGCAAGCATTAAATCAACTGAAGAAGATATTAGACTAAAAGGAAAATTTTTGATAATCGCTTTTCTGTCTTTTACTATAGGCACAATAATAGATGTAGTTGCAGCTGATGCTCCTACAGAAATTACCATTCTTCTGGCAAGAATATTTGTAATTTTCAGTTCAATTTGTTTCTATATTGGATTTACATTACCAAAATTTATCCAAAATATCTTTATAAAATAATTTACATTCTTTTTTTATCATTTGATCTGGTATCATCAGGATATTCTCTTAATATTTCATAAATATTGTGATAAGTACGTGAAACTCAGCTTTCACGATAAATTCTATTTTTTTAAATTTTTATAATGTGGAAAATATTTTCATAATGTATTTAAGTTTCTTAAATCCAACTTTTATCATATCATTGATATTATGTTCAATGCCGAATTTAATATAATGCAGACATGTACAACCAAATAAAAATTTCATTCTCACTTCAAGATGAGAATCGATCTGTCTTTGATAATTTGCTAATATATTCCTAAGAAAGAGATCACCCTCATTATAGAAAAGCAAATCAACAGCAGGATCATAAATTCTTGATTCTTCGAAATCAATAATGCCAGTTACATCGAAAGTTCCAGAATTTACGAGAATGTTGCTGATATCAAAATCTCCATGAACAACTGTTGGTATAAAATTGAAATTTTCTTTATTGTTAAGAAAACTATCAAAAAGATTAATAATCCAAATTTTTTGGGTTGAATTTGTTAAACTAAAAGCTTTTTTTTGAATATCTTTATAGAATTTTTTCCAATCTTCAATATATTTAGTTGTAAATTTTAAATCATTAGTTGAATCTACTATGAGTTCTGCTTTTAATTCATCTGAGTGAAGTTGAGACAGGAAACTTCCAATATCTTTTGATATTCCAATTTTATTACTTTTAGTTGCCCTCATAAAACATTTAGATAAACTTATCCCTTTTAACATTTCATACCCTATAAAAAGGTTATCTTCTTCAGTAGAAATGAAGATAGGATCTGGAATATTGAAATCTACATAATTTTTGATTATATTTAACATTCTAACCTCATTAGTAATAAGCTTTGCTCCTGCTGAATTTCGAAATATTTTATCCGGAAAACGGAAAATATATTTTTCTTTTACTTCAAAAACGTTATAGCTACCATGATAAATGAACTTTATTTGTTTTCTTCTAAGATCAGGAAATATAGGCTTTAAGGAGGTAATAACCTCAGTAAGAGATATATCCTGTTTTCTATTTTCCTCGTAATTTATCATAGTTCTTGAAATTGATGATTATCACATAATTTTTATTTTTTATTTAATCCGTAAGTGTTTAGATCTTCGTAGACTTATTTAAAATAAATGGGATTTCATTACCCCAGTTAATTTATATCTAAACTTCTTCTAAATATATAATGTTTATTTTCTTAAAATAACTGAAAGTTTTATCGCAAAATTAAAGAGATTTTATAAGTAAACCAATTCCAAAATTATTGAAGGTTTATTGTTTCTTTTTTAATTCTAATTTTGGTAGTCTCACTTCTTTTAGCTTTTTAAAAGCTTTCAACTTCTTACTTTCTTTTGGTTTCTTTTCTTCTTTTTGTTTTTTAATTTTTTCTGTCTTTGTTTTTCCATATTTAGCAAATGTCTCTAGAGATAAATTTTTTTTTAAATTTTCTGCTAAGCTCCCTAATTTATTAGCTGTAGCAGAAATTTCTTCCATTGATGCAGTCTGTTGTTCTGCAGATACACTGATTCCTTCTATAGATCTCAATGTTGATTCAAGTCCCCTAAGGATATTATTTATTTTTAATTCTGTAGTATTAACAGTAGTTTTTGATTGGTCTGCTAATTTTCGTACTTCATCAGCTACAACTGCAAATCCTCTCCCATATTCCCCAGCTCGACCAGCTTCAATACTGGCGTTTAATGCTAATAAATTTGTTTGATCAGAAATAGATACTATTATATCTATAATACTTTTAATTTCGTTTGAAGAAAACATTATATTCTGACTATCCTCTGCAACTGTTTGTGTTGTTGAAGCTATTTCTTCGGACGCGTTATTAACTTCGCTTGCACTTGTCGCTAATTCTGTAGCAATATTAGAGACCTCAATAGAACTTTCCTTTGCAACATTAATAACGTTTTCTAATGTATTGTATTGTTTCTTAATAATTTTTGTAGTATAAAGAATTAAAACAACCGGCAATGGAGTAATTATAGACATAAAAATGAAAGTAGTAATCATAGTACTTGGAAAAACCTCATATTGCAGGTAGTCTGCCCCTGATACAAAACCAAACATTACTGACATCATACTAGCAACTTTAAGCATTGTTTTATTGCGTTCATTTCTAAAAAGGTAACGCCATAATAAAATAAATATTGAAATAAACAAAGATAATAAAATCATGTAAATTATTGGGTTACTTGTTATACTTTGAAATAACATTTATGAAAACACCTATTTTTATTTTCAAACTTTTACTAAAAGAAAAATCATATTATTTATATCTCAAGTCTACTCATATTATTTAAAATCTTGTAAAAAGAAAAGAAGTTATACCCGAAAGATGTTTAATAAAATTAAGGGGATTTTATCCGATATAGATGGAACACTATATTTTAAAGGTAAACCAATTCCAAAAGTAATTGACACAATTTTAGAACTTCGTAGAAAAGGTTTGAAATTTCTTTTCTTTACTAATACAGATAGTAAATCACCTAAAACAGTTTTAAGAAATTTAACGGAATATGGATTTGATATTGATGAACAGGAGATTTTCACCCCTATTATTGCAGTAAAAGAGTTTTTATCCAAAAATCCACAAAAAAAAATATTTCTAGTAACAACTAAGGAAGTTGAAAAAGAATTTCAGGAATTTCTTAAAGTACAAGGGAGTGAAGTTCCAGATTTTGTTATTATTGGTGACTTTCAGGATAATTGGGATGTAAAACGTCTAAATACTGCATTTAGATATGTACTGAAGGGTGCGAAACTCCTAGGAACTCAAGGTAATTGGTATTTTCTTGATCGTCAAGGTGAACCTGTCATAGATACAGGATCATTTGTCCATATGATTGCTAAAGCTGCTAAAATTGAATATAAGATATTTGGAAAACCTTCGAAAGAATATTTTACTCACGCTTTAGAAAAAATAAATCTAAATTCCTATGAAGTTCTTGTTATAGGTGATGATATTGAATCAGATATACAAGGTGCTATAAATTTGGGGATTGATGGGATTTTAGTGAGAACTGGAAAAGGTCAATTTTATAATCCTAACCAGTCAGATATCGTTCCATCTAAAGTTGTCGATTCTTTTAGTTCTTTATTAGATTTCTTTTAAAAAAGAAGTATATTATAGATTGATTATCAATAAATACTCTAATGATTCTTTAGAAAATTACTAAGAGGAATACTCTAATTATCAAATAGTTAATATAAAGGATATATAGTCCAATTTTTAATAAAGCCCTTCTGGATAGGAGTACTATTGTTTAACAAAAACATTTATATATTCTCTATCGTGTATGATTCGTAGAAACTTAATTTAACAGAAAAAAAGGATGCATAAATTATGGCATTAACAAAAAGTGAATTTTTTGTAAGAGATCTTGTAATTGATGATGAATACGGAGTTATTGACTCAAAAGCCACAATCCAGGAAGCCGCAAAAAAAATGAAAGAATTGGGCGTTCCAGATTTAGTAGTTGTAGAAGGGGAGGATCAAAAGGTACTTGGAGTTATTGCGGATTTTGATATAGTTCAAAATGTTGTAGCAGAAGGAAACGACTGTAAATCTGAAACTGTTGTTTCTACAATGTATAAGATTACACCAGTAACGTTGGATACATCTGTAAATGACGCATTTATAAGAATGCGGAATCTAAATGTAAATGTAGTTCCTGTAGTGGAAAATGGAAAGCTTATTGGCGTCTGCACTATTCAGGATTGTTGGAGTTATATTCCAGATAAAATTGTAGACGATATTGGGCTAATTCCGGTGAGAAATACAAGGGTTGCTGAGTTTTGGTTTGCAAGTGCTTGTGTAATAATCGGATTTACACTGGGAATACTTCTTCCCCTTGCAGGAGTTTTTGGATTTTTTACAGGAAAATATAGTGATCTCATGAGTTTATTGGGTATGGGACCAATTGTAGGAGATCCAACTATCTTTTTCACATTATTCGATGTAAGAGGATCAGGAGTTTGGACATCTTTTTTTACTCTGAATGATCCAATTTGGATTGCAATTGGTGTATTTAGTATTCTTTTGTTGATTTTTAGCATCATAGGGCTCTTTTGTATAATTTATACTAGCTTTTCTAAAACTAGAAATTTACAAACAGGATGGATACTCCAAACTCTAATTCCGGGATTATCAGTTTTCTTTATGGTGTTTGAATGGATTCTTTTTGGGATTGCTTTTGCTACTGCAACTCCACAGCCTGTTATTGCTTTTGATCCGGTGGGACTGACGCTTTCAATAATTTCAATGATATTGTTTTTATTAGCTATAAATAGAGATTATATCTTCAGAGAAAAAGAATTTCCGAGTTCTAATGAAAGTGAGGTGAACGTGTAGATATGCCCCGTGGGGGTGGATTTAGAGGAGGAGGTTTTAGAGGAGGAGGTTTTAGAGGTGGAGGATTTGGTGGAGGATTTCGGGGTGGTGGATTTCGGGGAGGAGGATTTAGTGGTCGAGTTGGAGGTACTAGGCCAAGTGGAACCCCATTTGGAAGAACTGGGGCAAATCGTATAGTATCTCGTTCCCCAAGTGGACCTTATAGACATAATATATATCGACCATATAGAAGTTATTATCGTCCTTGGTGGTGGTATCACAGACCTTGGTATTATAGATGGTGGTATTCCCCATGGTGGGCAGGGAACTATTATCGACCTTGGTATTATTCTCCTATGTACGTCGGCGGAGGGATAGTATTCATAATCATACTGGCTTTAGTTCTCCTACCGATATTTGGGGTTGCTTTCATATATCCATTTAGTGAAGCTGATATTAATGGAAATGTAAATTACCGGTCAACTGAAACGCTGTACTTTAATGAGTTTTGGTATGAACATGAATATATAGAACAAGGGAATGCCATCGAATATTCGGTGGACTCTAGTCTAAGTCCGATTAACTTCATGATCTCTGATAGCTCTTTTGAGAAATTACCTACGACTACATTTTATATTTCGGAAGTAGATTCAATTACAATACAAAATAATGAATACCAATATGTTTGGATGTTTTTAAGACCGGGATCTACAATATTTTATGATTTCAATACGTCTGGTGCTGTAGATTTCTTCATAGGAAATGGAAATGATTTATACCTATGGGATCAAGGAGGCTCTCCCTCATTCTTCGTGGATGAACCAAGCACAACAGCAGAAACGGGAAACCTGACGATTACACAAGCTGGGGATTATTATGTAACCTGGTACAATGAAGGAATCTCAAGTGTGGATGTTGATTTTTCAATAGATTTTACTGTCGCAGGAGTTGTAGATTACACTGCCGCACAGTTTTATGACAATAATACTTATTTCACAACAGGAACATTTAATGTACCTACTTCAGGGAATTGGTATTTCTTCATCTATTTTGATCCTATGCTCTCAGAATATGAATCAACACTTATTACCTTCGATGTAACCTATAATACAGGAAAGAGTTCAGTTGATAGGTGGCTTGATGTTCAATGGATATTAATAATTGTTTTGGTTGTTGTTGCTATCTTGGTAATCGCCGCATTAGTAGCAAGAAGAGGACAAAAGAAATTAAAATTAAAATCGCCCACAGAGCAAAAACCTGGTGTTTCTCCATATAAACAAGTTACTAAAAAACCTGAAGATGATAAGGAAGTATCTAATTGTGTTCGATGTGGTACACCTCTTAAACCTGGTGTTAAATTTTGTACTCAATGCGGAGGAAAAGTTGAAGGGCGAAAGATAGGTGACTCAACGGTTACGACTCCCACAACAGCCAAGGTTTGTTCCCTATGCGGTAGCAAGCTTTCAGGATCTGAGAATTTTTGCAAATGGTGTGGTACTAAAATAGAAAATTAGTTGTAATAAAATTTTTTTTTCTTTTTCTAAAAATTATTTCGAATAATTTAGGCGCTTTCTTCAGTTGATTGGTTCTCGCCATTAGTCATGAAAGAAGAATAAGCACCTTTCACCTCATTAATGTCTACAGTCACGACGGTATGACCTGTATGGTGTCTTTCGAATTTCTTAATGTCGACTTGGTTTATCGGATTATCTGGATGAATTACAATATATGTCTTACATTTTATACAAGCTCGACATCTAAGACTCATTTTTTCATCACCTAGTAATCTGACAAGGTAGTTAAAACATATAAATATTTCAAAGTTTTGGTTTTTATATAAAAATGTTCGCGAAGAACGTACAAGTCTACACATTCAAAATTACTTATTTATAATTATTAAATATCCATTAAGTTAGGTATTGTAGAATCGTATAATGATTTCATTTTTACCATATGCAATCTGATCTCATTTGTACTTAATCCTTGAATAACAATTTCAGGTTTTGATACGATAGTACCTACCTTTTTAATAGAGACTTTGAATTCTTGGGCAAGGTTTAAAATGGTATTATAATCCTTTGGATCTGTTTCAATTATAAATCTTCCTACTGATTCACTAAATAGAAATTCATCATCCTTTAATTTAGGATTATAACATTCTGTAAAATCAAGATTTGCACCAAATTGATTTTTAAAACACATTTCTGCAATGGTAATTAATAACCCCCCCTTATTTATATCATGGTTTGCTTTTACAATATTACTATCATAAAGTGTATACAGAAAATCCCAAATAGCCTTTATTTTACTTTCATTAACTTTTGGGGGAATGCCCCCTTCTATTTGATGAATAACAGAATGATATTCAGATCCTCCTAATTCTGCTTTAGTTTCACCTAATAACCAGATGTCATTGCCTTCTTCTTTAAATGGAAGGGTAACTATCTTTTCTTCTCCCTCTATAATTCCAACAATCATAATCTCTGGTGTGGCTTTAATTGCAATTTTCTTAACTTCATCCTCATTATAAAATGAAACATTCCCACCAACTATAGGTAACTTTAAACTTCGACAAAAGTCATTCATCCCATCAACTGCTTTTGAAAAATACCAAAAAGATTCTGGAATTTCAGGATTTCCAAAGTTACAACAATTTACCATTGCTATTGGTCTTGCACCATTAGCTATAACATTTCCACATATCTCAACTAAACCTCCTTTAGCACCTTCATAAGGATCCAAGAAACAATGTTTCGAATTCACACCTACACTAGCAGCTATAAATTTATCTGTTCCAATTATTCTCAGAACGCCTGAATCTCCTTCTCCGCATTTGACAACTGAGCGAACTCCGACTTCGTGATCATATTGACGATAAACCCATTCTTTACTACAAATATTTTCCGAAGCTATTAATTGGTATATAACCTCATCAAGGCTTAAAGAAGGTTCTGGAGTTTTTTGAGTTAATAGATCATCTAAATAACCAGGTCTTCTCTCTTCTCGCTTAAATGTTGGTGACTCTGAAAGAGCTTTTGAGGGAATGTTTACTACCAAATTTTCATCATCGAATACTTTTAGAACTTTAGAATCATCAGTTCTGCCTATAACAGCAAATGTCATTTCATATTTTTTGAAAATATCAAGAATCGTTTCTAGACCCTCTGGTTTTATGATAAATGCCATTCGTTCTTGTGACTCCGAGAGCATAATCTCATACGAATTCATCCCGGGTTCTCGAGTAAATACTTTTCTTAAATCTACTTTTGCTCCTGTATTTCCATCGCCGGTCAATTCACTGGTTGCACAAGTCAATCCTCCTCCTCCTAAATCTTTCAAACCCCTCACAAAACCAGACTTCACAGCTTCCAACGTAGCTTCAATAATCATTTTTTTTGTAAAAGGATCTCCAATCTGGACAGCAGGACGATCTGCCTCTGACATTTCTGTTAGTGTTCGAGAGGCAAATGTTACTCCATGAATCCCATCCCTTCCTGTTGATCCCCCCATTAAAACAACATAATCACCAGGATTATATGCTCTACTAGGAGCATGTTTAAAATCTTCTATTGTTCCCAGTCCGATGCACGCTACATTTACTAGGCAATTACTCTCAAAACTGTCATCAAATTCGACTTCCCCGCCGATTGTAGGAATTCCAGTACAATTTCCATAATCAGCAATACCTTTAACAACATATTTGAATAACCATTGTGAATGTGGATTATCTTTCAAACGACCAAATCTAAGTGGATCTAATAAAGCAATTGGTCGTACGCCCATACATAAAATATCCCTTATTATACCTCCTATCCCTGTAGCTGCCCCATGATATGGTTCAATTGCAGAAGGATGATTATGGGACTCAATCCGAAATGCTAATGCATAGCCATCTCCAATATCAATAACCCCTGCATCCTGACCTGGACCAGCTAAAACATACTCATAATTTTCCTCAGCATTTTCAAATAATTTTAATTTTGGACGTGAAGATTTATAAGAACAATGTTCACTCCACATTACATCAAACATGCCTAATTCTGTGATATTTGGATCTCGGTTTAACAATTCTTTAACTTTCTTAAATTCCTCATCAATCATTTCAACTTCTACGTCTTCCCCATTAATTCGTACATTAGTCATTGGGATACCCTCCGTTTAATAAATTCTACTATCGATTCAAAAAATAATTTTCCATGTTCAGTTTTCCTAGGGCTTAAAATTGCTTCAGATGCACGTTCTGGGTGAGGCATTAATCCAACACAGTTTTGTTCAATATTACAAATTCCTGCAATATTTTCTAGGGAACCATTGGGATTTGCTTCCTGAGTGAATTCTCCTTTTTCATTACAGTATCTAAATACAATTTGATTGTTCTCTTCTAACTCTTTTAAATTATCAGTATAATACCGTCCCTCACCATGGGCTATAGGAAAGGCTAGCACATCACCTACACTCGTTTTATTTGTACATGCTGTGTTATTGTTTTCTACTTTGAGATTTACCCATTTACAAATAAATTTAAGCGATTCATTTCGGAGTAAGGCTCCTGGAAGAAATTGAGCTTCTGTTAAGATTTGAAATCCATTGCAAATACCTATTACAGGGCGTCCATCTTTTAACATTATCCTAGCTTCATCTACTGCAGGACTATGAGCAGCAATTATTCCTGCTCTTAAATAATCACCAAATGAAAATCCTCCTGGTAAAATGACGGCGTCATAATTAGACTCTTTGAAATGGTTATGCCATACTAAATCTGCTTTAATATTAATTACATTATTTAGCACATGTATAGCATCTAAGTCACAATTAGCCGCCGGAAATTGAATAACTGCTATCTTAACATTCATGGTTTTGATACTCGTAAGATAGTTAAATTTTGGGTAACAGGATTGAATATTCTTAATTTATTGCACATATCTTCAACAATTTCTCTTGCTTTAGTTTCATCTTCGGCAGAAATATGAATACGAAGATATTGACCACTACGAACATTGGAAATCATATCATAACCTTTTTTAGCTAAGAGATCTCGTTTTATTGTCTCACCAACTGGATCTCTAGCCATCTCTTTATTAGTCATGATGATTTCGACTATAAAATTAGCTTGCATGGTTCTCAAGAAGAAATAAATAAATTTTTTTCCTTTTAAGTGAAATATATTTTAGAGGTTCCATATAACAAAAAAGAGATTGTATATATTATAATTAATTCTTATTAACTTAAAAATAATTCCCTTCGACAAAAACGACTAAAATATTTATTTTGAATAAGTAATTTTAGAAATTCAATTTAAGGAATAAACAATTTAATAATATGCTAAGGAATTTATTACTGCTACAACTAAAGCTAATAAACTGAATGAAAAGGCGCGTGAGCTAAATTTTGGTAATTTATTTGCTTTTAAATCTTCATATCGATTATTCTCATAATTTTTCATATCGAGTATGAGATATACAAAACTAAGTAAGAAGAGAGCAATATCAAGGAACAAAAGAATTAACGTAATCATAATACAATAAAATACAGTTGTTTATTATTTAAAGTTTTCTTTAATTCTATAAGAAGTTCGCTTCCTTTAGATTTTTTAGAATTCTTTGATTCACGTCTTCCACCTTTGCTTTAAAATCCAGACCTGTAATCTTTTTATAGCTCCTCATATACCTTTTTGCTAATTCAACTTTGATATTTTCAGATATTGGGGGGATATCTTCATCAGGTTTGATATCAGGAAAAATTTCCGGATAAGTTTCCATAAGCCAACCCCGAAAGATCTCCTTATCTAAAATTTCTGGTTCTTCATCTCTTTCAAATCGCTTATCATAAGAATCTAATATCCAAAAACGTGAAGAATCTTGAGTATGAATCTCATCTATTACTAATAATTCCCCCTCCTTCAATCCAAATTCATACTTTGTATCAACCATTATAAGCCCATTCTTTTTACAATATTCCTGCCCATATTTAAATAGTTTCAAAGCAGCTTCTTCCATTTCTTCATATATTTCCTTTTCAACCATGTTCTCTTTTATGATCTGTTCTTTAGAGATATAAATATCATGACCAGATTCAGCTTTAGTTGAAGGAGTGACAAGATCATCAATAAGTTTTTGATTTTTTCGAAGGCCAGGTGGAAGCATAATCCCTGAAGTAGGTTCTCCTTTCAAATAATTTCGCCAAGCTGTACCTGTTATATATGCTCTTACAATTATTTCAATTGGCAGTGTTTGGCATTGATGAACAACCGAGACATTTGGATCTGGCACCTCAATGATATGATTCTTTACTATATTTTTAGTTTTATCGAACCAAAAGGAGGAAACTTGGTTTAACATCTGACCCTTGAATGGAATTGTTGTAATAACACGGTCGAAGGCACTCAAACGGTCAGTGGCAATTATGATTCTTTTGTCCTCTTGAATATAATTATCCCGTACTTTTCCTCGATATAGTTTACCTAAGTTATCTAAATTTGTTTCCTTCAGAGTAAAATTTAGTTGATCTTTAATTATGGATTCAATATTTTCTTGTTCCATGATCTTAGAGTAATTGGATAAGTCATAAAAATTCTTATTATTAATTAAGCAATAAAAATAGGTTAATCAACATCGACAGAAATCCCGCACATATTGCATCTTTTTGTTCCACGAAATAATGGATTATCACATTCAGGGCAACGATATCTTTCTTCCTCTTCTTCAACCCATTTTTCTGTCCCTATTTCTCTCCATCTTGGAATAGCTCTTAAAATTACCTTTTTTCCGACAGGGATTGGAAAATTTTCTATGAATTTACAGGGAAAATCATCGCATTGATAACAACCATCGATTTCTTTATTCTTTATACAATCTCTAATAGGACATAATTTACAATATCCAAAAATATCTTCTGTATTTTCAGACAAACATCCCCCGCATTTAATATCTTCAACAGTTTTCGAAAATGGTTTATACACATCTACGAGACGTTCTTTAAACTTCTGATTATTATCCCTATCAGCAATATAAATTGCACAGACACCGCAATATAATCCACAAGGGGCTAAAAGTTCTTTTTTCAAATATATCACTTCCTCTTTTTACTTTTTGTAATATAAACCGTTATTAAATTCTTGAATATCATATTTCTTTTTATTTTTATTCATTTTGGTGATAAAAGCTTGACTTAAATCCAAATTTAGTAAATTAACAAGGCTTATTAAATAAATAAAAACATCAGCTATTTCATCGGAAATATTTACCATAAGGGATTTATCATTCCAAATATCTTCTTTCTTATAGTCTTTGAAAAGCAATAATTGAGAAAGCTCACCTGCTTCACAATTAATCGCTTGTACTAGGTTTTTTGGAGTGTGATATTGAGCCCAATTGCGATTATTAACAAAATTCCTTACAATATCTTTAAATATTAAAATTGAAGCGTTAGAATCATTCAGATAGGTTAAATCATCCATAATTCTCAAAAGATATGCGATTAAATTAATCTATGTGTTATATTCACTTAATATTTTTAATAAACTCACATATTAATTCATTAATAACATCCTTTCTCTGAGCAGGCGCAAAATGACCTGCCATATCAATGATTTTAAGTATAGAATTCGGTATCTTTTTATGTAGTTCTTCTGACATTTGTTCTGGGGCAAAATTATCGAGTCGACCACCAATAATTAGTGTTGGACAGCTGATATGAGAAGGATCATATTCATTTATCTCATTTATCATATTAAAGATTTGTTCTTCAATTTTCATATATAATTGGTCTTTGGTTAAATCAATACCTGCTAATGAATCTGATAGAGCAGTAATTATGTAAGGAATAGTCTTGTCTAAAATTTTTTCAATAGAATTCGCAACTACATCTAAAAAGTTCATACGGATAAAGTATGGGAGTAAATTATAAAAAATATTTCTTATAACATTATCAATTATAATATAACCCGAGTTCATCAGAATAAGAAATCTAATTTTTTCGGGATGTTTCATGGTGAATAATTGTCCAATCATCCCTCCGACAAGAGAATGCCCGATTATGCCATATGGTTTATCAATATTAAGAAAATTCAAAAGATCTTCTAAATCCCGAATAATATCATATCTTAGATTTTTTGAAAGGTTAATCTCTTTTGGATGATCACTTCTTCCATGACCTAGAGCATCAAACGCTATTACATGGTAACTATCTTTTAACATCTTTATTTGTGCTTTAAAGAATGAGGCAGAAGAGGCAAATCCATGCAAGAGAATAATTGTACATTTGGAATCTGGATTTATATTCTCGTAATAGAGATTATATCCATCTTGATTCTTGAAGTACGGCATGGATCTAAGATAATATTATGTTTTATAATTTTTGAAATAAAAGATTCAAAAAATACTTTTCTAAATTCAAAGAAAGTTAACAAAAGTGAAAACAATTAGTAAAAATTAATTAAAAATCTTTTGTGATTCTTTTGCTTTCATTAAGTTCTAATATTGCTGGCATGAATATTCTATTTAATTTCTTATAAATTCTCACATTCTCCTTAATAGGCTCCTTACTATCTACAAAACGGACCATATTAGCTATCGCTTTTTCAAAAGAGCTGTATGTTCTTGTACCATAAAAACCTAAAATCGCAGCACCCATCGCAGCTCCATCTTTTTCTTCAGGTAATAGAATTTTCTTTGAAGTTACATCTGCTAAAATTTGAGCCCATATTGGGCTATTCATAGCACCACCGTCTGCTTTAACTTCACTAACTTTTGCTGCACCCATAATTTGAAGATAAGATTGAGCACTTAATGCTGCCGACTCCATGATTGCTCGTATCATATGTGCTCTATTATGATTCCATCCTAATCCATGAAATGTTCCTTTTCTAAACATATATAAAGGTAAAATAAGCAATCCCTCACTTGCTGGAGGTATTGATGCTGCTTCAGCTGTTAAAATATCATAAACATTTACTTTATTTTCGATACTTTCTTTTATTTGCAATTGGGAGAAATTTTCTTTAAACCACTTCATTGCTGTTCCTGTTCCAGGCATAGAGCCTTCAAGATTCCATCTTCCTTTAATTGGGGAAGGAATAGAAAAGATGGGTATACCTGCTGCAGGTTTTACTGGTTTTTCCACAACATAATCAACGAATGTTCCTGTTCCTAAAGTAATTTTGGCTTGGTTTGGTTCTATAACTCCTAATCCCAAAGCAGAACATTGTTGATCTCCGCTACCCATAATTACAGGAATAGAAGGGGGTAAATCTAATTCTTTTGCTGCCCTGCTACTAAGTTCACCAATGACATCTCCTGGAAAAGATATATCCGGCCATTTATCTATTGGTATATCATACACTTGAGCTAGATTTTCATCCCAATTTAAAGAACTTAAATTTAGAATACCCCAATAACCATTGGTTGGTTCTGTAACTAAGGCATCACATAACTTATTGTAAATATATGTATCTACAAATGCAATTTTATGCGTTCTTTCAAATAATTCTTGTTTGTTTTTTTTGATCCACAGAATTTTAGGCATTACTCTTCTAAAGGCACCTTCTTCTTCCTCCCAATCTTTTGCACCTGATTCCTCTCTTTCATCCAGCCAAGTTAATGCAGGATGTAATACATTTCCTGCTGTATCTAGAAAAGTAACTGTTTGTCTTTGAAATGCTACTGAAATCCCTGTTATATCCTTACTCTTTATATTATGCATTACATTATTACAAGTTTTTTTAATTGCATTCCACCAAATGACAGGATCTTGTTCTGAAATCCCTACCGGTTGTTGAAGGGTTTGATATTCTTCATAATCTTTTGCTATTGCTTTTCCATTAGTGTTAAATACAACTGTTCTTGCACCAGTTGTACCAACATCAAATACACAGATTAAATCACTCATATTATCACTTTTTATGTATTTTATATTGTATTATAATACTTTTATTAATAATTCAGATATATCTAAGATTTTATATTTATCTCTTTCGGACTCATTAATTCCATAATTTAGTCCCAATTCACAGAGAGGGCAAGCTGAAAGAATGATATTTGATCCTGTTTCCATTAATTCATTAACTCTATTTCGCGCTTCAATTACTGCTAATTCTTTTTCTGCCCAGTGGAGGGTACCACTCCAACCACAACAGTGAGTTAATTCTTTATTATAAATAGGTTCTTTAAGTTCTATTCCTGGAATTTTATTAAGGATTTTTCTTAGAGAAGTAACATCATTTAGATTTCTTGCCATTAGGCATGGATCATGAATTATGACGTGTTTATATTCATTAGGAATATCTTTACAGGGTTTAATTTTCCCCGTTTCTAATAATTGAGCAATGAATTCTGCAATATGTACTATCTTTGAATTGATCTTAACTCCTATAGACTCATATCGATTTGTTAATGTTAAAACACATCCTGGACAATCAGAAACAACTAAATTAGCCCCAGTACTTTCAATGAGATCCTTATTTTCATCAGCAAAACCTTTCGCTGTGTTTAAATCTCGAATATTAAACATTGGACCGCTACAACACATTTTTTTCTCTAGATTGGTCGAAAATCTAATTCCGGCTTTCTTCAAAATTTCAATATTCGCTTTCACTACTTCTGGAAATTTCATCATTTCACAGCCGATATAATAGTATACTTCATCATTTCCTTCAGTTTCGATATTTTCAATTCCCTTTTCCCTATAAGTCTTATATATGTCATAATCTTCAATGGTATTTGTTTTCTTTAGGTTTTGAATCCTTGGCTTCAAATAATCTGGCATTAATCCCTTTTCTGTTAGATCATCCCTCACACTTTCCAAGAGAGAGACGACTGAAAAATCAAAAGGGCACCAAATTTTACATGTTTCCTCATTTGAGCATTTATACATTAAATCTATAAAGTCTTGATTCTTAGGGTCATTTGGATCAATTTTTCCGATGGAAAGATAATACCCAATTCTTGATTTATAAGCAGGGCTCATACTCTCAGTGTTTGCGGCTTGTAGGCTTCCACAATCAAACCTACACATATTAGGGCAAAGCATGCATTTTATTAAGTTATCAATATCGGCTTTAACATCATCTTCTGGGTAGAAATTTTTCTTTCTTTGTCTGAAATTTTTCATTAATATTGATCTAGTTTCTCTATCGGCATTTTGAAGAAGAGGGGCTATCCAAGAATACTTTTTTAAGGTTTCTTCGATTCCCATTTAATTATCACCTCTCTTCCAAGTCTTTACATAGATTTTACCTGGATTTAATATATTATTTGGATCAATAACATTTTTAATCTTTCTAAGAGTATCTATAGCTTTACCCAATTCTTCATGCATCCAATGGGATCTATTAATGCCAATCCCATGATGGTGAGCAATTGATCCTCCCGCATCTAAAACTCCTTTAATAGTTCTATCCCAGCAATCTTGATAGAATTTCGCATCAGTAATTCCTCTTGGCGGAACACCACCAAATGAGAAATAGATACCAACACCATTTGGATAGAAATGTGAGATGTGAGCGGTAATCATTAAAATTCCCTTGAACTGGTTCATGGAATCCAAGACTGTATGATACACATCAGCAGCATTATCCCATAAAGATGCTACTTCGAGGGTGTCAAACACAATTTTATATGGGGGCATCGACGACGTTTCAGTTACTCGAAATCTTGTTTCTATCCAATGTTCAACTGGAGTTTCACCACAATTTATTCCCAAATTTTTATCACATTTCTCTCTTGTGATAAATTCTTCTAAATCAACAAGTTTAGCATTTCCCTCACAGATAAAAATAGTCATAATTCTATCTTTTGCACTATCAATATCAGGAAAATGACGTGCTGTTTCGAATTGATCATAAATTCTCACGACCGCTGGATAAATATTTTCTCGTAATATCTCTCTTACTGCATCAAAAGATTTCTCAATTGTAGGAAAAGCATAGGAGATTAATATTCTTTTTTCTGGGTAAGGCCAGATTTTTAATGTAGCTTTAGTAACAATGCCTAATGTCCCTTCACCCCCAATAAATAATTTATCAAGTTGTGGACCTGTTGAGGCTCGAGCTATTGTTTTAAATCTAATCAAATCACCTTGTGGCAAAATGACTTCCATTCCTAGCACAATATCTTCTATTTTACCATATTTCGTACTAAACTGTCCTGCTGCTCGATGAGCAATCCAACCTCCTAAAGAGGAAGTATATAACGACTGTGGAATATGACCGGAAGTATAGCCTTTTGCATTTAAATATCGCTCAAGATTCATCCCATTGATACCTGCTTCAGCAGTGACGGTAAGGTTCCTATCATTAATCGAAATTACTCTGCTAAATTTCTTCATATCAATTACAATTCCCCCATAGAGTGGAATTGCACCACCAACCACCCCAGACCCTTCTCCATAAGGAATTACTGGAATCTTTTCTTGATTTGCTAATTTTAATATTTCAATAATTTGCTCTGTTGTTTCTGGCCATGTGATAAAATCAGCAAGTCCTGCTATTTTACCTTGTAATTCCCAATTAAATGCTATCAATGTTGAATCTTTTGAATATGCTAAGAGATCTACTTCTTTTGTAGAAACATTATTCAAACCCACTATCTCTTTTAATTTAGATTCAATTTTCATTTTATCTTTGATCGTTACCCGATTTTCATTATAAATGAGTTCAAAATCTTTTAAATCCATTAAAATCAGTAGATTTTTTTATTATCTAAGTAAAATGAATAGATTTAATTAAAAATTTTTACTTAATACTGCTCAGAAAAAATGTATGAAAAATTCTGAAGTAAAAAAAGAAAATATTAGTAAATTGCTTCACCAGTAATTCTATCTACTTTTAAAGGTTAGAACCTGGTTATATCAACCAATTGAATGAATTATAAGTTCTTTTGTTTTAGAAATTAAATATAAAAAGTAAAAATCTTTCTTACACTTAGATTATTTTACTCTAAATTCCATTAACAAATAAATATCGATAATGAATTCTATCTTTGGTACTTCAGGTATCAGAAGAATCTTTCAGAATTATTCTGAAAATGAACTTATGTTTACTCCTCAAATGGCTTTAGACGTTGGTTTATCATTAGGAACATATTTGAAAGGACATGGAACGGTTGTTATAGGAAAAGATATTAGAATGTCAGCTTTGCCTATAGAATATGCCTTGATTTCAGGAATTATCAGTACTGGATGCAATATTCAAACACTTGGAATAGTAACAACTCCAACTTTAGCTATGTCAACTTCATATCTTAAAGCTGATGCTGCTGTGATGATAACAGCAAGCCATAACACACCAGAATATATCGGTTTAAAGTTATGGAATCCCTCAGGAGTAGGCTTTTCACCCGAACAGGAAGAAAATATATCCCAGATATATGATAAAAAAGATTTTCATAATATTGAGTATGATCAAATTGGAAAAATTACTCACATCAATGACATTAACGATATTCATATTACCGCTATTACCAAGAATATCAAATTCAATGGCGATGTTTTGAATGTTATAGTAGATCCCGGAAATGGTTCTGGTTGTGATATTGTGCCTAAACTCCTTACAAATTATAATGTAAATATTATGACTATTAATGCTCAAATGGACGGAAGATTTCCAGGACGCCATTCAGAACCTAATAAAGAAAATCTCATTCAAATTTCGAATTTCCTAAAAAGTTCTACCAAAGAAGATATTGGAATTGCATTAGATGGAGATGCTGACAGAGTTATATTCCTAGATGAGGAAGGAGAGATTGTAGATCCAATTAGATTGCTTGCATTAATGGCAAAACAATATCTTCTTGAAAATAACTTGCCAAAAGAGGAACGCAAGATAGTAACCCCTGTAAATTCATCGAGTCTAATTGAGGATGTTTTAGAACCTCTTGGATGTGAAATAATTAGAACAGAAGTAGGAGATATTAAAGTTGCGCTAGCACTTCAAAAAAATAACGGATTTTTAGGTGGAGAAACATCAGGAACTTACATTTGGCCAAAATTTCATTTAGGGCCAGACTCAATTGTAACGATAGCTAGCGTATTGCATATGATAGTTAAAACAGGAAAGGATCTAAAAGAGTTGCTTAAAGAGATTCCTAAATATCCTTATTATGCAGACAAATTTAAATTAAAAAGAGACATACCTTTTTCTGACAGTACATATGAAAAGATAATAACAACTATGGAAGATATCTTCAATAAGCTAGGAAATAAAATTAATAATATCAATAAATTAGATGGGTGTCGATTTGATTATGATGGGGGATGGGTGCTCATAAGACGCTCTGGAACAAGTCCTTACTTGCGGATTTCTGGAGAATCGAATATCGACTTAGAATCTACAATTAAAATGAATAAATTAGTTCAAGAAAATATGAGAAAATTAGATCTAATATAGAGTTGAGAATCCTATTTTTTTAGAATTAAGTCCCCAGATAATTTTATTATTTTTATAATAATTTAATAACTTGCAGTAAAAAATTAGAAATATTAGAATGGTATCTTTATATGTGCGGTATATTTGGGATTGTTACTAATCAAAAGGATGTTAATATAGGTAAAATTGCGTTAGAATCTATTAAACGTTTAGAGTATAGAGGTTATGATTCTTGTGGGATTGTAGCTCAGTATAATTCTAAGCTATTTGTAAAAAAAGATGCCGGAAAAATTAAAGATATACACAAAAGGTTGCGTCTAGATGAATTTCCATCAGGTTCAAGACTAGCTCTTGCTCATACTCGTTGGGCTACTCACGGTGCTCCAACATTTATAAATAGTCATCCTCACTTAGATTGCACAGAAAAAATAGCGGTAATCCATAATGGAATACTTGAGAATTTCATAGAATTGCGAGAAGATCTATTATCTAAGGGGCATAAGTTTAATTCTGAAACAGATACAGAAATTATTTCTCATCTAATAGAAGATGGTATGAAAAGTGGACTTGATTTTAAAAATGCGGTATCAGAAGCAGCATTTAAATGTGAAGGTGCATATGGAATAGCAATTTGTCATGCAAATTTTCCTGATACAATAATAGTGGTTAGAAAAGAATCTCCATTAATAATCGGTATTGAAGAGAATAAAACCACCTATTGTGCATCAGATATCCCCGCATTTTTACCATATACCCGTAGTTGTTATATTTTAAATGATGATGAAATGGCCATTTTAAAACCTGGAGAAGTTGAGTTTTTCGACCTTAACAACAATTTAAATTCAATCACAAAAGAAATAACACAAATAGACTGGAATATTGATGCTGCTGAGAAGGGAGGGTATAAACATTTCATGTTAAAAGAAATTTATGAAGAACCAAGTGCCTTACGTCGTACTTTAAAAATTCCGACAGAAGTTTTAAAGAATTTTGCTCAAATTTTATGTTCAGCAGAACATATTTTCATAACAGCAGCGGGAACTTCATTTTATGCTTCTTTAGCCGGAAAATTTATCATTACCAAATTTTTGGAACGTTATATCGATGCTATTGAATGCTCAGAATTTCAAGTGCAATTAAAAAATGCATTACCTGAAGGATCAGTAATTATAGTAATATCACAATCGGGAGAAACTATCGATTTAGTCGAAGCCATCAAATGGGCAAAAGATGAAATGGGGGATAAAATTACTGTACTATGTATAACTAATGTGGTTGGCTCGTCACTTACTAGAATATCCGATCACATATTAGTTACCCAAGCCGGTCCTGAAATTGGTGTTGCTGCAACAAAAACTTATTGTACACAAGTATTAACTATGGGACTTATTGCACTTGAAATCGCCAGAGTACGAAAAGTACTACCAGAAAAAGAAATTAATGAATATAATGATGCCCTTATATCAACACCTGATATTATTGATGAATTATTAGCAAATAATACTAAACTCATAAAGAAAATTGTTGATAACTTAGATAAAAGTCACAACTTTTTCTTTCTGGCTAGAGGTATATCTATAGCAACTGCAAAAGAAGGGGGATTAAAATTAAAGGAAGTTGCATGCCGTTTTATTGAGGGCTACTCTGCAGCACATGCGAAACATGGACCAATATCATTAGTGAGAGAAGGATTTCCTATCATATTTATAGCTCCTCCAGATGAAACTTATCAACGACTCGTTGGAAACGTAATGGAATTTAAAGCTAGAGGAGGAAAAATTATTTCTGTTGTGGTTGAGGATGATGAAATCATAACAAATTTGAGTGATATAACTATAAGAATTCCACAACCCTCAGATAAATATCATAGTTTATTTAGTCCAATTACTTTCATTCCCGCTTTACAATTATTATCATATTATGCTGCACTTAAGCATAACCTTGATCCAGATCAGCCGTTAAATCTCGCAAAGACAGTTACAGTTCATTAATGAATGAAAATCACATTAAAAAGCCTTTAAATACCAAGATTATCCCAACATCAACTAAAATCAAGGCACATATTTCTAATAAAATGATTCTTAACGTACCTCCAGCCAAATTAATAAAAAGTCCAACAATAGCTACGATGATTCCTACAAAAAACCATTGTACTCTTTTTTTTGTGTCTTCTCCTACATTTTTGGTAAGTTTTGCGTATTTATAAACTACAAAAGCAAATAATATGATTCTAGTTAAATTCACAAATATAAACCAACCTAAATGAGTTGTAGTATCCACAATACCTTGTGAATACCTTGTCATATCCAATTCAGGTGTAAATTCAGGGATAAAATATCCAAAACTCATCAAAATAAATATTATCATCATAGTCCCAAGATATCTGAAACTCATGGCAATTTTCTTATACTTCTCTATGATAAATACGGTCATAACTAAGGATACAGGAATAAAATTGAATAAAATATGAGCGGTTATCATAATGGGAATTACAAGGTCAGAATTGAATAAAATCAAATGATAAGTAGTATAAGCCAAGAATCCAAATGAAGCAGAAATAAAGAAAAGAAAGAACCATCTATTTAATACATTGTCAGGATGCAAACGGAGTTCTATTATCCCAACTGTAATTGCGATTATAACCGTAATAACCGCAGCAATAATTTTTAGTATGTTAAGTAGATCCATATTTTTTTCACCCTATAATTTACTTTCTTTTCTTATATTAAAAATATGTCCTTTCCAGGCATCCAATTCAACATACAATCCAAATTTATATAAATCATCTCCCTTATAAGTATATGATTTCTGGTTTAGTATGTCAATAAATTCCCAGTTATGTGGATCAAAATGAAATGGATTTATTTTAATATGAGCCTTGGAAAATTGAGAATTGTAATTGACGACTATTAGACGGTATGTATTATTAACCCACCATAAATAAGATATAATGTTAGAATACGAGGAATCATTAGATCCTACTGGTTTGGTTTCACATAATGCCCAACTTCCGTTCCCAAATTCTCTTCCGGGGATAGATTTTAATAAGTTTTGGTAAAACGTAAAAATTTCCTTATTAGGTTCTTCACGAGGTCTTCTTCCTAACTGAACAGGTATTTTTATTCGGTTACCATAAATTTGCCCTTCATATACCATTCGTCCCCCAGGTAGGGTCATTGCTATTAACGCTGCTGCTTTTGATTTTTCTTGACCAAACTTTTCAATTGC
>JBHLLU010000152.1:0-3926 GCA_048938895.1 Promethearchaeota archaeon
TTATTTTTCCCCAATCCCTTTGGGAACTTACACCTGAAGGAGAAAATCGATTTCCCTATTTTTTAACATTTAATAAGGTTAAATTAGCACTATTAAAACTAATAGCACAAGATAAAGAGCTAACCATTTCTCGAATGATCAAAAAACTTGAAGAGAGATTTAGCAATCCTGTACAAATGAGTAGTGTAGAACAGTATTTAAGAGAATTTCAGGATAGAGATCTTGTTATCGAAAAAAAAGCTAAACAAACCATTTACCGATATAATCTTGCAAATCCTTATGCAAAAAGCCTAAAAGAAAATATACTTCTAAGTTTAGATAAAATACATGAAAATGTTAGCCTATTTGAAACCGGAAAAATTAAGGGGCAATTAATTATATGGAGTGGTACACACGATCCATATTTCGAGGATATACTTGAAATCGCGATAAAATGTAATTGTGCCAAAGTTTACAGTTACTCTGGAGCTTTATTTTTTAATGAGCAAGGAATGGTTGTAGGTAGTAGATCCATTGGGGAAGCGAAAAGTGTAATACTTAGCTCTTGTTTATCCAAAATGAATGAACCTACAGATGATGGATTCATTTGTCATTTATGGGAAAAAACATTTCCCAAAAAATTGGTAGTAAATTATCTTTTGGAAGATATAACTGAAAATACTGAAAGAGGATTTGATCTGAACGAGGAAGTCTCATTGGAATCTAATTTAA
This sequence comes from Promethearchaeota archaeon, assembly GCA_048938895.1. Classification (GTDB taxonomy): domain Archaea; phylum Asgardarchaeota; class Lokiarchaeia; order Sigyniarchaeales; family SOKP01; genus Loki-b32. The sequence goes on from JBHLLU010000152.1 coordinate 712, forward strand.
GACAAAATCTAAAAACATATAGAAAGTATGGAGATGATATGTTGGAACAATGGGAGGTTCTTGAAAACGAATTTTTGGCTGAATCTATTGCGGATCTACCTTATAGTGATGCTGAATTGGCTGATCTTGATGAAGAAATTAACAAGGAGGAATTCACGAAACCAATCGAATTGATACTTGAAGAACAAGAAGACGAATCTGAGGTAAAGAAAAAAAACTGAGAATAAATCAAAGTATCTCATTCTTAAAACGAAATATCAAAAATTTTATAAATCAAACTTTATGGACAGATTTATGTCCTATATAGCTTTATTCATCCATCAAAATTTATTTATTAAAAAACCTATATTTTAATGTTTTTCTGTATTTTGAATAAAGATATTCCTTAAGAGTTTTTTAAAAATGGAAATTTATTCTGAGGATAATACAATAAGAATTGAAATACTAAATTCCTCAATCTTCAAGTTCGTCTATTTTAATTAAATCTTCCCAGGTTATTTGCTCAATATTCTCCTTAAGAATATTGATATCTATGTCTTCTTTTGTAAATCGTGAAATGAATCTATCTCTGACGGCTTTTAAACCTTTTATTATAATATCTTCTTGAATCATTTTACCTCTAGGAAATATTCCAGTAAATAAGATTCCTTGGTGTTCAATAATATAATATTGATGCATGTCTGTGGAAAACCGAAGTAATGGTTCATCAAATCTACTTTGAGTGTAAGTATTAAGAGCACTAATCAATCTATCAACTAATTGATCATCAGGAAATGGGCGATCAACTTTACTAAAAATCACTTTTCCATCTTTATCTAAAATCCTCAAATCAATTAAGTGTTTAAACATACAGAATTCTTCCATTTATTTCAATCTTAAAATCTCCAGAAAACTAATAACAATATTATAGAGTTTTCTATATAATTCTCTATAAAATAATTTTACTACCAACATATAAATTTTTATATTTTTCATAAGAAGCAAGACATTCTTGAGAAGAAAGGAGTTTATTTCCCAAGTAATCAAGAGAACTCAGAGACAGATATAACCAAAAAAGGTATATATTTAATGGTTTATAAAATATATAAGAAAACAATTAATTGGAAATTAAATGCGATAATTTATGATTGGAGAGAAGAAGATTTTTACATTAGAAAATGTGAAGTTAGCCTCTATGGGGCCAGATACTATTGTTTATATCCCCCGAGCTATCATAAAGCATAAAGTTCTTGATCCTGAGAAAAGGTATAATATCCATTTTGAAGAAATTTCAGGAGAAAATCAGGAGTAAAAAGCTTAATCTTCCTCACGATATAAATATTGTTTAATTATTTTAAATCTTAAATTATTTTCTTCTAAGGTTTTAACTATATTGGGGTTATATTCTAGTACGATTTTTTTAGTTTTAATGAGTTTAGGAACATGTTCTTCATCAAGAAGGTTCTCTATTAAACTATAGCTTGATAAGTATGCTGTTTTATTATCATAATAAATATGACAATTATAATTCTCAATTGGGATAATTTTTTTATCTTTTCTTACTCCTCTGAATTGTACAGTAACGATCTTTCTATCATCTTCAATCTTAAAATGTTCTACTAAATTAGGTAAATCTTCGGGATGAACTATTTTATAGAATTCTCGTTTTCCCCAATTTAAAATATCATCTTTAGTATATCCAAAAATTTCTGTAAATCTCTTATTAAAATATTTTAAATAACCTCTTTGGATTATGAGAACTCCCATATTAGAATTATCTACAACCCTTAAAAAAGCGTCATCCCTTAACTTCGTATTGAATTCCCCTATATTATCGATATCTGACATGCTATTACCTTTTTCTCCTTGAGAGATTTTTTTTAAAAAAACCCCCTAATATATTAATCGCAATTTTATTTTAAAATTGTTTGCAGAGAGGTAAATTTTCTTGGCATTAAAGAAAAAACTGAAGATTTAAATTTTTGCTGCAAGATTATTTTATAGAAAATCTCATAGAAAAATCTATAAAAACATTTGTCTTATCTAGATTACTGAATGCACTCTAAATAAAAGGTACATACAATGAGCAAGGAACTAATATATAAAATATGTCTTTTTGGTGATCGAGATGTTGGAAAAACCTCTTTTACTCAATCAAGTATTCTAAAAAAGGAAATAAAACCACCAGTTTGCATAGATATTGCCATAAAAAATATAACTATAAATTCTATAAATATTATACTTCAAATTTGGAATCTTAGAAGTGACCCTCATTTTGATTTTATTTTTCCAACATTTATGAGAGGAGTCTCAGGAGGCATTTTTATGTTTGATATCACTAATTATTCCAGCCTAAATCATATTGAAAAATGGTTAATATTATTCAATAACAATATATCATGTGAAAAAAGGACAATTCCTCTATTACTGGTTGGGGGAAAGTTAGATCGCCATAAAGAACGAGTAATATCCAGAAAGTATGCAAAGAACATCTCAAAAAAATATAAAATAGCTAAGTATTTTGAATGCTCTTCAAAAACTGGAAAAAATATTGAAAAGATTCTTGAATGTCTAGCAAGATTGATCTTGAAAGGTGAAAATTAAAAAGAGAAAGCTGAATTTGGGAAAGAATGAATTACCTAATAAATATTAATTAAAATCTAAAATTTTTAAAAACAGTACCATTGCGATTTATTTCAGGCATAACAAATCTATGAAAAGAGATTTAAATGTTTCATAACTTATTATAAATTACCAATTATAAAGTAAATGAAATGGGTGAAATTTATGGGAAAAGGAATTCAAAAAGAAGCTATGAAATTAGGCTTAACAAATCTCCCAAAATATACTTTTTATACACAACCTAGAAAAGTAAAAGCGAAAGCTTCGAAAGTAAAACCAGATATCGCATATGTAGTAGAAGAGTGGATGACTAAAATTGATCCTTCAACCAAAATGAGTGAATCTGGAGGTAGAACTAGTGATTATTTTTATCTAGCACCGGGAATGAATACTTACGTCGAAGTGAAGAGTAGAATGTTTGCTAAATCACGGTTTACTATGTATAATGCAGATAAACAAGTCACTAAATTCGATATTTATAGCAATGACGAAGATCACGTAAGAGCGCTTGCCAAAGATATTAATGCGATATGGGATGATGGAATGATACCTCATCTTAACTTTGAAAAACTTGAAAAGAAATTCAAAGTTGGAAAAGAAGATATCATGTCCTC
>JBHLLU010000081.1:0-13980 GCA_048938895.1 Promethearchaeota archaeon
TTTTTAAGCCTTCTGGTATATATTATTTTTTTGTTAATTATTGGTTTTTGACTTTTTTGTGATAAAGTTTTATATGTAATAGCGTAATCTTGTTGCATAACGTTATCCAATATTGAAGTGATATATTATAAGTATTTTCTATGTCTTTTTGTTTTGGGGAAAATTCTTGTAAGAGATTAACTAAATTAAAAATGAATTAAAATGAAGAAATCAATTATTAGCAAATTTATTCTGATAATATTAATAATATCCTTATTTTTACCTCAATTTAAGCCTCGTTTTCATCAAACCAAGAATAATTTAATTGGTTTAAATAGAGTGTCCACTCCATATCAATGGAATGAAACTATAATTAATGAGGGTATGGATCAGGGAAATTCCGTTGTTCTTGATAATAATGAAGATATTTTAGTAACGGGGAGTGTTTACAACTCATCCAAACTTACTTCTGATTTATTTATTATAAAATATGGTAATAATGGTACTTTTAAATGGAATTACACATGGGGAGGTAACTCTGAGGATTCAGGAGTTTCTATTACAGTAGATTCCTCAAATGATATATATGTTGCTGGTTATAGTTCTAGTTTTACAAATAGAAGTTATGATATTTGTTTATTAAAATTAGATTCTTCGGGAACTCTTCTTTGGAATACATCATGGGGAGGAGATGATGTGGATAAGGGCTATGGTGTCGAAGTGGATGATCTTGGCAATGTATTTGTTGGTGGTTCAACCAAAATTAGTAATGGTTACGATGATGTTGTTTTATTGAAGTTTGATGCTTCTACAGGAAACTTACTTAAAAACACAACATGGGGTGATTATTACGATGAACGCGCTCAAGATATTGCCATTGATTCTTTTGGAAATGTATACTTAACAGGATATACTGATAGTTTTGGTGCAGTAGTAAGAAAATTATTCCTAATCAAGTATAACACTACTGGAGATTTGGTGTATAATACGACCTTTGGAGATGATAGGTGGCATGAAGGGCGTTCTTTGGTCCTTGATTCAATTGAAAATATATATGTTGCAGGGTTTATCCAGAATTATGGAAAAGGTGGAGATTATATTTTACTTAAGTTTAATAGCACTACAGGATCTATGGATTGGAATACGATCTGGGGCGGAGATGAGCATGATTATGGATATGGGTGTGCATTCGATTCAAAAGATAATATTTTAATTGTAGGGTCCACAGAAAGTTATGAAGGAAGTTATAGGAAGGTGTGTTTAGCTAAGTTTAATATTACTGGTCATTTTCAATGGTATAAAACCTTTAGCAATGAGATTGATGATGTCGGATATGACATCGTCATTAATTCAGCAGATAGTGTATATATTACAGGAAAGACTAAATTATCGTTAAATGATTATGATATACTTATCATAAAAGATCATCCTATTCCATGGAAGTTTAAGGTTTCAACTGATGCTACCTCTCCGGATATCGATGGAACCTTTAATATTACATGGAGTATATCATTGGATGCAAAAAATTATTCATTATATCAATCTAATGTTTCTATTAGTGAAATAAATGGGAATGTAATAGAAATTGTTAAAGGGAATACAAACCGAACCGTTTTATTAGAAGATCTCGAGGAAGGAACTTACTATTATAAGGTTATTGCATTTAATGAAATTGGAAATAAAAGTTCAAATCAAATTAGAATTATAGTAAAGTATCCACCGAGTGATTTTATTCTAACTGAAGTAATACCTGCAATTAATACAGATGGGAAAGTCAATCTATTTTGGTCCTCATCATTACGAGCAGATAATTATTCAATATATGTTAATGACAACTTTATAGATAATTTTAACAATAAGGGAACAAAAGTGATTGAAGGTTTGGCTAATCACTCATATTCTATACCCGGTACATTATCAGATGGTAATTATTATTATGTAATCATCGCTTATAATAAAGCTGGTCTAAAAATGTCGAATTGTGTTAACGTAACTATTCAAAAAACTCCAAAATTCTTTGAATTAACAAAGGAATTGGATAATAATGATTTTGACGAAGATGGTAAGTTCGTCTTATCATGGACAAGATCAAATTACTCACAATATTATCTCATCTACAGATCCGTGAATTATATAACAGTTATAAATAAATCAGTCAGTTTAATTGGGAATTATACTCCTGATTTTGATTGGCCAGAATATCGCTATCCTATTTCAATCCGAAAAAATGGTACTTATTATTTTCTAGTGAAAGCGTTCAATAAATATGGGAATTATAGTTCAGAATGCATTCAAGTTGAGTTAAGATTACCTAAAGTCTCTCGACCGTCAGGGATTCCAATTGTCGTGATAATCATATTGAGTACCACTATCCCTATCGTGGGAGTAATAGGTGGGATATTTCTATATAAAAAAATGCGAACTAGAGGAAAGGAGGACGTGGTAAATGGAACAGGATAAATTATTTAAAAGTGAAAAGAATAGATATATTTTAGCAATTTTTTCGTTATATCTTATTTTATCTGCATTTTTAATTGGTTGCAAAGACGTTTGGGGGCAACCTCAGATTAATAATTTTACCGCTTCTCGTAATCCTGTTGATGTAGGGGAAGATATTCAATTTGAGTGGGAAATAACCGGCTATCAACAAGTTTTGATCAATTTTGGGGATGGCACTCCTTTAGATGTCACGGGAGAAACTAATATTATCCATTCTTACTCCTTAGAGGGAAGATATGATGTAATTATTACTGCTATAGATAGTTCGGGAGATTCTACTAACCGAATTATAAACATGGTTGTGGAAAATAATGCCCCTTCGTTTAGTTTTGCATTCGATGTTGAAAATAATATTGCTTATGAAGATGAGTCTGTGAATATCTCAGTAGTTGATATGATTGAATCTGATTTTGATAAAGTGCCTGGTGTACTTACTTATATTTATGATTTTGCAGAGGGAACTGAAAGTCAGGTTTTAACCAATCAAAGTTCAGTAATTCACGCTTGGAGTAATGCAGGCACATATCCTGTAACTATAAGTGTAGTAGATGACCAAGGAGCACTAAGTCAACAAACTAAGGATATTAAGATCATAAATCAAGCACCTTCAGCCGAGATAAGTATAGCCGTCGATGAAGATTACGGAGAGGCTACAAATAAATATATTGCCACTTATAATTGGCAAAATGCGATAATTGATTCGATCCCGAATGGATGGACCATTTATAGCTTAGAGGGTTTAAATCCTCCATTAACCTCCGTCAGTATTGTTGAGAGTGGTGATGAGGCTCATGACAAGGTTCTTAGGCTAAATGATAACTCTCATCAAAAGGGAATCTCAATAGGAAATACCTTTGAAGGTCAGGATTATGGAACCGTTGAATTTTGGGTAAGAAGTAGCGATATATCTTCTAAAACGTGGGCGCTCTCATTGTGGGATGATACAGATATGGCATTACAAGTCTTAGTAGATGATATGAATTGGCAATATACCACAAATACGAATTATTACTCAATATATTCCTCGTTTAATGCGGAAGCTGATCTCTGGTATCATGTGAGAATTGATTTTTGTATAGACAATTCGAGTGGAAATTATTACAACCTTACCTCTCAGCAATTTAGGATAACAGTAAATGATTTGGAATCTTCTATATTTACTATTGATAATGTTGATATAACTAAGATAAATACTCTTAAATTAGAAACGAGCATACGAGACACAGGTACAAGCTGGATAGACGCAATTGGTTATTCATGGGATCCTTATTACCAAGTTGGAGATAACAGAAATCCTGTAATTACATATTCAGATAAAGTAGTCTTTTTAATGAATGCGATAAATATCGTTGAATCTGAGAGTGATATGGATTCATTAAGATATTTCTGGCAGTTTGGAGATGGTACTTGTTCATTTGGAAAATATGTACAACATCAATACGGAGCTCCAGGATTTTATAAGATTGTGTTAATGGTTAAAGATGATAATGGAGAAATTGACATTGCGCAGGATTACTTATCTGTAAATAACATGAATCCTACTATTGATATAAACTCAATAGAGGATCCAATTACAGTTTATGAAGGGCAAACTATTGGATTCAATGCTGATGTAATAGATGATGCAAGTGATATGGCTAGTCTTGAATATTTCTGGAATTTTGAATTTGACGATCCAATTTTTGATCCCAATAATTTAGATGAGTTTGAATATGGGGGCTGGAAAAAATCTCATATTTACAGTGACGATTATACCGGGGACATTTATACCGTTGTAAGAGATCCTGATAATTATACAAGCTATAGCTCAGTGGGAGTTAATGTATTAAATGTAGATCCTACCCTAAGCATATGGGATGCAAGTATTGTTGCTGATTGTTCGGTCCTGATCTCAAGATCGAGCGAAGAGATAGATGCTGATTTCACCATAGCCCTTTTAGGAAATAATGAGCCAATTTTATATAAGAACTTTAGTTTTACTGAGTCTAATAATAATTTTATCTATTTTACTAAAGAATTAGTATCACTTTCTCTCTCAAAATATTGGCAACTTGTTATAAAATCCTCTATAGATATTCCAGAATATAGCTGGTTTAAGTACGATCTGATTTTACTCATGCAAAATGGAGAAACACTAATTCTCTCATCAGATAAACTCTACGGAGGTTCTGATGGCTATTGGGAAGTAGTTCTTAATCCATATTTCTATGACAGTACCAATCACAATTTTAGGTATCCAGTTACTTTTCACACCCATGTATGGGATCCTTCTACAGACGATATTACTTTATCTCTATCTTATGACGCACATTTCTTACTAAATCTAAATAGTTCCACTAGTTTACCAGGAGGATATTCTTCCACGAAATATTATACTTTTAATGACGTAGATTATAGGATTATTGTATATGAGCAAGCTGGATCTAATTATGCAAACATATCTATAAACCAATTAGTAGCCATGGAGCTATATGATGAAAATAATTTCCCCGTTGCTTTAAATTTGAATTTTACAATAGATCCGCTGTTAAATCTTACCAGTTTTTTTAACATAATTGAGACTGATTTTCCTCTCTCAAATATAGCTCTAAAAGATTGTTTGGAGGCAGAACATTGCTTATCTGCAAATATTTTTGATGACGATGGAGGAAGTGATGCTTTAACAATTAAGTTCAACACAATGAGTTCTATAGCTATAGAAAATCTTTGTCCTAAATTAATCCCAAACATACCTATTTTATCATCAGAGACCAGAAATATAACTATTTATGCCCAGGTATGGGATTATGATGAGAATCTTGAACTCATGAATGCGTTTTTGCTATGTCCAATCGATTATTCTAACACTACGATCATTGATGAATTAGTGTGTGATTATATCAATACCTCCAACAAACTCCCTATCGATACTCATAGGTTTATAGAATCGAATAACGGAACCTTCTATATTGTTGATTCTACGAATCCCGGTGTGTTGTTAAAATCGATAAACGAGGGTAATACATGGAACTCTATTCTCACATTAGGAGGAGGATATGAAATTGCGGCTATGTGGTATGATAGAAATATGGAGGTTATTTATCTTGCCTGTTCAAATGATATAAAAGTTCAGATTATAAAACACAGACTTTATGATGATTATTCCACCTATAGTAGTGAGAGATATGGAGGAAATTTAGAAGCCTTGGATCTTGCCTTAATTGATACTATGTTATATGTGGGATATGGAAATAGTAGTGGGAATGATGCTTACATGGTATTTGGAGCGTTAGATACTAATACTATGTCATGGATGGGAACATATTCATTGTATATGGGAACTTTTAACGATAGACAATATAAAATAAGTTCTTTTGTAACCAATAATACTCAAATTTACTATCTATGGCAATGGGTAAACGAAAATGTTGAACTTTGGTTTTACAATGTTTCAGATCATACATTTACAAATTTAAATTCAGATTCAAGGATAGAGTCATTATTGACTAATACAGATTTATTAGAACGACCATATAGAGGATTAACTCATGATGGAGCTGAAATTATTAGCGTTCTGTTGAAGAATACAGAGTACACAGAAAAAGGACACTATCCAGCCACTATGAGTTTTAAGAATGATGATGTACCCAATGAACCAGATTGTTTCGAAGAAATTGGTACTGCAGGTGGTACTGTGAATGTTATCTCTGAACTGGACGGTCATAAAAAAGTATTAAAAATATTCGATAATAGTCTTGATTTAAAAAATGCCTATGTTATTAAAGAACTTTCTTCAACTCCTAATAACGGAACAGTAGAGTATTGGATGTGGTCTGATAACACTTGGAAAATTAATGTTTTTCGGTTAGATAATGGTAATGATGCTAGTACGCTAGTCCGAATGAGAACCCTCTTTAATGTTTTACAGTATTATAATGGGACTAGTTGGAAGAATATACGATGGATACAGAATAATACGTGGTATCACTTTAGAGTGGATTTTGAGTGTAGTACTGATGGATATCAAGGATTATCACAATATAGCTGGTGTTTGTATGTAAATGGAATAAAATATGGTCCATTTCCATTTGAAACCATTCAACCTCAAGCATATCAAATTGCATGGTATACAAGTGCTCTATTATTAATGGGATTTTACTCTTATTGTATTGATGCAATCGGATTTTCCTGGGATCCGGATTATATTACTGGAGATAATATAAATCCGACCGATCCTGGTCATTTTCCAGCAACTTATAGCTTTAGGTATGACGATCCTCCCAATGAACCAGATACTTTTGAAGTAGTCGGAACTGCAGGTGGTACTGTAAATGTTAGAAGTATGATCGATGGCCATAAAGATGTTGTAGAACTATATGACAACCATACTGGTCTTCAAAATGCCCGTGTTATTAAAGAACTTGATATATTCCCAGATCATGGGACACTAGAATACTGGATGAGATCTGATGATGCTTCTAAACTTTGTGGTTTTCGACTAGATAATGGGGCTGTCGCTAATTCATTGGTTAGATTGAGGACTCTATTCAACGTATTACAATATAATAATGGCACTAATTGGAAAAATGTTGCTTTCATCCAAAATAATACATGGTATCATCTTAGAATAGATTTTGAATGCACGAGTGGAGGGTATAGAGGATTATCACAATATACATGGCGTCTTTTTATAAATAGTATCAATTATGGAGTTTTTCCATTTGAAAATAATGAAGCTCAAGCAAGCCAAACTGTATGGAATACAGATAATTCTCTTTTAGGATTTGCATATTATTACTATTATATTGACGCAATAGGTTTTTCCTGGGATCCAGATTACATGGTTGGAGATAATATTAATCCCACAGAACCGGGTCATTATCCTGCAACTTATAGTTTTGAAAACGATTTTCTTCCAAACGAGCCTGACTCTTTTGAGGAAATCGGGACTGTGGGGGGTACTGTTAATGTTATTAATGTACTTGATGGACACAAAAAAATTCTACAACTTTTTGACAACAATAGTCTTTTAGCTAAAGCCTATGTTATCAAAGAACTTTCATCAACTCCTACAAACGGAACGATAGAATATTGGATGAGATCTACTGACGTCTTCAAAGTATGTGGTTTTCGGTTAGATAATGGTTCTGAGGGAGGGAGTTTGGTCAAAATAAGAACATTATTCAATGTATTGCAATATGAAGATGGAGAGGGTTGGCATAATATACGATTCATGGAAAAAAACAGATGGTATCATTTCAGGATTGAGTTTGAATGTACTGATGGAGATTATAAAGGATTATCTCAGTATTCTTGGCGTTTGTTTGTTGATGGGATAAAATATGGGGATTTTGATTTTACTAACAATGTGACTCAAGGGAGCCGAATTGAATGGCATACTGGTTCTCTTATAGGATCTGGTTATTATTTCTATTATATTGATGCTATAGGATTTTCGTGGGATCCAGAGTATGAAATTGGGGATAATTTATTTATGGAAAGTAAGTATTATTATTGTACTTATAGTGTAAGTTCAAATACTCTCATTAGATACCGCCAAAATGAACAACTTGCTTTAATGTTAAATCGCAATACAGCTCCCGGAAATTCTGAAAAAGCATTTAGCATTGGTGATAAAATTTATCAAACAGGTGCAGGTGGGATGATAACTTTAAGTTCTACACCACTTTTTAACTCTAGTAAAATAAGAGCAATATCGGATAATTATCTTTTTACTGATGATGGGAAGGTTTATAAACTATTTTCTCCCTATTTTACGGGAGATTGCTCAGTAGAGTTTTTTGATGGATTGGGAAGTGGTATATATGAAGGGGAATTATCTAATAATCTTGAATTTTCAACAAGACATTTTACTATTTATGAGGGAATCCTCAATTTTGTGGGGGAAGAATTTTATTTAATCACTATGAAGGCAGATGATGGTTTTAAGGTGACTAAATCAGGTGGGCTGCTTTCTTTTGATTTAACGATGCCATTTGCCACAATAAGAGATTTTCCAAATGAGACCGTTGAAAGTGAGGAAATACAATTAATGGCTGATATTTCTGTTTTTGGACAGGAGGATCCTGATCCCCAAGTTTATAATCTAAAATGGATCTTTGGTGATGGAAGTTATTCATATATCCAAAATCCAAGGCATGCATGGACTAGTGCTGGAACTTATAATGTTACGCTATTATTGGTTGATTGTTATGGAAATAAATTTATAACAAATAAAACTATTGAAATTAAAGAACAAGCACCAGAAATCAATGGTCCTTTTTATTTTCAAGGAGTTGAGGAACAGGGAATTATACTAGACATCGGAATTTATGATAGTATAATTGATGAGCAATATCTAAGTTATTCTTGGTATAATGACATCGGAACTGAGATTTTAGATTTTAAAAACAATAGTAAGCCTATTTTAGTGTTAAATGACGGTGAATATAATTATACACTCAAAGTTGAGGATAAAGGGGGAAATATTGCCACAGCAAACATTACTGTTTATGTTGAAGATGTTCCACCAATTTTATTTGTGACAAATTATGGCTACTATGGTACTTTTGGTGGAATGATGAAACTAAATGCGTATGTACTAGATAATGCTAATGACATCGATAATATGGAATTTGAATGGATTCTCAATCATGGAACCAATAGTTCAATCTATAATACTTTAAATACGGGAATTTGTAATACTCTAACGTTTGAGAATTATATGAAGCCTACTGTTTGTTTAGGGCAGATTAAAGTTAATGACTCTTTATCTGGAAAAAGCAGTGTTGCAAGTTTTACCATAACTAACTTAATCGATTCTAATAGAAATAATATTCCTGATGATTATGAATGGATGATTGAAGAATGCGGCTGGGTATTCAATATTTCTATTACTTATCAAGATGATGATCTCGATAATTTAATTAATTTCTATGAGACAAATGTATCTTATACCAATCCTTATGATCCAGATACGGATAATGATGGTCTGTATGATGGGTATGATATTTATGGCTTTGGAGAAAGACCTTTTAAGACTGACCCAAATAATCCTGATACGGACGGAGATTTATTAGATGATTCAACCGAAGTTTTTGGATGGAGTATTAATTCTGAACTTCTAGGGGATATTACAGTAACTTCAGATCCACTGAAAAATGATACTGACGGAGAAGGCTTATTAGATAATATTGAATTTGAGAAAGGTACCGACCCGCGGAATCGCGATACAGATAATGAAGGATTAAATGATTTTTTGGATCCATATCCTCTTAAGAGAGACAAGGATGAAGATGGCTTAAATGATTTTTTTGAATTTTTGCTGGGAACTGAATTAAATGTCGCAGATACCGATGGAGATAGTTTATCAGATGGTCAGGAGGTTCTTGGTTGGGGTTTTAGAACAAATCCACTAAGTAGAGATTCTGATCACGATTTTCTTTTAGACGCTGAGGAAGTAAACTCCTATCAATTTAAATTAGAGGAAAGAACTGACTTAAGCACTCCGGTGTATTTATGGTTCAATAAATTTATGGGAAAGGCATTGAGTGCCCAACTTGCCATCTGCATAGTGTTTGGTGAGGTAAGTACTGAAGGGGAGGGCTATGGCATAGCTGATGTTCCAGATGTAGAAGTTACTGTTACGAAAATGAGTGCAAACCTTGAATTATATAAAGGCTGTACCAACGGATCAAGATACTTCTCGGAAGTAATTGATATTCGGGAAAAGATTGAAGAGAAGTCTTTAAATTATTGGGGTGGATATAAAGTCAGTATTAATGATACCACTGCTGGTTGTTTACTTGAACAATTCGAAATAGGTGTAACTGGGTATCTAAATCCAAACAATCCTGATTTTGACAGAGACAAAATAATGGATGGTGTAGAGAAGGATTTACTAGTTAATGGCACATCACAAATTGATTTCAATGAGGTTTATTTAAACAATAACTTTACGACTCATTATAGTTCAGAGGATTTAGCTTTAATGCATTATTCTGCAACAAATTCCTTTGAAAACGACACCATTGGAGCTGATCCTGGGTGGTTTGAATATGTTAATGAAAATGGAGGTTCAGTTCAAGTTATAAAGGAGTTAGGAGGTCACTCAGAAGTTTTAGAACTGCATGATGAGAGCACTGGTTATAACCAGAATGCCTACGTTCTTAAAACCATTTCACGTAATTCAGGAACTATAGAATATTGGATGAGGTTTAATGCAACGACAAAACTATGTGGATTTAGGTTAGATAACGGTGATATATCTAATGAACTTATAACAATTAGGGCATTTAACAATTTCTTTCAACTTTTTGATGGTACTAGCTTTCAAAATATTATACCGATACAGAATAACACATGGTATCACATTAGAGTTGATTTCGAGTGTACTTCGGGACAGTATAGAGGATTATCTCAATATACTATGCGTCTCCTCATAAATGGCATTACAATTGGAGTGTTCCCATTTGTCAATAATGAAGCTCAAGCAAGCCGAATTGAATGGTATACAGATAGATACTCTTCTGTCCCAGAACATTATTATTTCATCGATGCCATAGGACTCTCTTGGGATTCTAATTATAAGGTTGGAGACAATTTTATAGGTGAAAATGGTTCATATTTCTTGGAGCCTGGTAATTTCCCTGGGACATATTCATTTGAACAAATTCCAATTGGAGGTCAGCCTTCAGCATGGGTAATCAATGAAACTGGTGGTAATCTTCAAGTCATAGAAGAATTGGATGGACATAAATCAATAGTGGAGATGAACCAGACAACTAGTGTTTCTGCAGTAAGTATGACTCGAGGATTAATTATACCACACCAGAGTGGCACAATTGAATGGTGGTGGAGAACCACTAATGCATCACATATAACCGAATTTGGAATAGGAAATACCTCTGTAAATTTCCTTAGACTTAGGATCAATAACAATAAGTATGAATTTAATAATGGAGCCTGGAATGAACTTGGTTTAAATGTTTCTGACAATACATGGTACCATATATCAATTGCTTTTGAATGCACTTCAGGTAGTTATAGAGGATTAGAGCAGTACTCTTGGTTAATATATATTAATGAGATTTACTATGGAAATTTTACATTCGAACATCAAGGATTTGAGATTGATGAGGTGTGGTTTAAAACAGGACCATTATTTAACTATATGAGTTATATTGATGCTATAAGTTTCTCATGGGATAGAAAATATGTAGTTGGAGAGAATTTGCAAGATATTACAGAAGGATTTGATGAATTCACAATTGAGATTCCAGATATTGGAATAATTTATGATGCGGAATTAAGATTAAAGATTGAATCTGAAGGTATTCCAACTGGTTCAGGTACGATCATAATTGAACTTGCTAAAGAGGATATCAATACAAAAATCAAGGATGTTTTCTTAATTGCTAACATTGAACATTTTACCAATACAGAGATTTTTTCATTCAAAAGAACTTTTGATCTTTCTCTCTACATCGATTATGGGATGATAAATAGGTACTTCGGAAAATACCGTTTAAATGTAAAAGTATTCAGCACACAATACTCAGATATTTTTAATATTACAGAATTTATCCTCAGTACTGATACTTTTGTTCAAGCAGGATCAAGTGATACAGAAGCATGGATTACAGATCCGGGGAAGAGAGATACGGATGGGGATGGTTTGACTGATTATTGGGAGATATATGGAAGGAAAGAGGCGGGCTATGAACCTACCAATCCTTTAAGCGAAGATACAGACGGAGATGGTACTACAGATTTCTATGATCGAGATCCTCTCCGTGATCTTATTCTTGAAATAACTCCTATATATGGCTTTCATAATGGAGTAAATGATTTATATACTAACCATCCCGTTTTGGAAATAACTATCTCTTTTAGTTCTGGCGGACAGGTTTATTCTTTTTATTCTGTAAAAAAGCGTGCTCATGAGAATCCAAAAACTGTAGGATGGTGGATATTCTCTAGAACACTATATCGAACAGCTTATTTCGACGGAACTCATGGTTCCTATGAATGTCATTATTATGCAAATATAGAAGATCACTGGTTTTCTAGTCCGATAAAAATTAATCTTGCACTCTGGGAAATGGATATTGGATTTCTTCTAACCTGGGATGATCTTCTTCTGTCAGCTACTAGGAATTATGATGTTGGGCTTCCTGGGAATACACAAATATTTGAAATAGGATTTGGTCATCGTATGGCAGTCCAATTCAAAACTATTGCTCTCAATAAAACAAATACTATAGCCATATATGATGAAGCAACAGTCTTTAATGACCATTATCAAACAAAAGAACGGTTTAACATAATTCAACTATATGTAAAAGATGGTTTCTGGCCTCTTTTATGGACTCCGTTTGTTAGAGGCGCTAACACCATTGTAATACCTACATCACTCTTTAAAGAAACATTATTAAACAAGTATGTTCAGGATGAAAGAATAGAAGAAACACCATTATATCATGAAAGTAACGAAGATTATTACCAATTCATTTCTGTGGATAGAGAGGGGACAACTAAAGAAGCGTGTGGTGATCTTGATTTTATATTTGTAAGATTTGAAGTAACTGCAGCGGAAGCTGTCGAGATTCTACATTTATTACTTACGTGTATCATAAATGAAACTACTAATGAAACTGCTCTCAAATATAAGTTCGCTTCAACAAAACGAAATGGATTCTCTCCTGTAATGATGAATCTCCCCTTAGATGCATTGAGCTTCATTCCTTGGAAATTCGAATTCCAAAATTCTCAACAAGGAGACCAACCTAGAGATTTCTGGCAATCTCTTGCTGATGCAGTTGTTGCAGTTGGTGAATTTATCGTAGGTGTATTTGTTGCAATTGGAGAATTCTTTCTTGCTATTTGGGATGGCATTGTTAGTCTTGTTTTTGGGACAATATTGCTAGCAATATTGGAGTTTCTTGCTTATATACTATGGTGTTTGATACGAGCTGCGCTTCTAATACTAATTTGGATTGCTTTCGGCATTACTGTACTTTTTCTAACTTTAGGAATTGCTACGATAGCAGTAGCACTAATTCCAATATCACTTATTTTTGGGGCATCAATGTATTATACTATTAATAGTGTGGGGATTGATTTTCCTGGATTTTCATTTGCTACTGGTTATGATACGGGAATTGATAATTATGAAGCATTTGATATACCTGTGCCTTATATAAATGGGTGGTTTGCTCTGGGTGGTAATCGAATTATTGATGTTACTATTAAATTTTGGCCACCAGAATTCGAATTTAATTCAACAGGGTCTTCTTATAAAGATGAGGAAGCTTCTGAGGGCTTAAACGCTCCCATAGATTTTGATTCTTTAAAAACTTCAGCTGCCTTAGATTGGGATGTATTTAAATCTGCGGTTCCAATGCTTTCTAAAGGTTATAGCGCCTCCCGTAATTGGTGGACAATTGCTGTTCCTTTTGGTATTGCTGCAATTACACTTCCTTCAGAGGTACCAACTCTTGCTGTAGCAAAATACGCAACATT
>JBHLLU010000029.1:0-52183 GCA_048938895.1 Promethearchaeota archaeon
CCAGCGCCTTTAATGCGATTAATAGAAGTCATTGCTGGTGAAAAATCTTCTGAGGAATCGATGGAAATTGGAATGAATGTAAGTGAAAGTTTACCATGTCTAAGGGGAGACAGGTATGTAGCAAAAGTCTTAAAAGATCGACCAGGTTTTATTGTAAATAGGTTAAATGCTCCAGGCGGCATCTATATGAACTATCTTCTCGATACTTGCTTAGAAAAAGGAATCCCTTTCGAATCTTTAGATGCTGATCTAGGACAACGTGGTCCTATGTCTTCCTTAGTTCTTTCAGATTATACTGGTATTGATACTGGATATCATATACGAAATTATTATGCAGAAACTCTTCATGAAGACTTCAAACCTGGTAAAGTTATAACTAAAATGTTTAAAGAGGGTAAATTTGGTAGAAAAACAGGACAAGGTTTTTACGATTGGACAAAAGGACGACCACAACCTGACTTTTCAAAAATTAAAAAGGCAGGGATTGCAAATCCTCAAGTCTTTTTAGCAATTAGATTGAACGAGGGATCTAGAATACTCGAAGAAGGTATAGCATCGGGATGGAAAATAATAGATGATGCTAATATGGCAGGAATGAACGCTCCAGGGCCTTTTGAAATCGGTATTCCAATTTGGGAAGATCTTGTTAAATTATTAAATGAGTACTCAGAAAAGATGGGGAAAGAATACCTTAAACCATGTGATTTGTTTAGAAGTGGAAAATTTGTAGATATGAAATAATCTTTTTTATTTTTTTTTTTACTTTGTTAGATTATTAGAGGTTTTACTATTATGTCTCAAGATATAGAAAATGATAAGGACTTGAAGCCTATTAATGTTCTTGCACCAAATGTAGTCTATAGCAACCCTATTAATGATGTACATACTGTTACAGCACCCTTAGCTAGCTGTGGATGGATAGAAACTACTGAGGGTGTTGTACTTATAGATACTCTTTTATCAAGGACTTGGGCTAAAATGGTTCGTGAACAGATTAAAGATAAAATTAAATATATCATCTATACACATGGACACCTTGACCATGTAAGAGGTGCAAATGTTTTTATGGATGATAATCCTGAAATCATCGCAAGCAAATACCTTCCTGATCGATTAGATAAATATCAAATGTTAGCTCAATATAAAGCAAGAAAAGATGCTCAACAATTTGGTTTTCCAGAGGAGGTTGGGGATTTTGATGCAATATATCCTACCAAAACGTTTCTAGGAGATTTGACTATAAAACTTGGTGATAAGACCTTTGAGCTTCACACGGCAAGGGCAGAAACAGATGATGCTGTATGGGTATTTGTGCCAGAATTGAACGCAGCATTTATAGGTGATTTAATTATTAGGAGTTTTCCGAATGTAGGAAATCCCTGGAAACCAACTCGTTTTGCTTTGGATTGGGCAAAGGAATTAGAAAGAATCAGAGAATTAAAACCTGAATATATCTTTTATGGTGGCGGAGGTACTATGTCTAAAGGCAAAGAAGCCATGAAAATTTTAAAAGATAACATAGAAGTTATTCGTTCACTTCACGACCAAGTAATTGAACATATTAACAAAGGAACCCATATAACAGAAATGATCCATCAAGTAAAAATACCAGAGCATCTGTTAAAAAGTCCTTATCTTCAAGCCAGTTATTCTCGGCCTGAATTTTTTGTATTTAACGTTTACCGCTGGTATCACGGCTATTTTGACGAGAATATAAGCCATCTTCTTCCTAGACCAGAAAAAGAAGTCATGGGGGAATTATATAATCTCATAGGAAGCCCAGGTAAAATCCTAAAGAGAGCACAGGAACTCTTAGATCAAGACCAAGCGCAACTTGCCTTAGAAATATTAGATGTATTAATTCAAGTTGAATCAGAGAATATTGATGCAAGAAAGATGAGAATTAAACTCCTAGAAAAAATTGCCAAAAAGGATTATTGCTTGATGTCTAAGAATGCGTGGGTTTATTTTATGAATAAAGATAAAGAGTTTATTAAATCAAAAGATTAATGTTTCAATGTGTTAAGTTTTCCCAACAGAAATAAATTAAAATAATTACCTTAAATAAAAATGAAGATGTTGATTAATTATAACTGGTGATTACTATAAAACCTATAAATAAATTTAAAACTTATAAGTATGATGCCGCACCTTTTTTCTTCTTTATAGATATATTCCCTCCAGAATATTCAAACATCAATAAACCTAATTTAGCTAATTTAATTAATACTATTGGAGATAATCCCATAATGCCACTTCCAATGAGAGTGGATCGTGTATTCAATGGTGAAAGATCGGTTCTGATACGCCCAAGAGAGCCTATTTCGTTTCCTATAACGAATGATCAAACCGCAATTATCGATCCCCTTCCATTTCTTCAGCAAGGGTTTGTAAAATTATTATATTTTACTGAAATCAGAGCTCGTGAGCAATTTTTTCTATCTTTACGAATTGAGCGAGTTTTGCAATGGTGGAATTCTACAAAATTCCAATTTGCATTTCTTTCGATGTTAGAGGATGATTTCTCAGCTTTTTTAAGAGCTTATTTGCATACAATTATTAAAGCAGCAAAACTTAATGAAGATCTTCTTGAAGCTGCAAAGCAGTATTGTCAATTAATAGCAGATATTTGCAAAAAAAGAATGGAGCAAAATTTCATTATCACTGATATAAAAGGAGAACAAAAAAGTGTGAAAATGTATAAAATAAAAGAAATGACCTATTATAGAAAATTTAAACGTTCACAAGAAACTGAATATCATCCTGAATTAATAGATATAGAAATTCATGATCTTACAAATATTGGCTTTCCTGCGGCTAAAGAAAATGAATTTAGTTCTTTGAAAGCTATGAAAACTACCATTATAAAATATATCCCATTGCTATTTTATGATGATTTGCTGGAATGTATGCTCCAAGATTTAAAGAGAATTGAAGAAAATGATACAGACCTTTTAGATCCTTCTTATCTTCTGGATAGAAATATAATAATTACCAAAAACTCAAAAGATCTAGAGGAAAGTAATATTGAGGAATATTCTTGGTGGAATAATTTTGATCCTCTCAAATTTGAACCAATTATAAATTCAATTAGTAAAACACATGAAGAATTTGTACGCACTTTAGATCTTGAGAAAAAGTTCACTGTAAATCAACCTTAAATGAGTTTAATTAATCTTTAAATCAAATGCATTGTGGGAGTTCAAAATTGAAATAATAGTTATAGTTTATTTAACTCATTAATAATCAATCTTAAATGATATAACTATCTATTTTTGTTTTAAGAATGTATGAGATGCTTATAACAATTTTGTAAATGTTGTACAAGAAGGAAAGACCAGCAGTCTTAATGTTTAAGAATGGAAAATACTTCGAGGGTATTGGATTCGGAGCCTCAAAAATTGTAACTGGAGAATTAGTTTTCAATACAATGACAGGTGCAGGTTATAATGAGACCCTGACAGATCCTTCTTATCAAGGCCAAATTGTGGTAATGACTCATCCTCTCGTTGGTAATTATGGTGTGCCTGCATGGAAAAAAGATGATTACGGAATTCTTAAATATTTTGAATCAGATTCCATAAAAGTCACCGGATTTATCGTCAATGAATGCTGTAAACAGCCTAGCCATTACCAAAGTGTGAAAACATTAGATGAATTTCTATGTGAGGAAGATGTACCCGGAATCGAATGGATTGATACTCGAGCGATAACAACAATCTTGAGAGAACAAGGCGTTCAAGTAGGGCTCTTAGCTGTTTTTGAATCAGGAGAAATTCCAAACATAAATGAACTGCAAGAAATTGTTAAAAAAGCTGAAGATCCTAATTTAAGACATTTAGTTAGTGAAGTCTCGACCAAAAGCATTCAAAAATTTTCCCCTTCGAATCCGAAGGGTAGAATAGTAGTATTAGATTGTGGTGTAAAACTTAATATACTAAGAAATTTCTTAGCAAGAGGACTTGAAATTGTTTTAGTGCCATATAATTATGATTATGAGAAGATAATGTCGTACAAACCTGATGGGGTTTTTATATCAAATGGTCCTGGAGATCCTGATATGTGTGTAAATGCAATTAATGTCTGTAAACAATTAATTCAGAATAATATACCAACTTTTGGGATCTGTTTGGGCAATCAAATTCTAGGGATTGCTGCGGGGGGATACAAATATAAATTGAAATATGGACATAGAGGGGGAAATAAAACCGTAATAGATATCAACACCAATCGATGTTATATAACATCACAGAATCATGGCTTTTGTGTAAAAGATTTTGAGAATAATGGTTTTAAAGAGTTTCTGAAAAATGTAGACGATGATACTAATGAAGGGTTAGTTCATAAAAGTAAACCTATTATTGCAGTTCAATTTCATCCAGAAGCATGTCCAGGACCTTTAGATTCTTTATATTTATTTGATAAATTTATCGAACTAATGGAGCTATAATTAAATGCCCTTAGATAAAACTATAAAAAAAGCATTAGTCTTAGGTTCTGGAGGGATTCGTATTGGTCAAGCGGGAGAATTTGACTATTCTGGAAGTCAAGTCTTAAAAGCTCTAAAAGAAGAGGGAATTACAACTATTTTAATTAATCCAAATATTGCCACAATCCAAACTGACCCAGAATTATCTGATCGAGTTTATTTATTGCCTATAAGCCTCAAATATGTAGAAGAAGTTATTAAAAAAGAAAAGCCTGATGGCATTTTATTATCCTTCGGAGGTCAGACCGCATTAAATATGGGAGTTGAACTAAAAGAAGCGGGAATTTTTGAGAAATATCAACTTAAAGTGCTAGGTACTCCGATTGAGGCAATAGAAGCAACTGAAGACCGAGATCTATTTGTTAAAGCAATGGAAAAATCAGAAGTTAAAGTATGTAAAAGTCAAGCGGTAAGTTCTTATATGGATGCTTTAAAGGCGGTAGAGGAGATTGGATTTCCTTGTATGATTCGAGTAGCTTATACTTTGGGTGGTAGAGGCTCTGGTATAGTTAATAATATGAATGAATTTGAAAGAATGGCAAAGAAAGGTTTAGCTCAATCCAGGATTAACCAGATCTTAATTGAAGAAAGCATCTGGGGATGGAAAGAAATTGAATATGAAGTGGTTCGAGATTCTGAAGATAATTGTTTTATCAATTGTAATATGGAAAATTTTGATCCTGTTGGATTACATACAGGAGAATCTTTAGTAGTGAGTCCTAGTCAAACTCTTACCAATGAAGAGTATCAAATGCTTCGTTCTGCTTCAATAAGAGTTATTCGTAACCTTGGCATTATTGGAGAATGCAACATTCAGTATGGATTAGACCCGTTTTCAAAAGAATTTAGAGCAATTGAAGTGAACGCACGTTTATCGAGGTCCTCAGCATTAGCTTCTAAAGCGACTGGATATCCATTAGCTTATATAGCAGCAAAATTAGCTATAGGGTATACGTTACCAGAATTAAAAAACAAAATAACAGGGGTTACAACAGCCTGTTTCGAACCCGCATTAGATTACCTAGTACTCAAAATTCCAAGATGGGATCTTACTAAATTTCAAAAAGTGGATCGTAAACTTGGTTCTCAGATGAAGAGTGTAGGTGAAGTAATGGCAATAGGCAGAACATTTGAAGAGGTTTTACAAAAGGCGATAAGAATGCTTGATATTGGTATGAAAGGATTTGTTGCGAATGAATTAGAGCCGATTGAAGATGTTAATGAGTTAAAATATGCCTTAAGAAATCCTACAGATTTAAGAGTATTTAGATTAGCTGAAGCAATTAAGAGGGGAATTACTCTTGATGAAATTTACCGCCTCTCAAGGGTAGATAAATGGTTTCTACACAAATTAAAGAATATTATTAACGTTGAAAAGAACCTGGAAAAATTAGACCTGTTAGAATCCACAGATACAGAAAAAAGCTATTGGTTTGAAAGGGCAAAAAGATTTGGATTTTCTGATGGTCAGATTGGAACCATAATGGGTGTTGATACAATTTTTATTCGGCAATTAAGAAAAAAATTAGGAATTCAACCATATGTAAAAAGGATTGATACTCTTGCTGCGGAATGGCCAGCTATAACTAACTACCTATACCTTACATATAGTGCTTCTGAACATGATATAGATTTTGAACATGAAAATAGTTCAAATATTCAAAAAGTTATTGTGTTAGGTTCTGGTACTTACCGTATTGGTGCTTCAGTAGAATTTGATTGGGGATCAGTTAACTGTTTATGGGGATTGAAAAAATTAGGAATTGATCAAGCAATTATGATTAATTACAATCCTGAGACTGTTTCAACTGATTATGATATATCAGATAAACTATACTTTGAAGAAATTTCTGGTGAGAGAGTACTGGATATTTGTGAACTTGAAAAGGCAAATGGGATTGTAGTTTCTGCGGGAGGACAAATCGCTAATAATTTGGCTGCTAAAATAACAAAATATTCTGAATTCTTTAGAAAAACTAATTTAAAAATACTTGGTACTCATGGTTCAAGAATCGATATGGCAGAAGACAGAAGTAAATTTAGTGGTTTACTAGATCAGCTAAATATTAAACAACCCGAATGGAATGCTTTAATAAATAAGAAGGAAGCGTTAGAATTTGCAAAGAAAGTGAAATATCCGGTTCTTGTGAGACCTTCATATGTGTTAAGCGGAGCTGCTATGAGGGTTTGCTATGACGAAAAAACTTTACAAGATACTCTAGATCTTGCAGCTTCCGTATCTAAAGAATATCCAGTAGTAATTACCAAATTTTTTACTGATGCAAGAGAAATTGAATGTGATGGTATCTGCGATGGTACTAATGTACTAATAGGAGCAATAGTTGAGCATATCGAAAATGCAGGAATTCATAGTGGAGATGCAACAATGTCAATCGGATTTTATACGGTTTCAAATGAAGTAATCAGAAAAATCGAAGAATATACAAAGAAGATCGCTATAGCATTAAAAATCCAAGGTCCCTTTAATGTACAATACCTAGTAGAGAATGAGGAAGTTTTTGTAATTGAGTGTAATTTACGTAGTTCAAGATCAATGCCTTATGTCTCAAAAACACGAGGTATAAACCTCATGAGATTAGCAGCAGAAGTAATAATCGGAAATTCCATTCCAGAAAGATTACTTAATCTTCCATACGGAAATTATGTAGGAATTAAGGCCCCAATGTTTTCTTTCTTAAGGTTAGATAAAGCAGATTTTCGACTTGGGGTTGAAATGGCATCCACAGGTGAAATTGGCATCATAGGAGAAGATTTTGAAGATGCTTTAATTAAAGCTTTAGAAGCGACTGATATGCGTATTCCTGTGGAAGGAGGAAATGTCTTGATTTCAGTAGGAGGAGAAGAATTAAAAAAACAGATAATCCCATTAGCGAAAAAATTAAAAGAAATGGGATTTACAATATTCGCAACAGAAGATACTGCTTTAGCATTAAAAAATAATGGAATCTTTGCTGTAAAACTTTATAAAATTCACGAAGCCGGAATGGAACCTAATATTTTGGGCTGCCTTCAAAATGGAGCAATAGATATAGTAATTAACATTCCATTACCCACTACAGTTGAAGAAAAGTTTGCCACTATTATTGAGGATGAATATAAAATTCGAAGGATGGCGGTAGATTACAATATTCCTGTTATTATAAATTTACAACTAGCTAGAGCTATAGTAGATGCCATAGAAAAAGTTAGAAGGAAAGAAATTGATGTTAAATCTCTCAATGAATACCATAAAACCTTAAAAGAAATTTATTGGTAGTTCAAATTCATTTTTGGTTCACTTTTTTATTAATAGAAATCTTGAAAAATCTTGAAAATTTATTCCATTTTATTATTAATCTAACGAATTAATTTGGGTGTCACTTAGATTTATTATCGTGGGTACATTCTAATTCGATTAAAAATCATCGGGACTCAATGGAAAGTCACAGAAAAACTTAAAGGATTAAAATCCAAGAATTCAGGAGAAGATTGGGAAGTAACTTATGCTACGCCTATTTACGGTGGTTGGGATTTAATGGTTGAATGTAAATTCCAGAGCTTAGAAGATTTAGACAAAATAATTACATTTTGTAGAACAGATGATGATTTAAGCCAGTGGATTGAAGCTACAACAACTCTGATTAGTACTAAGAAGAATTATCCTTTTTAGATTAATTTAAACTTTTTGTCTACTATTCAATTTCTCTGAAACATATCAAAAAACTCATTAATTATCAAGTATTTCATCAAGAATAGTGTTACTAAATTTCACTACCATAATTGTCGGCATATTTTAATGAGAAATAATATAGCAAGGAATACTCAGCAGCAACGAATTGTTGAGTTCTCACCCGGAAAAGACCCTTTTGAAAAGGCTCGTCAAAAAGGATCACGAAGTTGGATTTATAAGCATCTTTTTTATAAATCAAACAAGTATCTGATATTTATTGTATTATTTACAACAATTTTAACATCAAACCTATGGTCTATTTCATCAATTCTAATCGGAAATGCTATTAATGATTTCATTTTAGGTAAAACCTCTTCCTTAATTTACTATACTGTTTTTATTTTTTTGTTGAATATTGGGTCCCCTTTTATAAGGATGTTGAGCTTCGCTTTAAGAGAAGTTATAGCCCATAGGATGGAAAGAGACTGCAGAAGAGAATTCTATACTAATCTTTTAGGTAAAAGCCAATCTTTTCATGAACAAATTCAGATTGGTGAGCTGATGGCTCTTGCAACGAATGATGTTCGTATGCTCAATTTTCTGATAAGCCCGGCAATCTCCTTAATTTTCGAATCATTCACCGCGTTAGTAATTCCTCTCTTTTATATAATATTTATTCCATATTATCCCATTCAATTATTACTTGCTCCAATTTTGTTTGCAGTTTTTTTCCTAATTTCTTTGAGATCATATGTTAAGAAGCTAACTCCAATTTCCTTTCAACTTAGAGGATTTTTTGCTGGAATGAATACTACTTTAAACGAAACTCTTACAGGTATTGAAGTTGTTAAATCTACAGTTCAAGAAGCTGGTGAATTAGAAAAGTATATATTAAATGCAAGTGGATATCGAGACGCCTTTATTAAACAAGGTCGTGTCCAAGCAAAATATTTCCCCTTTTTGGTATTGGCTTTAACTATTACACTTGGTTTGACTCATGGGATTATTTTAAATTTTACAATTGGCTTTTATATAGGTTATATTATTGGCTATACTGCTCTTTTAAGGCAACTAGGATTTCCAACACAAATTTCCATCTTTGTCTTTGCAACTGTTAGGGTTGCTATTACCAGTGCTCAAAGACTTATCACTTTGATGAATCGAGAGACTGAAATTGATGAAAATATTAAGGGAACTGCAAAATCTATAAATGGGGGAATTGAATTCGAGAATGTTTCATTCACTTATCCCGGAAGTGATAAACCTGTACTTAAGAATATCAATCTTGAAGTAAAACAAGGGCAAACAGTAGCTATTGTAGGTACAACAGGTTCAGGAAAAACAACCTTGACTAAATTGCTCTCTCGTTTATATGATGTTGACAAAGGCAGAATATTAGTTGATGATATTGATATTCGTGACTATGCTTTAGAATCTTTGAGGAGTCAAATATCATATATAGAACAGGATGTTTTCTTGTTTTCAGACTCAGTATTCAATAATATTTCTTTTGGTAGGACTTCTTCTAAAGAAGAAATAATTCAAGTAGCAAAAGAAGCACAAGCTCACGATTTTATCTGTGATTTACCTAATCAATATCAATCAGAAGTTGGAGAAAGAGGAGTCCAATTGAGTGGTGGAGAAAGACAAAGAATAGCAATAGCTAGAGCCTTTCTCTCTGATCCAAAAATTCTTATCTTGGATGATTCAACCTCTTCAATAGATTCGAATACAGAAGATAAAATACAAAGAGCAATTCAAAATATTCTCAAAGATAGAACTACACTTCTGATTACTCACAGGCTTTCACAGATAAGGTGGGCTGACTTGATAGTAGTTTTAAAGAAGGGAGAGATAGCAGCTATGGGAACTCATGATGAACTTTTATCTACTTCAGAAGAATACAGAAAAATATTTATCAAAAAATTTGATATCGATGTTGATAAGTTGATTAAACAGGAGGAGGTTTTTTAAACAATGTGGTATGGCTTAGAATCCGAAGAGTATGATAGGGTTTACAAAGATAGGGTTTTGGTAAAGCGAATTATTCAATATTTTAGTCCCTATAAACGTCCTATGTCTTTTGTAATTTTTCTTCTAACTCTCTCCTCTTTGTCTAGTTCACTTACCCCAGTTCTCACAACCATTATTTTAAATAACCTAGAAACCAATCGAAATATATTTTATTTAACACTAGTAATATCTTTTACTTTTGCATTAAATATACTTGGATGGGTTTTCAATTATTTTCTACGTCGTAAAATTTCAAAAGTAATTGGAGAAGTAGTATTAGATTTAAGAAGAGATGCTGGAGAAGCCGTACTTTCGCATGATTTATCATTTTTCGATAGGAATCCGATAGGTAAAGTAGTAAGTCGTATAAATACAGATTCCCAAGATCTAGGCCAAGTAGTAGAACTTTCACTCGATCTTGTGTCTTCATTTTTTATTGTTGCTTTTCTATTAATTGTAATGGCATATATGAACATGATGCTATTTTTAGCTACATTAATTACTTTTCCATTGTTCTTTATCATAGCACTTTCTTATCGTAAAGTTGCTAGAAAAAGAGCTTTGTTGGGTCAACGAGCTCTCGCTTCTGTAAATGCTTATGTTAAAGAGAGTTTTTCCGGTATACAAATTGCAAAAACATTTCGAAAGGAAGCAAAATTATATGAAACATTTAATGAAGTAAATGATATTTCTTATAAAGTTAATTTACGTAGAGGACTTATCTTCAGTATAGTTTGGCCTGCTTTAAGCATGATTCAAGGATTGGTATTAACTTTAATCGTATATATTGGGGGAGCAAGTGTATTAAATGGATCCCTAAGTATAGGTGATTTAAACTTATTTTTATCAGGATTGAACTTTCTATTTTTCCCGCTGATCACTATTGCTTCTTTTTGGCCAGTATTTCAGACAGGTATGGCGGCATCAGAGCGTATTTTTGCCTTAATTGATACAATACCTTTAGTAATTCAAAATGATGATATAAAGCCTTTAAAACTAAATGGCGAAATTGAATTCAAAAATGTTACTTTTCGATATGAAGAATCAAAGGAAGTATTTCAAAACTTTAATTTAAAAATCCATCCTGGAGAATCCTTAGCAATTGTTGGGCATACAGGTGCAGGGAAGTCAAGTTTGGCGAAATTAATTGCTAGATTCTATGAATTTCAGGAAGGTGATGTTTTAGTAGATGGTCAAAGCATAAGAAACTACAATTTAAATGAATATAGAAAACAAATAGGAATTATTCCTCAAACTCCCTTCTTATGGGCGGATACACTTGAAAATAATATTAAATATTGTTGTAAAAATGCTACGGATGATGCTGTTTTTAATGCTCTTGACAGTTCTAGTGGTTCTGATTGGATTGATGATCTACCTTATGGATTAAAAACGTTCACAGGGGAACGAGGTAGTCTCCTTTCAATGGGACAACGTCAATTAGTAGTTTTTGCCCGTGTCTTACTCGAAAATCCCTCTATTCTTATTCTTGATGAGGCTACTGCTTCAGTTGATCCATTTACTGAAACTAAAATTCAAGACGCATTACAGAAAACTATTGAAGGTCGCACCTCTATTATTATAGCACATCGGCTTTGGACCGTGAGACACGTTGATCGTATAATCGTCATGGATCACGGAAAAATTGTGGAGGAAGGCAACCATGATGAGTTAATGTCTAAAGGGGGAACTTATGCGGAACTATACAATACTTATTTCAGGCACCAAAGCCTTGACTATATAGAAAAAATGAAAGAAATTGTACAAAATAAAACCTAGTACCATATTCTGTTTTTTAAAAATTGGGCTCTATAAATTATTTATAACCATATTTATTCCTTATACTTAAGGAGATTTGATTCTCATTTATAGGGTTGAGGTTATAAAATAATGAAAGTTAGTGTCAAATATTATGAAGTTTTGGAAGAAAGTTTAATAGAAGAATTAGAATGGTTGAAAGAAGAATTTCTAATCTTATTTAAATCCAAGGCGGGGAATTATACTGAACGTGAAAAAATAACTGCAAATGAAATTTTAGATTATGTTATGGAAAATATGTATGTCTATGACAATATGATATTCCTTACTTTATTTACCGAAACAATAGAAAATATTGAAAAGATGTATCCTAACTTATTTTAAATCTTCATTTAATTCCTTAATTCTGCTAATACTCCCCAATCCTTTTAATCCTAAATGAAACATAAAAAAACTAAATACCATTATCGAGAGGATTAATCCTGGCCAAAAATAGGCCCAGGGAGCATCATATGGATTTTCTCTAGCCACGTTAATATCACCCCCTAATATTGTTCTTATCTCTTGGATAAATCCTAAATATGCAACTGAATTGTAAAGAAGAATTGAAACCGCTATACCCAATGGAATAAATGAAATTAGCGATCTAGCTATTTTATAAATCAATTCTTTATTAATTTCTTCTGACATAACATTAGCGGTGACATATGTAAATAATGGGATAAGCATAAATCCAATCGATATCATAGCTATAAAATAAGAAAGATCAAATATCATTAATAGTAATATGACGAAAAGAATTGAAGGAAACAAATAAAATAACATCATAAACGCCATAATAAGTTTATATCCCCAACATTTAAATCTCCCTGCAACAAACCCAAAATTCACGCCTCCGATCATTCCGATAATTACTGTTGCTAGTCCAAAAACTAGAGAATCTCCTATTCCATACATAGTTCTCCCTAGTACATCACCCCCCATTGCAGTCTGCCCTAATGGATGATCAGGAGTCGGAGGATTCCATGAACCTGAATGTGGTTGTAAGACATAATCTAAAGAATATTGAGTTATAATTCTGGGAAAAATTGCTAGAATGACCAATGTTAAAACAGAAATTATTCCTATTATAAAAATGGGAGACTTTAATCTGAGCACCAAATAATCTTTTAACTTTTCTTCATTTCGAGGATTAGATTCTAAGATTTTGGTTTTAGGTGTGTAAAACTTTGAAAACATTTCTCTAAACCTATCACTAGCTAGGTACTGATACAAAATGAAATGCATGTTTGATATTATTATGGTAAAGACCAAAACCATCACTAGTATATATAAAGCTGCTAAGATAACGTAATAATCGTTCAATAGAAGAGCATCTATAAGCAATTTTCCAAAACTGTTAACACCAAAAGTCGTATCTAATAATAGATAGAATGCAAAAATTATACCAAATAACTTAGCCACTATTAATGTAAATGGGATAATTGATCTATTGTTTTGCTTCTTAGTCAAATAAGAGCGAGTCTGTAAAGTAATTATTGCGATAATAGCCAAGGTTAGTATAAATCTGGTCGCAAAAATGATCATCCCAAAGCTGTAACCAAAGTAAAACACAAAATACCAACCACTGAAGAAAACTGGAATGGCTAGAATAAAATAGCAAAAAATCTGAATTACAATATCCTGCCATTTATTTCTATATCTAGATGAGACCATTCCTAACAAGATTCCAAATAATATGCCAATTATTACCGGGACAAAAATTACTACTATTGTAGCTGGAAGTTTACTTTTAATAAGAGTATAAACCAGCATATTTCTTACTATGCTAATGGAACGCCCCCAATTACCACTAAAAAGGCGACCAACATAATTTAGAAACTGAGCAAAAAACGGTAAATCTAACCCTAGCTGGTGTTTCATAGCATCAATCAATTCTTGACTTGGGTCATAAATACCCGCGGCAGAGAGTGCCCTTGGTACTATGTCTCCTGGGAGTAATTTAAAAGTTAAAAAACTTAAAATGAGTCCAATAAAAAAGATTGCTTGGACTAATATGACTGTAAAAATGAGATTTATATGGATGCTCTTAAGTTTTCCCATAAACTTCTGCCCTTTAGAATTAATAGTTTTTTATGAATAATAATGTCAATATATTATTTAAAATTTAATTTCTCTAAAAGGATTTGATTATGCTCAAAACAATTATGGTTTTTAAAGATTTTTATGACTTATAACTTCTAGAGAATAATAAAATAAAGTTAAATGAATTATTAGTTATAATTAAAGTTTAAAATGAGAAAAATGGTTGCTATAAAACTTACAGATGATATTTTCTGGGTGGGTGCTAATGTACACACAGAGGATTTATTTGAAGGGATATGGCCTATCCCTAATGGTGTTGCTCTAAATTCTTATATCGTTATGGGTGATAAGATCGCGATAATTGAATTAGTTCGAGAATGGGGAGGTGCAGCTCAAACTCTACTTAAAAACCTCGAATCAATTTCTGTTAAATTGGAGGATATTGATTATATTATATTAAATCATCTCGAACCAGATCATACAGGGATGACTTTTTTGATAAAGTCTTTATCTCCTAAAGCAGAAATCATATCTACACAGAAAGGTATCGATTTGGTAAATGCTTTTTACCATATTGATGATAGAGTTAAGATCATTAAAACTGGTGATGAAATAGATTTAGGAAAGGATAAAAAATTAAAATTCTTTGAAATACCAAATGTTCATTGGCCAGAAACGATGGTAACTTATGAAGAAAGTTCAGGAATTTTGTTTTCAGGAGATGCATTTGGGGCATTTGGTGTCCATAAAGGATCGATTTTTGAAGACGAAACTCCAGAAGAAACCAAACCCTATTGGGAGGAAGAAATTCTGCGTTATTATTCAAATATTATCCCAATGTTTTCAGGAAATGTATTACGTGCAATTGATAAGCTAGCAGATTTAAAAATTAATATGGTTGCCCCCTCTCATGGCTTAATTTGGCGTAAATCTCCCGAAATAATTATAAAAAAGTATAAACGATTAGCAAATTATAATCAAGATTATGCGGAACCAGAGATATGTGTAATATGGGGAAGTATGTATGGTAATACCGAAGTGATGTTAAATTCGATTTTAAAAGGTCTTGGAAAAGCAGGAATACCCGTAAATATACATCGGGTACCTAATGAGGATCCTTCGTTTATTCTTTCTGATGCATATAAATCTGCAGGGTTAATAATTGGTGCTCCTACTTATGAATATGGAATGTTTCCTCCAATGAGATATATCATGGATTTATTAAAAAAAAAATTTATGAATCACAAGAAGGTTCTTTATTTTGGATCATATGGTTGGAGTGGAGGTGCTAAAAAAGATTTCGATACACTCTCAGAAAAAATGAAGTGGGATATACAAGAGCCAATTGTTTATCGTGGATACCCTTCTGATGAAGAATTAGAAAAAGGAGAAGAAATAGCTTATAATTTAGCTAAGGAAATCGAGAAAATACCTTCTAAAATCAAAGATGAGAATTACTAAAACCATATTTTTAAAAAATTTGGAGAAGAAATACTCACTGAAAGACAAATCATTTCACTTTTCTTTTATGATTCTATAAATTAATTATTTTTAGTACTGGAAAAGTCTTCCCATGTGCCTCTGTCCTTTTGGATTATTAGTATTTCAATTTAACAGTTAACTTCCTCTTTCAGAAATGGGTTAAAAATCCATTCTATTCCTCCTTTATGTAGTAAGAATTTATGGAGCTTAAAAAAAAATTCAACCATCAAGAACATGATAACAAAAAGAAATGAAATAAAAAATAGATATTTGGAAAATAATATATAATATATATAATAAATATATAAGTATTTTGAAGCTATTTTCTAAAATTTGATTTTTTTTAGTACAGGATATCTCCTACCAATCCCAAAAGCACTTTCACTTACCTTAATTGTCTGAACAAGTTGTCTTCGTTTATACTCTGAGTTTAAATATAAATTCCTTACTTTTCTGATTGTCTCGATATCAAATCCTCTGTTTATTAAATCTTTTAGTTCAGAACCGATTCCATTCTCAATAATTACTTCTAATATTACATCTAAAATTTCATAAGGTGGTAATGAATCACTATCTTTCTGATTTTCTCTCAATTCAGCAGTAGGGGGACGTTCTATTATCCCAGTTGGGATAATCTCTTTTTCTTTATTTATCCAATCACAAATATCATATATCTGAACTTTTAAGAGATCCCCAGGAACATTTTTCCCTCCACAGGTATCTCCATATAATGTGCAATATCCTACAGCAATCTCAGATTTATTACCAGTTGAGACCAAAAGCCAATTAAATTTGTTAGAATAATACATTAAAAGATTAGCTCTAATCCTTGCCTGAAGATTCTCATCTGCAATGTCAAAGGGTAGCTTTCCAAGGTTTCCCTCTAAGTTTTGCTGGTAAACGGAAAAAACTTCGTCTATGGGATGAATTATATACTTAATATTCAGATTTTCGCATAAATCACGAGCAAGATCAAGGCTTTCTTTTGATGTAAATCTTGTTGGCATCATAACAGCTGTAACTTTATCTGAACCAAGAGCCTTTGCACAAATATAAGCAGTAAAGGCAGAATCGATCCCTCCACTTAAACCTAAAACAGTTCCATCGAATATACCACTTTTGCAATAATAATCATTCAAATTCAGCTTTAAAGCATTTATTACCTCCTCTCTCCAATCAACTTGATAAACTTTCTCATCGATTGGTTGAGTGTTTTTTATAGATAACTTAAATTTACATATATCCTCTTCAAATCCTTTTGCCTTAAAAATTACCTGACCAAATTTGTTTGTAATAAAACTTTGACCATCATATACTATCTCATCAAGCCCTCCAACCATGTTAACATATACAATTGGTACGGATAATTCC
Source organism: Promethearchaeota archaeon (assembly GCA_048938895.1). Taxonomy (GTDB): domain Archaea; phylum Asgardarchaeota; class Lokiarchaeia; order Sigyniarchaeales; family SOKP01; genus Loki-b32. The sequence goes on from JBHLLU010000029.1 coordinate 16,869, forward strand.
TTTGATTTTTCTTTTATTAAATCAGTTCGTAATTTAAACTTATTAATATGATAAGGTGAAGCATTTATTACAATTAATAGTTCTGCCCCATTTATTACTAAATTCTTTGCTACTTTTATATCATAATGCTCATCCCAAATATCTTCACAGATTAAAATACCGCACTTCACGTCTTTTATATAGATTGGCTTAAACTTATCATCAAAAGAGAAATATCTTCTCTCATCAAAAACATCATAATTTGGTAATAAGCGTTTATTCACATATGCCTTTATCTTATTATTTTCAATTATAATCGCGGAATTGTAAAAACGCTGGATTTTTCCTTCTAACTCTTCTGGTTCTGTAAAAGTGCCTAAAATAATTGTCGCTTTTGTTTTTGTTTCTTTAATTTTCTCAATGGATTCAAGATTCTTACGTCTAATTAAAGGATCATGAATATGGTCCATAATTGGATAACCGACTAATGCCATCTCAGGAAAGATTATAATATCATTCGCTTGGTGGTTTTTTATAGCATCAATTATTTTTGCAGTATTAAATTCAATATCTCCTACAATTGGGTTTATTTGGGCAATAATTATGTTTAAGATCGTTTCTCCCATCCTACATCATCAATAATAATATTCACAAGTTATTATTTGTAAGGATTAGAAAAATGAAAAAAAATATAAAAAAAAAATGAAATACAAAAAATATGATATGGTCATGATGAATGAAGGTACTCGATCTTTTAAAGAAAAATATTATGTTGGAAGGGTAATATATTAATATCAGAATTTTCCATATCAACACTATATTGCATAGCTCCAGATATTCCACAGGCAATATATAATTGAGGTTGTACTACTTTTCCAGACATTCCAAAGAACATTTACATACCTTAATTTTATAACTCGTTTATAGTATGAGTCAATAACCTACATATTCATACTTTTTCATAAAATGAGTGATTTTCATAGTATATGTTTCCTAAAAGTTCATAATATTAACCAAAAATTAATAAAGAATATTCCAAATTATCAATAAATATTAAATATTCAATATCCCTATTTATATTTAAATTTTAGAATTTAGGATCTAAAAAATTTGATATATAATTAATTAAACTAAAATTTAAAAGAAGTGGATAAATTTGGCAGGTGCAGACATATCTTTTATCTTATTATGTACCGGATTAGTTTTTATAATGACTCCAGGTCTAGCCTTCTTCTATGGAGGATTGCTTCGTAGGAAGAACATCCTAAATATGATGGCAATGTGCTTTGTCTCAATTTCTATTGTGACTATTGGGTGGTTCATTTTAGGTTATAGCTTAGCATTTGCTCCTGATATCGGAGGAGGAATTATTGGAAACTTTAACTTTTTTGCCCTTTTTGGAGTAGGAATGGATTCTTATCCTGTATATTCTGATGCAATTCCCCATTTGTTATATATGGTATTTCAATTAATGTTTGCAATAATTACAGTAGCAATTATAGCAAGTCCTTTCGCAGAAAGGGTAAATTTTAAAGCGTTCATGGTATTTATCGCAATATGGTTAATCGTTGTATATACTCCCATAGCTCATTGGGTTTGGGGAGATGGAGGGTGGTTGGGCGCATTAGGTGCATTAGATTTTGCTGGGGGCACAGTTGTACATATTAATGTTGGATTTGCTTCTTTAGCAGTTGCTTTAGTAATTAAGCCTAGGAAGGGATACCCAAAAGAACCAATGGATCCTTCTAACATCCCTTATGTTTTACTTGGCACAGGATTACTCTGGCTAGGCTGGTTTGGATTTAATGGAGGCAGTGCTTTAGCTGCGAATAGCACGGCAGTATTAGCCATGTTTAATACTCATTTAGCAGCTAGCACGTCGGCTTTAACATGGATGATAATTGAATATTATAAAAAAGAAAAATTTAGCACGTTAGGGTTAGCGACAGGTGCTTTAGCTGGACTGGTTGCGATTACTCCTGCAGCAGGTTTCGTTCAGCCCTGGGCAGCTTTGATAATTGGAGTGATATCTGCTGTAATATGTTATGGTATTCTTACTTGGCGTTCACGCTCTAAAATTGACGAATCGTTAGATGCTTGGGCTGTCCATGGATGGGGTGGTATCTGGGGAGCAATCGCTACAGGAATCTTTGCAAGTGTAGGTGTTTCTGGATTAATCAAAGGAAACGTTGGACAAGTCTGGATTCAAAGTATTGGAGTTATTGCAACGATATTTTATTCGTTTTTACTAACATGGGTAATTGCTAAAGTAATTAATAAATTAATGAATTTACGTACAACTGAAGAAGTAGAATATTTGGGAATTGATATCGCAATCCATGGAGAAAAAGTATAAAGGTGGTCTAAGTTAAATGAAAAAAATAGAATGTTTTATACGACCTGAGAAATTAGAGGCTATAAAAGAAGGATTATTTGAAAAAGGAATTAAGGGTATGAGTGTCTATGAAGTGAGAGGTCACGGTAACCAACGTGGAATCAAACTTGTAGGACGTACTGGTGAATATTGCGTTGAATGGATTGATAAATTAAAACTTGAGATTATTGTTAGTAATAAAGTTAATATTGATGAAATTCTTGACATTATTATAGAAAAAGCCCAAACAGGAAAAATTGGCGACGGAAAAATATTTCTTATACCTGTAGAAACTGCAATTCGGATCAGGACAAATGAGAAAGGAGAAGATACATTATAAATTAAAAACTGACTACATGGTCTATCATAAGATCTTTCATTCTTCTCGGAATCCTATGGATACCGCCACTCTTAAAAAACCCCATTATTTAGGATAATTTTAAGTTTTGAAAACCCTTCTTTGATAGTAGTTTTAAATCCCATTCCATGTAGTACTTCCTCAAGAAATGTTTTGATAAAATTTCTCTGAATATCAGATCCTAAGAGTAATGTAAAACTATTTGATGAATCTTTAACCATTTTGAAGAAATTACATGCTTCAAGGCGTTCGATAACTTTTTGAACAGTAATTATCTCAAGATCTTCAGAAAATTCTTCAGCATGTGCTTTACCAATCGATTTATTTATTTTTGAAAATTCTTCTTTTTCGGGAGAATGTTCAATGAATTTTAGAAATAACAAATAATGATCCACATCTAATATAATATGCTCTCCTTGGGCCAATAAATCGATATATATATTTACTCGTTCTGCCATTCCATTTCCTCTATTATTAAAAACTTTTTTAAACTTGTGATAAAACCTAATTGCTTTCCTTATTATTTCTGATTGTGATGTAGGTGAATTTTCTTTTAATTTCCCTAAAACCTCATTTGTTTCGTGGTCTAACGCAATTGTTATTCGATTACTTATTTTATTATTCTCTTTTCTTTCCATTCTTATCATTTATAGAATAGATAATATATATCAACTTCAAAAACTCTTATTGATACAATCTCTAGATGAACACTATGTAGAAAAATCGATTGTTTGTCGCTAGAATTTTAAAAAAATAAAATAAAATTATTATAACCTAATATAACGGTTTCTCTCCCATTCACTTACGATGATACGTGCTGCATCATATTCCTCAAGCTTGGCATAATAGTAATTCTTAAATGCAGTCTCTCCAAATACTTCTTTCATTAATTCGGAATCTTTAAACTCTAATAATGCTTCATGTAGGCTTCCTGGTAAGGATATAATTCCCTCCTTCTCCATCTCTTTTGAAGTGAGATGGTATACGTTCCTATCTTCTGGTGCTGAAATCTCTATGTCGTCTGATAATACACCCTCCAAGCCCGTAGTCAAAAGAACGGCAAACTGAAGATATGGGTTTCCAGCCGGATCTGGACATCGAATTTCGCATCTAGCAGCATTATGTCTACCATGGAAATCAGGTACTCTTATCAGTGGAGATCTATTACGAAAACCCCACCCTAGGTAGATTGGTGCTTCATAACCTGGAACTAGCCGTTTATAGGAATTTGGCCAGCTACTTAAGACAGCACACATAGCTCTTGAATATTTTAATTGTCCTGCAATCCATTTCTTCATGGTCATTGAAATATTATCTTTATCATTCTCATCATAAAACACATTGGTTCCATTTTTCCACAATGATTGATGTACATGCATCCCAGAACCATTTATACCATGAAAGGGTTTTGCCATAAACGTTCCAATAAGGTCATGATTCGCAGCAACAGTTTTTACTATTGCTTTAATAGTAATGGTATTATCAGCGGTATTCACAGCCTCATCATAACGAAAATCTATTTCATGTTGACCATAAGCTACTTCATGGTGGATACATTCAACATTAATTCCCATGGCATCGCTATAATCAGCAATCGTAAACCGTATCATCTCGTTAATATCATATGGATCATAATCGAAATATCCCCTCATATCTGAAGGTTTGAATTCCGCTTTTGTATCCGGAGTTAGAACAAAAAATTCCATTTCTGGGGCGCAAAAATATTTATACCCATGTTCTTTTGCCTTTCTTGAGGCTCTCTGCAAAATATATCGAGGATCTCCCTCATAACGTCCACCATCAGGTTTATATATATCACAAATTACTCTAGCAACTTTATTTTCTTTCCTCCATGGCAGTAAATAAAACGTACTAGGATCAGGAAGCGCAACCTTATCAGACTCTTCAATAGCGCCATATCCTGTGATAGAACTCCCATCAAAATTCTCCCCAACCTCAAAGATATCTTCGATTCTTTTTGAATTTACTTCAAAAGACTTGATAATTCCATGGATATCTGTAAACTGAAGATATATAAGTTTAACATCTTCTTCCTTAATTTTCTCAATTACAGCATCACAAAGCTCTTTCCTTTTCGGATCATCTTTTTCAATCATAATAACATTCCTTATTTTATTCAAAAAATAGATGAGAATCAGTTTTATTCTTTATTAATGCAAAATAGTCTCCCAATATTAGCGGTTTGAAAGATGCTTTTCTATTTCTATGGATTTGATAATTTGAATCACAATTCCAATTATGTGTCTCTCTCTCTTGAATTGCCAAATTATTGGGTTCAGGAGATAGTTCTTTCATCAATTCACGCACTTTATTTGTTTTAAAAGCTGATGATGTAATTGTTAAAAATGCAGAACAATTCCATCTATGGTGCGCTTTATTATCAATCTCACACACACCACTATAAATTGAATAGTCTTCACATTCTTGGCATATCAATCTGTCATAAGAATACTTTTTTCCGCATATTGGGCATCTAATTTCCATTTTTTCTTTTTCTCATTTATTTAATTTATAATTAATTCTTTAATAATAGATATGATCGTATATATAAAAATTTTGACCTTCTCTAGTTCATATGTTTACAAAAATGGATAGAAATACTTATAAATGATTAATTATATTTATTCAGAGTGATCAAATGATTCAATAAAGAATTTTTGTCGATAGAGAAAGTGATCACTTGGATATTATTTTAATTAACTTATGGACAATTGCATAATTTTATAATAATTGAATAACACTCCAAGATAATGACTGAAAATAATAGTATAGCAAATAAGGTCGATTTAGATACAGAGATCCTAAAAAAATTATGTTTAGATGGAAGAGTCTCGTTTCGTCAACTTGCAAAAGATTTGGGTAATAAATCTCCTGTTACTATTAAAAAGCATATTGAAGATTTAGAACAGAAGGAAATAATTAAAAGTTATGGGGTTCAGATTGATTATGAGAAATTAGGTTATGATATCATTGCCCTTATTGAAATAACAGTCTCTAAGGGAAAAATGCTTGAAGTTGAAAGAAAAATTGCTCAAAATCCAAACGTATTTGCAGTTTATGACATAACTGGCACTTATGACGCCCTTATTCTTGCCAGATTTAAAACCAGAGCAGAACTAAGTGAGATGATCAAAGATGAGATAAATACTTCCCCCTTTGTTGAGCGTACTAATACTCACATTGTATTAAACATAATCAAAGACGAAAGTTCATTTACAAAATTGATCAAAAAAGAAGAAAGCAAAACTAAATAGACTGTTTTTACATTTTTAATGTAATTAAAAAATGTTCACTGAATAAAATATAAAAACCTATTTATGTTCATAATTAATCACAATCTTTTAGTAGAACTCTGAACTTAATTCAATATAAAATTATTATAATCAAAAAAGTCTTCAATTTCCACTAAAAAAAAAATAAATTTTGTCGAAAAGAAAATGATTTTACTAAAAATTGTTCAAAAATTGACGGTAAATTTTAAATAGAAGTTCATTTGAACTAAAAGATTTTCAGTTATTATTTAATGAATGCCAGAATTGTTCACTAATACCTCTTAAATCTAATCTTTTTTTTAGAAAAATCAAAAAAAGCTAGAAGAAAGTTTAAATAATTAATATTACTACTTTTATTTAAAAAAGGGAATTAATTCCCACAAATAAAAAGCAAACTAAAATAAGAGGTAAAAAAAAACAAAATTTTTTCAAAAGGAGGTTATAAAAATAACAGTTCAAGAGTATTTTCGAACATGGGAAGAAATATGCTTAGAAAAATTAAAAGAAATAGGACGATGCTCAGCAGCACAATGGGCTAGGGCAATGGGATATGGAGATAATCGCAATGGAGTCACAACAGTAATTAAGCGAATTAAAAAAACCATGCCTGAAAAGTTAATAATTTATTATAACACACGGCCCCGTTTATATGAAGCTGTAATAGAAGAATATTAAAAAAGGGTGTGAATGAAAATGTTATTAAAGTGTAGATTATGCGGAGCGGAATATAACTATGATAGCGAAATATGCCATGCGTGTGAAGAAAAAGCTATCGATAGTAATTTACGCTCTCAAGATGGAGATCACCATAAATGGAGATGTGATACTTTCTTAGAGTCAAATAGACTGACATTTGGATGTAATTTAGACAAGGGTAAATTAATTGGGCTAAAATTGATTGAATGTCCGGACTGTGGTGAAAAATATTCCTACGGTAGGCATATACACCATAATTGTAAGGATAACTCAATATCATTTGGTAAGATCTTTGAAGCATCACAAAATACATATCGGTGGAATTGTAATACTGCAATGGCTTGTTTAGATACATTAACATCTGAAATAGAATCAGTTGAAACAATTGTAGAAAGAAACCCCCATAGAGAAAAACTCGGGAGAACTGATTATAAATGGAATGAAATCTCAACAGTTCAATATAAAAATATTGAAATAGAGAGGAAGAATGGTCCATTGATCTATGAATAAAATTTATTTTTTAATTTTAAATAAGTAAAAAAGAGACAAATATTATGACTAAAACTCAATGCGAGTATGTAGTAGTAAAGAAAGCTTAATAAAATGATTAAAATTAAGTTATCTTTAAGCTTTTTTGCTTAATTTTTTCATTATATATGATTAGACACAAAATAATTTTGAAAAGAGGTAAGAAGATTCGGCAGGAGATTGTTTTATTTCCGGGATGTGTAATTTCATATCGTTTACCTTTTATTGAAGTATCAATAAGGAAGATTTTGGAATTTCTTGGAATTCCATTTAAAGAAGAGCCGAAATTCTCCTGTTGTCCTGATCCAAATGGTATAAAAAATTCCAATGAGTTTTTATTCTCTATTACTGCTGCTCGTAATCTAGCTATTGCTGAAAAAGATGAATGTGATTTATTCACTCCGTGTAATGGTTGTTTTACATCCCTTAAAAAAGTAAAGTGTGAAATTGAGGAAAATCACCATTTCTTAAGTAAAGTTAACAATTATTTGGATAAGATTGATCTGAAAGTCCAAGGAGATTCTCAAGTCTTTCATATGGTTGAATTTTTTTATAAATTCAAGAGAGATGCAATCAGAGAGAATTTAAAATATCCCCTGACAGGACTGAGAGTCGCTTTACATTATGGATGTCATTTTCTTAGACCGAGTAATAAAATACAACTAGATAATCCATTAGAGCCTAAAATGTTTGATAGTCTTATTGAAGATTTGGGTGCTCAAAGTGTCAGCTACGATCTAAAGATGGAATGCTGTGGAGGGAGCCTTGAAAGAGCAGGAAAACCTGACTTGTCACTTGAAATAGTCTGTGCCAAATTATCAAGCATGAAAGAAAAAAACGTAGATTGTATTGTGGTCTGCTGTCCTCAATGTTATATCCAATTTGATTTTTTACAACAGGAATTAAAGAAGTTGGACTATAAATTTGATATTCCTGTTTTATACTACTCAGAATTATTATGTATTGCTTTAGGGACTGACATTCAAGATCTGATGAGAAAACATCATAAAACTGCTGCTGATCCATTATTTGAAAAAATTAAAATCATCCAAAAGAAAAATGAGAAAATTCGAAAATATTTTGATCTTAATTTCTTACTTAAATGTCATTCGTGTGGAGCGTGTGACAATGACTGTATTATTGCTAAAATGACTGATTTTAGTCCAAACAAAATTATAGGGAATCTTCTTAATGGCAATATAGAAGAAGTTATTTCAGATCCAACAATTTGGATGTGTCTTGACTGTTATCTATGTTATGAGCTTTGCCCAATGAGAGTTGGATTAGTTGAAATTTTTACGATTTTAAGAAATCTTGCAGTCCAGAAGGGGTATATAACTAAAGGGTATGAAACAGAATTTAAAAATTTCTACCAAAAAGGAATTATAGGAATGTTATCAAAAACAGCTCGTAAAAAAGTTGGTTTAGAATATAGGAATCCTGATGTTGGGGATTTAAAAGAATTGTTTAACATAATAGAAAGAGAAAATGTCAAACGAGATTCTTAAATTAAGGTAGGTGAGTATGATATGAGATGGGAAAACTATACTTCATTACCAGAGAGATTTAGGAATCAAAGGGTGTTTGATGGATGTGGCATAACTGGATTCATTAACATTGATGGAACCAGAGTTTCAGGGGAAAAAGTTATTGATATGCTATGTATATTAAAAGAACGGGAAAACGGGCTTGGAGCTGGGTATGCTGCATATGGAATTTACCCAGATTATAAAGATTATTATGCTTTTCATTTTCTTCTTGACGATGAAAACGCAAAAACAAGAGTTTTAGATTATCTCAAAAAAAGTGGTAATCTTATTCATTCAGAACCAATTCCTACTAATACACCTAGTAATGTTGATAATCCTCCTCTTATTTGGAGAGCATTTTTTGATCCTGAAAGAAAAAATAATCAAAATCCAGATGAAAGTGTCGTTCAAATTGTAATGGATATTAATGCGAATATAGAAAATGCTTTTGTTATGTCTTCAGGAAAAAACATGGGTGTGTTCAAGGGTAATGGATGGTCTCACGAAATTGCAGATTTTTATAAAATATCAGAATATAAAGCTTATATGTGGTTAGCACACTCAAGATTTCCAACAAATACTCCCGGATGGTGGGGAGGAGCACACCCATTTAATCTATTAAACTGTTCTGTTATTCATAATGGGGAAATAACTTCATATGGCACTAATAAGAGATACTTAGAATCATTTGGATATAAATGTACATTACACACTGATACAGAAGTTATTGCATATTTAATTGATCTTTTGTGTCGTAAACATAAAATTCCGTTATCTGTAGCCACCATAGCTTTAGCACCCCCCTTATTTGAAGAAATTGAGAAATTAAACACAAAACTTCAAGTAATATATAAAAGTATTCGAGCAACTTATAGAAGTGCTATGTTAAACGGTCCCTTTTCAATAGTTGTTGGATATTCAAACCCAATACCGACTATAATTGGATTATCTGATCGAAAGAAATTACGACCATTGGTTGTTGGAATCTCTGAAGATGAGAAAACTGTCTACATGAGTAGTGAAGAAGCATCTTTTAGAAGATTAATGCTTTCTAATAGTGATTTTTATTTAAAAGAGATTTGGCATCCTAAAAGTGGTACTGCTGTTATCGTTAAATTAGGGAAAGGGTTAATTAGAAATGGACTTGAAATCCCTACAATAAAGAAAAGTATATCACAAATGGAGGTGTGCTAAATGGCAATAACACACGAAATTATCTCACATTTTAAAGTTAACATCAATAGAGAAGATTGCAAACAATGTAAACGGTGCATTAACAATTGTTCTTTCGGTGTTTTTTCTTATAACGGTGAAAGAATCGTTACTGACCATTCTAAATGTGTTGCTTGCCAGAGATGTGTTGTAATGTGCTCAGGTAAGGCAATCTATATTTCTCAGAGTAAATCTTATTTACCTCCTCATGGTAATTACACAAAGAGAATCCGTAATATTATTTGGGCTCAATCTGGAAGTGGTGGGGTCCTGCTCTCTGCTACTGGAAATGATAGACCTATTAGATCGATATTTGATGATTTACTTCTTGACGCTTGTCAGGTTACTAATCCCAGCATCGACCCCCTTCGTGAGTCTATTGAAACGAAAATATTTTTTGGGCGAAAACCTGAAAAGCTTGAATTTATTGCTGAATCTGAAGACTTGAATGATATATCTCTTAAAACAATTATTCCCCCTAATTTTGAAATTGATATGCCAATTATGGTTGGGCATATGAGTTTGGGCTCAATTAGTTATAATGCTTGTCAAGCAATTTTTCAAGCCGTAAGGGAACTCAAAATTATAGCGGGTTCAGGAGAAGGTGGGCTACATCCTGATTTCTACGAATATGCTCCAAACATTATTACTGAAGTGGCTTCAGGACGTTTTGGGGTAGATATTAATTATTTAACTAATGCAGCAGGGATAGAGATAAAAATTGGCCAAGGAGCTAAACCTGGCCATGGTGGTCACTTACCAGGAGAAAAAGTTACCAATTTAATATCTCAAACAAGAGGGATACCTAAAGGAAGTGATGCTTTATCACCATATCCTCATCATGATATTTATTCAATTGAAGATCTAGCTCAATTAATTGCTGCATTAAAAGAAGCAACAAGATATAAAGTCCCCATTGGAGTAAAAATAGCGGCAGTTCATAATTCTGCGCCAATTGCAGTAGGTATAGTAAGAGGTGGAGCAGATTTTCTAACTCTTGATGGATTCAGAGGTGGAACAGGCGCTGCACCGAGAATTATACGAGATCATGCGGGGATTCCTATTGAGTTAGCGATCGCTGCTGTGGATAAAAGACTTCAAGAAGAAAATCTAAGAGAACAGGTGACGTTAATTGCTGGGGGTTCAATTCGATACTCAGCAGATTTAATAAAAGTTATAGCTCTGGGAGCTGATGTAGCAATGTGTTGCCTACCAGTATTGATTGCAATGGGATGTCGAGTCTGTCAACAATGTTTTAGGGGGCTTTGTTCATGGGGAATTGCTACTCAAAAAGAGCATTTAGTTAGAAGATTAGATATTGATATTGCTAAAAATAGGATAATAAATCTATTTCATTCATGGAATGAAGAATTAAGAGAAGTTTTAGGTGCGATGGGAATTGATTCTGTGGAATCTCTTCGCTCAAATAGGGACCGCTTAAGATATATCGGTCCAAATCCGCACATTGCGGAAATTTTAGGAGTAAAACATGCAGGTGAATAATGAAATGATTGTAAATGAATCAAAAACCAGACTTTATGAATTTGGATTAGATGAAATATTAGAAATTAACGCTGCTCCATCTGGAGAGCCACTTGATTATAAAGAGCTTAATACTCAGATAAATGACGCGATTAGTGCAAATTATAGAAATATAGTTTTAAATAATGTTTGTGGTCAAAGATTTATCGGTGCAGCTTTGCAAGGAAATATTAAGATAATAATTAATGGTATCCCTGGTAATGATCTCGGGATTTTTATGGATGGTCCAAAAATTATAGTTAATGGAAACTGTGAGGATCAATCAGGCAATACTATGAACAAGGGCACTATAATTATAGATGGGGATGGGGGAGATGTAATAGGATTATCTTCAAGGGGGGGGAACCTCTACATTAAAGGAGATGTAGGTTATAGAGTCGGCATCCATATGAAAGAAAATAGAGATCAATTTCCAGTCTTAATAATTGGTGGAACAGCTAAAGACTTTTTAGGTGAATATATGGCTGGGGGCAAAATTGTTATACTTGGTTTGAAAGTTCTTCAGGATGGAACTGTTATTGAGAATCCACAATCAATTTGTGGTGCTGAATTAGGAACAGGTATTCATGGAGGGGCTATTTATCTTCGCACAGATGAGGATTTAGAAAAAAAATTGGGTATAGGTGCAAAAATTTCACTACTCTCAGAGGAAGAGGAAAGAGAAATTACTCAAAATATCACCAAATTTTGTAGAATCTTCAATATTCCATTGGATATTGTATGGAACAAAAGCTTTAAAGTGATACGACCAATTTCAAAAAGACCATTTGGTGGAAATTACTGTAAGCAACTAATTTAATTAATCTTACTTCTTCATAAAATTGTTCAATTTAAAACACTAAGTTTTAATATTGGAATAGTATAAATGAAACATTGTTCAATAATTATCAATTTTTTAATAATTTTGTATATAAATGAACATTTAATGTTCAAGAGAATTGGAACTTTTTTATCTTAATTTTAATAAATTGTTTAACTAAAGTTTATAAAGATCAAAACCCAATAAGTTATAGAATCAGTGGGTATTCTTTCCCACCACATATAACAATTAATTTAAGGTTAATTTAAATGACTAAATTTTCAATGGATACCCATCAAATGAGTATGATTGGGTCCAGAACAAGGGTTGAGGATTCTTGTGAATCTGGTTTATGCCCAATTTGTGTTGCAGATTGTCCTGTTTTTTGTGAAGTCTCAAAATCAGCCCTTAGAGGCCGTGAGGTTTTATATCCAAGAAGAGAGTTTTTTGGAAATTCTACAGCGGGAACTCCTAAAGATTTTGGATTCTCATACAGCGATTTTCAAATTCAATTTGAATGTCGTGGTGCTCAAGGAATCGAAGCTCATGAGGACAAGGTAATCTTCCCAAATGTTAATATCGAGACAAAATGGGGAAATATTAATCAAAAATATCCAATAGTAATTGCAGGTTTAGGGAGTACATATGTTGCAAAGCGAAATTGGGATGGTTTAGCAATGGGGGCTGCCTTAGCAGGGATCAGTATAACTGTTGGTGAAAATGTAGTTGGAATGGATCCTCATTCAAAATTTGCCAATCACGCTCTATATCCAAAAGTTATTGATACTGAAGATATGAAATATAGAGTTAATACATATAGGGAGTTTTGGGACGGCCAACATGGAGATATTATAGTTCAAAAGAATGTAGAAGATACAAGATTAGGTGTTTTTGATTATGTCATGTCCAGCCTAGAAGTGAGTTCACTTGAAATAAAATTTGGGCAAGGAGCAAAAGCTATAGGAGGTGAAGTTCGATTAGAATCTTTAGAGCGAGCTCAATTGCTACAAGAACGGGGTTATCTAGTTTTCCCTGATCCATCGGATCCCGTGATTATTGAACAGTGGAAAGCAGGTTTTATTCCAGACTTTGAAAGACACAGTAGAGTTGGTTTATCTTCAACTGAAGATGTATTAGAAGAGATTGATCAAATTCGAGCAAAAGGAGCAAAAAATGTATTTATTAAAACAGGAGCATATCGCCCAGCTGCGACTGCTTGGATTCTTAGATTAGGTATTGAAGGAAAAATAGATGGAATGACTTTTGATGGTGCAGGAGGAGGAACTGGTATGAGTCCTGTTAGCATGATGAATGAAGGTTCAATTCCTACAGCATATTTAGAAGCTCTTGTTGTTGGATGTCTTGACATGATTAAGAAGAAAAGCCCAAACGCAACAATACCATCAATTGCAATTGCAGGTGGTATTGCAAATGAAACTCAGATCTTTAAAGCCCTTTCTATGGGTGCTCCTTATATTAACTGTATCGCGATGGCGAGAGCTCCAATCACTGCTGCTATGAAAGGGAAATATATTAGTGAAGTTATTGAGAAAAAGGAAGCGACTCCTGCGATTTTAAGAAATCTAGGATTTCCTAAAGATAAAGATCCAAAAAGCTTAACTTTAAACGAAGCCTTTGTCGAGTACGACAATTTACACAGAATTTATAACGGAAATAGAATTCCACCTTCTGCAATTGGAGTTTATACATATTTTGCTAGTAAACTTGGGATTGGATTGAAACAGTTATTGGCAGGAGTAAGAAAATTTAGATTAAATTTAATTAATCGTGAGGATATAGCTTATATTTCTCAAAGAGCCAAGGATGTCTGTGAACAATGGGATCTAGGAATTAAATCTCAAGAATCTCTAGATTTTGAGTTAGTTAAAAAGGAAATTTATTCTGGAAATTACTGAAAACAAGAAAAGTTAAAGATATTTTTGTAAACAGCTTAATTCATAAGTGATTCTAGCTGGTTCACAAAATCTTCATATTGTTTTATTCCCAAATCCCAAAAATCTTGTTTTGTAATATCTAATCCCACGATATTTCCAAGCTCTTCAGGAGAAACACTACCTCCCGCAGCAAGAAGTTTCTTAAATTTTCGTACAAATTCTTTTCCTTCTTTTTTATAAGTTTGATAAAGAGCATACACAAATAGTTGAGCATAGACATAAGGATAATTATAGAAACGAAAATTCGGAATGTAATAATGAGGTTTCATAGTCCATTCCCAATCCATTTCTTCAAACCATTCTACTGAATCTCCATAGATTCTGTCTCTACCGGCACACCAATATTTTGAAATAGTGTTTCCATCTAGATTTTCACTATTTTCAATAGCTTTATAGAGATCTTGTTCAAACCAAACTCTTGCACTAACTTGGAAAGCCGCTTGTCCTGCATCATCTAGAACATGTGCTAAAATCGACATTTTTTCTTCTTTTGATTCTGATGTTTCAAGTAGTAGATCTGTTGCTAGTAATTCCCCAAATGTGGAAGCAACTTCAGCTACTGTATACCCTGGATGGAAATTTGAGTAAGTTTGTGCCTCAATAGCCAAATAATCATGAATTGCATGGCCTAATTCATGGATAAGGGTGAATATCTCGTTTAATTCCCCTGTGTAAGTCATAAGAATATATGCAGATTTTCCTTTATACCATCCTGCACAGTTTGCCCCATTTCTTTTACCTTTTCTAGGACTTGCGTCGATGTGATTACGAGTAAACATATCTTTCACGATATTACTAAATTCTATGTCAAATCTATCATATGATTGAATCGCAATTTCTTTAGCCTGATCCCAAGAGTAGTTCTTATGTGGGGCTATAGGTAAAGGTGCCCGAACATCAGCACAACTCAATTTTGGAAGGTCTAGAATTCTTGCTTTAAGATTTAAATATTTACGATATACTCCTACTCCATTTTCAATTGATTTCATTAAATTATCAATAATTTCTTGAGTTGTATCATTTACCAGCAAACTGTCATGCATTGGACTGTCATAATTTCGTCTTTTAGAATTATTAACCCAATCCCCACATACACTTCTTAATGCTGAAGAAAATACAATTTCTTCCCTCCCGAGTAAGCCATAAATAGATTTATTAGCAGAAATTCTTGTGTTTCTATCTGGATGGGTAAGTAAAGCATTTGCTTCACCATAAGATAATTCTTTTTCTTCACCTTCCACAATTACTCTGATCTTTCTCGTATTTAACCATTTTGATTGTAGATTACTCCATGCTCTAACTCCATATTGATCTTTTTCTAGAGTTATTTGTTCTTCAATTTCAGATAAATAATGCGGATATGCTCTTAAAATTTTCTCTAAATTATGTTTATAGTTAGAAAGTTTTATATTATTTGCAATGTCTTTATTCTCACTCACAAATTTTGCAATATCTAGTTCTAAAAATGCCAGATCTTTTGATAATTTGGTAGTAAAATCTTCAATGCGATTCTTTAAAGCTTCATGATCAGGAATGGTCATATTTGCACTATATAATCTATTCTTATAGAGATCTAATTCACCCACATCTGCCTGAAATTTTTCTTGTTTTATAAATAACTCTAAAAGTTTATCAGGGGTAAATTCTGTCGAATTTATTTTCCCTTTGTATTTCTCAATAAATTCTTTAGCGTTCTTAGCAAGATTATCCATACTTTCATTTATTTTAGGATCATCATGACCAGAGAACATTTCTGTTAAATCCCATGCAATTTCTTTTTCAGTCATTATAATCAATGTGTTTAAAATTAGAAAAAATAAAAACCTTTACCTCTGCATTTTAATCTGTTATAGCTAAGTTTTTTATTCATATTCTATGGTTCCCGGTGGTTTATTTGTAACATCATAAACTACTCGATTTATTCCCTTAACTTCATTAATTATTCGAGAGCTTATTCTTTCTAACAGATCCCATTCTAACTTAGCAAAATTTGCTGTCATAAAATCGATTGATTCGACAGCTCTAATTGCACAAATATATTCATAAGTACGAAAATCTCCCATCACACCAACAGTCTTTAGGGGTAAGAATACACAAAAAACTTGTGATAAATCGTTATAAATACCTGCTTTCCTAATCTCATCAATTAAAATCTCATCTGCCCCCCTTAAAATATCAAGCTTCGCTTTATTTACAGGACCAACAATTCTTACTGCTAATCCCGGTCCTGGGAATGGGTGTCTTAAGATGATTTCATTTGGTATGCCAAGTTTAATACCAATTCTTCTAACTTCATCTTTATATAAATCCTTGAGAGGTTCAATAACTTCTAACTTCATTTTTTCAGGTAAAGTCACATTATGATGTGATTTGATTCTTGCAGAAGCTTTACTTGTGGCGCTGGTTTCAACACGATCAGGATAAATTGTCCCTTGAGCAAAAAATCTTATATTAGGCTCTGTCTTTTCAAGTTCAATCATTTTTCTTTCAAATACATCAATAAAAGTATGACCAATGATTCTACGTTTCTCTTCAGGGTCCTCAACATTTTCAAGTTTGCTCAAAAATAATTCTTCAGCGTCTACATAGTGAAAATTCTTGAACTTTAATTGATTTTTAAAAGTCTCTTGTACTTCTATCTCTTCATTTTTTCTTAGCAATCCATTATTAACGAAAACACAATGAAGTCGATCACCAATAGCCTTATGAAGTAGCATAGCTACTACTGAAGAATCCACTCCCCCACTAAGACCTAATATAACTTTGTCATTTTCTCCTACTTTTTCTATAATTTCATAAATAAGTTTATCAATTAATCCTTCAACTTTCCATTGTTTTTTACATTGAGCTATTTTAAAAATAAAATTTTCCAAAATTTTATTTCCATTAGGAGTATTTACCACTTCAGGATGAAACTGAACACCATATAATGATTCACGTTCATTTGCATAAGCCGCAATGGGACAAGTTTCTGTTTTAGCTAATACTTCAAATCCTTCTGGTAAGGTGGTCACTTGATCCCCATGAGACATCCACACAATTTCTTCTTTGTCCAATGAGTCAAAAATAAGGTCTTTTTTAAGAATCGAAATGATAGTTTTACCATATTCCTTTTTTTCCTTAAATTGTACTTTTCCTCCAAGAGCATCAATTATCAAGTGATGTCCATAACAAATTCCTAATACAGGGATTGTTTTTCCTTTTATAAATTTAAAAAATTTATTATTTAACCTAGGGTCATCTTTTTCATATATGCTTCCAGGTCCACCAGATAATATAAAAGCTTTGGGATCCTTAGTTCTAAGCTTTTCTATATCCACGTCATAGGGCAAAATTTCAGAATAGACACCAAAATCTCTTATACGCCTAGTTATTAGGTGTGCATACTGTCCACCAAAATCTAAAACAATAACAGTATCCATGATTCGAAAATATTAAAATTACATTAAAATTTATTTAATATTTAATAAGTTCATTAATCAAATTAATTTTTCTGAATAATAGCAGATTTTTTTTGTCTAAAATCATTAAATATATAGAATAATAGAAAGCTTTAGGGAAAGATTTCCCATATTCTGAGTATTTTAGGATATATTTTTTTTAGACGGAAATATTCTCCAATTAAACGAAAAAAATAATATATATGATTAAGTAAATAGTGTGTAAAAGTGCCATATAAAATATTAAACATGAACTCTCTTGGAACTAGTGATACATTATTCGAAATGGAAATTCAAGCTCCTCTTATCGCTAAAAAAGCCAGAGCAGGTAATTTTGTTTTAATAAGAATTAACGAAAAAGGAGAAAGAATCCCTCTTACTATAGCGGATTATGATAAACTAAAAGGTACTATTACACTAGTAGTTCAAAAAGTTGGTAAATCAACATTACTTCTCTCTCACCAGAAAAAAGATGATTATATACTAGATGTCGTAGGCCCACTAGGAAATGAAATTCATGTTCAAAAGTATGAACATCCTATTATAATCATAGGTGGGGGTGTTGGAATTGCACCATGTTACCCACAAGCCAAAGAACTCAAAGAAGTTGGTAATTCTATTATCACGATACTAGGTGCAAGGAATAAAGATCTAATATTTTGGCGTGAGAAGATAGCGACCATAAGTGATAGATTAATTATTACTACTAACGATGGTTCAGATGGAATTAAGGGATTTGTCACAGAACCACTTCGAGAAATCATTCAAAATGAACTGATAAGTTTAGTAATAGCAATTGGGCCATTAATTATGATGAAAAATGTTGCTTTACTCACTAGTGGTATTGAAGAACTCCCAAGGATTAAAACATCTGTATCTTTGAATACTATCATGATAGATGGTACAGGTATGTGCGGGGGATGCCGATTTCCCTCAAAAGATGGGCAAATAAGGTTTGCATGTGTAGAAGGTCCAGATGTTGATGCTCACCTAGTAGATTTTGATGTGCTTCTAAACCGAGAAAAAAGATTTACTGAATTTGAAAAGACATCTCTTGAATTATATAAAAAAGAATGTAGACATTTAGAAGAAAAACAGATTTAAATAAAATCATGAGTAAAATTCCACCAAGACACAAGATGAGGGAGCAAGAAGCTTCATCTAGAGTTAAAAATTTTGAGGAAGTGGCATTTGGTTTCACAACAGAAATGGCTCTTAAAGAAGCTGAGAGATGTCTGCAATGTGCTGATCCTAAATGTATTGAAGGATGCCCTGTAAACATAGATATTCCTGAATTTATTAAACTAATAAAAGAACATGATTTTTCTGGTGCCATTCGTAGTGTTAAAGAATACAATATATTACCAGCAATCTGTGGAAGAGTATGTCCCCAAGAAATCCAATGTGAACAAGCCTGTATTTTAAGTAAAAAATCTGATCCTATAGCCATTGGGACGCTTGAAAGATTTGTAGCTGACTGGGAAAGAAAGAATCAATTGAAAGAATGCCCAGAGTGTCAAGCCCCAAATTCCATAAAAGTTGCTATAATAGGTTCAGGTCCATCAGGTCTTACATGTGCTGCGGATCTTGCAAGGTTTGGATATGAGGTTACTATATTTGAAGCGCTTCACGCAGGTGGGGGTGTTTTAATCTATGGGATTCCCGAATTTAGACTTCCAAAAGAAATTGTCAAAGATGAAATTGACACTTTGAATATGTTGGGAGTGAAAATAGAGTATAATAAAATTATTGGAAAAACCTTAACTATTGATGATTTAAAGGATATGGGATTTAAAGCTTTTTTCATTGGTGTTGGTGCTGGATTACCTTCAATGAGAATGATTCCTGGAATAAATTTAAATGGAGTACTTACTGCAAATGAATTTCTTACTAGAACTAATTTAATGAAAGCTTATAAATTTCCAGAATATGATACACCTATTAAAATTGGGAAGGTTATTGTTGTTGTTGGCGGTGGAAATACAGCTTTAGATTCAGCAAGGGTTGCTTTAAGACTAGGTGCAAAAAAAGTTATCATTGTCTATAGACGAGGTGAAACAGAAATGCCAGCAAGACAAGAGGAGTATCATCATGCGATTGAGGAGGGAGTAGAATTTGAATTCTTGAGTAACCCTGTAAGAATTTTAGGAGATGAAGCGGGGAATGTTGAAAGAATTGAAGTAATTCGTATGCAACTTGGAGAACCTGATGAATCCGGAAGAAGAAGACCAATTCCACTCGAAAATTCAGAGTTCTTGATTGAGTGTGACACAGTTATTTTAGCAATAGGGACAAACGCAAATAGAATTTTAACACATTCTATTCCAGAACTAATGACAGATAATTGGGGATATATAGTTACAGATGATAATGGCAAAACTAATCTTAAAGGAATTTATGCTGGTGGGGATATTGTATTAGGTTCTGCTACAGTAATTAGTGCGATGGGCGCTGGTAGGAAAGCTGCTAATGCTATAAATGAATATTTAAAATCTAAATTTCAATAACCACTCAATTTTTTTCCCTAAACATTCCCACAGCAAACACAGCAAACTTTTATTGCTAGGCTTATATTATTAAATTAATATTCAAATAAAATAAAAAAAAATACAAGTTCATTCAGAATACTTCTTTTTCCAAACTATAAAATTGAAAAAAATTCATTCTGAGTATAGTAAAACTTACAATAAAATTGATTGAAATGAGTGAGAACTTAGATCCTTTTACAATTGCTCAACAGCAACTATATGATGCTTGTAAAATAGTAGGATATGATCAAGAATTATATGATGCTCTTTCAGAACCAGAAAGATTCGTTCAAATTAAAATAACAATGAAGATGGATGATGGTTCTCTTAAAACTTTCCGAGGTTTCAGAAGTCAATATAATTCTGCAAGAGGTCCAATGAAAGGTGGGATTAGGTGGCATCCAGATGAATCAGCATCTTTAGTAAAAGCTTTATCTGCATGGATGACTTGGAAGACTGCTTGCGTTGATATTCCATTAGGAGGTGCGAAAGGAGGAATTATCTGCAACCCAAAGGAAATGAGTAACAGAGAAATAGAAACTTTGGCAAGAAACTATATCAGAACTCTAGCAGATTTTATTGGACCTAATATTGATGTTCCTGCCCCAGATGTATATACAAATCCCCAAATAATGGCTTATATGCAAGATGAGTATGAAAAGATAGTACGTCACCATGCACCATCAGTTATTACTGGAAAACCTCTGCCTTTGGGAGGTAGTGCAGGAAGGTCTATCGCAACCGCTAAAGGAGGAGTATATACTATAAGAGAAGCGGCAAAAGATCTTAATTTAAACTTAAATGGTGCAAAAGTGGTTGTTCAAGGATACGGTAATGCGGGATCTTGGGCTGCAAAAATATTAAACGACGATTTTGGGTGCAAAATAATTGCTGTATCAGATTCTAAAGGAGGTATTTATAACAAAGATGGAATTGATCCTTACATCGCTGGTGAGCACAAAGAAAAAACTATGTCTGTTGTAGGGACTAAAAACACAAAGGAAATTTCCAATGAAGAATTACTCGAATTAGAATGTGACGTTTTAATACCCGCAGCATTAGAAAATGTTATAACAAGCAAGAATGCAGATAACATTAACACGAAAATCATAGCAGAACTTGCGAATGGTCCTACTACCCCAGATGCAGATGTTACACTGTTTGAAAAAGGAGTGCTTGTTATTCCTGATTTCCTATGTAATGCTGGAGGAGTGACAGTTTCATATTTTGAAATGGTCCAAGGATATTATCGATACTTCTGGACTGAAAGTGAAGTTTTTGAAGCATTAGATAGAGTTATGACTAGAGCCTACAATTCTACAAAAAAACAATCAGAAATATTCAATACCCATAATAGAATGGGAGCATATATTATTTCAATCGAACGTGTAATATCCGCAATGAAACTTCGAGGATGGATTTAATTTAAGAATATCTTTCTTTTTTATTCCTTTTATCCAAATATGGGTATAATTATCAATAATGAAATCATCGCAATTCCAATATGAATAAAAGCGAATAATGCTCCCATTTTTAACAAACGTTTATAATTTAGATTATCAACACCTGAATCTCTAGCTATTTTTAAAGTCATCATATCCGCCGCTGCACCTTGAGGAATGAAATTTCCCCCAAGATTTATACCTATTATAAATGCAAAAAGAATTGGAACAGGGGAAAACCCATGTATATTAGGATCTATTAATGTCTCAACAATAGGTATAAAAATTAGAGCTGTTGGTGTATTTGCGACAATTCCAGATATAAAACTTACTATAATAAGGAGTAGAAACGATAGTAAGAATGGATTTATTTTTTCAAATGGTATTATACTAAAAATCTCAGCAAACCCTGCTTCAATTAAACATCCGACTACAACATACAAAGAAATGAAAAAAAATATGATCTCCCATTCAATATCTCTTAAAAGATCACTCATAGATTTTTTTGTGTAATTTTTATTAACTAAAACTAAAACTAGTGCAGAAATAGCAGCAGTTAAGTACAGTATTGGGAGGACACCAAATAGTATTATGGTTATTATAATTGCAATACTATTAAAATAGAACATTTTTTTATTTTTTACCATTATGTCTGTATCTATCAAATCTATTACAAATTTTTTCTGTAAGTCTTCTATTTTGGGCTCTTTCCTTAACCAATAGCGATCAAGTAAGAAAATGGTCGCAAAGACTAATAGAAACGAGAAGATCCAATAATTTTGAATGAAATACAAGGTGTCTAGATTAAACGCTGTGCTAATAATAATATTTTCTCCACTTGAAAATGGTGTAATAATTGAACCAATGTTAATACAGATCGTCATCCCTAATAGATAAGTTCCTGATCTTATCTTTAGAAAATGGCAGAGTCGTACTACTATGGGTGCTAGAATTAAAACCACTACCATATCACTTATTATGGCAGCTAAGAAAATTGTAATTAAACAGAGTAACCAAAAAAAAATACGTTGGTTTCCTCGAGAGAATTTAAATAACTTAACTGCGACAAATTCTAAGATATTCGAATCCTGAGCTATTTTTGTAATAAGGCTCATGCTTAAAATAATAATAATTGCAGGCCATTCGATAAAAGATATAAAATCACTAATATCTGTACCTCTTACTACAAATGTTACACTTGCAGCAATAAAGCAGCATAAAAGAGAAATTGCCACAAAATCTAGATTAGATTTAGAATAACTAAAAATAATTAAAAAAAAAAAGACAAAAAGAATTATAAGAAGTACGAGATCCATTGTTTTATGACATTGTTTTCTACATATCTAATAATACATTTAATAAATTGCTTTTAATAAATCTATTTAATATAAAAACTATGTAACTTGGACAAGAAAAAGTGAAAAACCCTAAAGATTTATAGATTAACTCCTTTCTTAATAATGAATAAAATGACATGGATTAATAAATAGAAGATAAATTACTTCATAAGAAAAAGTTTGATTAAAAAAATGAATAAATTTAAATCATTCAGAAGGGAAAAGTTGGAAATGAGATAATCAAAAATATTTTCATCAATGAATAGTTTCAAAGATTCGAAGTAACCTTCCTCAAGTTTAAGAATTTCAACCATCCTTTGAATTAAATTTATGAGTTGTTTTTCAGCAACTAGCATATCACAATTCATAGGATTTATATTGATGATATTAATTCCCGTTTTTCTCTGAAAATTAATTTTACTTAGTTCAGGATTTTTTTCTACAATCTCTAGTTCTGTATAATTTTTGAACATTTGTTCGATCTTTTTATAGATTCTTTTTTTCTTTTTTTCAGAATAATGTCCTTCGATAACATTGATAATCAAATTTAAAATTTGTTGGAAAATTCCAAGCATATCAAAAAATTCAGCAACTGTTGATATACGTTCGGCTTGTTTCCATTGGGTATAAAATTCATCAATAACATTTTCAAAAGGTTTATAAATCTCAACATTTCCTGCCCATTTACTCCCCCATCGGTTTTCATTATTTGCATATTGTTGTATAAAAGTTTGTCGTATTACATCTAATCTTGATCTTAATGTATCACCACTTACTTCTTTTGAGTCTGCAGCAATAAACAGAAGATTTGTTTCTTTATCTTGGATATAGACCCATCTTAATCCTCCCATTTCAATTGAATCTATTCCTTGTTTAAATTCTACTATAGTAAACTGATTTAAAGCAGTTAAAAGTCCAGAAACAAGATCTTCATTTACGGGAAAATCCATATATGGTTTATATACCAAAGTAATTCCTGAGTCAGATTCCATAACCCATATATTAATCCTAAAACACCTAAACAAATGCTAAATTTTCTTGTATCCGATGAAATTTTTGAAAAATAACTTATGTCTTAAATAAAGTATGGATTTAAACCTTATAAATTCACTATTAACGATAGAATTTAGAGAAGAAGTTATAAAAGCTCATTCAAGGAATTATCCCTTAACCAACGTTCTAGTTTTCTTAGCATTTCGGTAATTTTATTTCTTAATGTGAACTCCGCAACATTTCCAAATAAACTCAGGAAATCACTCCCTAATTTAAAGCTCTTAATAAATACACCTAATTTTGTTTTATTAGGTGATAAGGCTTTAATCCTTAGCCTTCCCTCTAATTCTCTAACATCTTTATTATTCCGAACATTAAGCTCGATTAAGCGTCCCTTTCCCTCTACTTGCTCTCCCTCGTCTTGTAATACCAATTCCCCCTCCATTTCTATAGGAATCTTTATGATTTCATCAGTTATTTTAGTATACAAAACATTAGCTGCGATAAATTTTGCTTCCATGCTTTTGGCAGGATTCACAGTCTCCCAAAACTTTTCTGTGTATAGTGCTTTTATGAGTAAATCTCTATTGCAATTTTCCAATTCTACTACTCTTGAAATTATGTTTGAAGTCAAATTTTTTCCCAATTAAATTTAATCACTTAATTAAATTCAGAAAGCTTTAATATTTTATATATTCAATTATAGAAAATTTTTTTATACCTTTATGTCTTTTAAAGTTAAGCAGATGTCGCCTCAGACTTCCTCTGATTTAATCATATTTTCTGAGAAAATCATGATATAATTATCTTCATCATAGGCTTTAATCTTACTTATAAAAATTGGAGACTATTACTACGTAGATCTGAATAACTTACTTTCTTCTAAGTTGTTTTCTTCTTTACAGTGAGGACAAATCCAAGTTTCATCATTTTTTTTAACGGAATTAATGCAATCATGACAAATGGCAACATCACATATACAATAGTAACTATTTTCTATTGAACTTTCACAGCTTTTACCACAAATATAACATTTTGGTGGATGAATGTCTGACATTTTTTTACGGCTAATAAATTAATTAACTTTAAGCTATATTATACTTTTAATTCTAAGTAATATATTACTTTAATCATTAGATATTAGGATACAATGAATCATGGATAAAATACAGTCAACAATCAGGTTATTAGCATTATTTAGTTTCTTTTTTATCTATAAAACAATTATGGGAATAATTGAAGATAAATCAAATGAGATTATTTTTTGGACATTAATTACAATGGTTTATGTGATATCCCTTGTCATCGCATATTTTATAGCAACGAGATGGAAAAAAGAATAAACAAGAGGTCAATCACTTCTTTTTCTTTAAGAAATCTGGTATCATCCCATCAATCCCCAAACTTTTTAAAATTGTGTCTCTAATGTTCATTTGAATGGTTAAATCTGATAATGTTTTAATTGTTTCGTCTAATGATTTACTCATCTCCCGAACAGTTTCAGATGTTAATTTTAGAGATTCTCTAATAGTTACATTGGTGTCATGTAATTCTTCTGTTAACTTATTCATACTGTTTCTCAATTCAGTAAGTTCCTTTCTTATCTCTTTAATTCCAGCCATTTTTTTCCATTATTTTCGTTCTTATGCTAAAATAATGATTCGCAATTATTTAAATTGATATAATAGTATAAAAAATAAAATAGATTTAGTATTTTCTAAAAAAATATGAATTATAAGATATTTAAACCAAAGATGCTTATACCCCAAATCCATAGCGCAAATCCTTGAACTAAACAAAAAATCATAACTACAAATGCGATAGGGGGCCATGAAAGGAATTTTGATACAGTTTTCAATATTCCGACATAGAATTTCACAGTAAGAGCAACTACTATTGTTACAATTATAAAGATTATAACAAGTAACCACTTTGGATTAATAACTCCAGCAATCAATTCAACCGCTCCATCTGGTACAAGCAATGCAATTATGATAACTGTCCCTGTCCCTGCTAAAAGACCAATGATACTAGAGAGTGGAAGATCACTGATTGGTTTCATAAACATCACGATGCCGATCACTATCAAGAAGATGCAAGTGAAATGGTTAGCAGCATCTTCAGTAACATCTCGGTATTCAAAACTAGGTGGTATATCACGAATTAACCCAATAGCACCTGACCATACAACAAAAATTCCAAGAACTAAACCAAGATAAGATAATCCCCGTAAAAATTTTGTTACATCAAATTCTGCATCTACTTTTCTTTTTATAAATGATCCCCTTCGCTTTCTTTCATAACCTAGCCATGTAATTGCCATTAAGCCGCTTAAAACCATCATAATGGCCGCAGATTCACCAACCCAACTGAAAAAACCTCGAATCACATCCCAATAATCAAACAACACATAAATCACTTTTTTTATTTCTAAATTTTAAATATATGTTAGATTTTGTTTTTAAAAATTTATTCTATAAAATCTTCTTTACTGGAATGTTTACACTTATACTTATTTACCATAAAAATAATATATTTATTCTTTTATCTATTGCATAACTAAAAAACACACTATTAAATGATTCAAATGTCTGAATGGAAAAATAGAATTCAAACATCCTTCTGTAATGATGCCTATAAATCGGGTTGAGTTACAGTTGACCAAATAATAAACAGTATAAAAAAAATGCGTCTTAAAAGGCAGCTGAAAAAAAAAGAAAAACTAAAGCAAAAAAATCTCAAAGAATAGCTTAATAAATGTTAGGAGCTCTTCTTAGAAATTCTGCAATGAATTGGAGATTAAACACATTTCTTATTTTATTACTTATTCGAAATTTTATATTCATTTTTATAAAATATTTTATTCCTCTCCTAATTTTTTATCTTTTATAATCCTCATCCTTTAATCTCTCATTAGTTTAAAGTTAATTAAATAATAATATGGTTTATTATAATGGCTGAAGAAGAAGACTATCTCGATTTAGAATATGATGATGGTTGTTATGCAACAACTTGATCAATGGTAAATATGTGGTACCAAAGAGCCCGTAAATTACACAAGTTAAAAGAAGAACTAGCTGAAAAATAAAAAATTATCTCAAGAAGCTAAATCATTAAATATTAGGATTTAGTTTTAAGTTCTGCAAGAACAAGAGATAAAAAAGGTAGGTATTTTATTCAATTTTAATTATTTTCTTGATCCTTCTCCTATTTTCCGATAAATAAATCCTTTACTTTTAACAGTATTTTTATTAAAAATATTACGACCATCTATTATAATCGGTTTAGATCTCATTTTTTTCTTTAGATCATCAAGGTCAATTGAATAATATTGTTTATGATTAGTAACAAATAAAAGAACATCAGAATTTTTCACAGCATAATCTAAATCTTCCGTTAATTCCGTTTTTTTATAATCCTTTTCTTTAACCCATGGATCATGAGCAATATATTCAATATTATGAGAATGGTATCTTTTTTTTAAGAAATTTACAATTCTTTCAGTTGGGGTATTTCTTGTATCATCGCAATCTGCCTTGTAAGCAACACCCATTAAAGAGATTTTCAAATTATCATGTTTATCTGCTTCTTTTAAGGTATCTTCCATCAATCCTACCATATGTTCTGGCATATAATCATTTAACTCTCTACCATACGGTAATAGTTTTACACGGTCGAGAAATCTCTTTGGTGTATAAGTTTCAAGACCATACATTAGCAACCATGGATCTTTTGTTAAACAATGACCACCAACTCCACTACCGGGATAATGCATCATTCTATCATGTCTATAATTTATTAACTTGATGATCTCAAATACATTTCGATCAAAATCTTCGGCTACCAATGCCATTTCGTTTGCAAAGGCAATGTTTACATCCCTATATGTATTCTCTATACATTTTGTCAATTCAGCAGTTAATGTATCTGTAACCTGAAGCTGTTCTTTTACTACTTTCCCATAAAGAAATTTCGCATTTTCATTGGCCTTATCACATCCTCCCCCTATTACTCTTGGGAAATCCGTAATATATTCTAAAAGTTTACCGGGCATCACTCGCTCAAATGAAAATACAAGATAAAAATCTTCACCTCTTTTCATTCCACTTCCTTCTTCCAAAATTGGCTGTACAATGTTATCTGTAGTTCCTGGTGCTACTGTTGACTCAATAATTACCGTCACTCCTTTTTTCATTTTTGGTGCGATCAGATTTGAGACATCCTTTAATGAATCATAAAGAGGAATTTTTCTAATTGGGTCAACAGGGGTCTGTACTCCAATCAAAATATAATCTGCTTCATTAATTTGCTCATAGCTATCAGTTACTCTGAATTTTCCCTGCCCTACTATTCTTTCTATTAAATCATCTAGACCGGGCTCATCTCCCTCGAAAGGATTCTTTCCTTTATTAAGCCAATCGATTTTCCAGCCGGATCTTTTCGATCTTCGTTGGATTCCCGTAACATAAAAATCTGGAACATTTGCAAGCAGAGCACTCATTGGGATTCCAACATACCCCATCCCAATATAAGTAATTTTAGTTGCCATTTTTTCTACTATTCTTTAATTTAGAATTAAATAATATCTTTTAAAATAATTCATTATAGAAAAAATTTTATAATTCCGACAATTGTAAAATAGCATGAATAATATAGAAAAAGATATATATCGAAAACTTCAAGAACATCTGGATACAATGCCAGTAGGATTTCCAGCTACTCAATCTGGGGTGGAAATCAAAATATTAAAACATTTATTTACTCCCGAAGACGCTGAAGTAGCATTAAATTTGAAGTTCCAACCAGAACCTTTGAAAAAAATATATAGAAGGTTTAAGAAGACTGGTATGCAATTAAAGGAACTTGAAAAGCAATTAGATGATATGTATTTCAAAGGATTGATTCATAGAGGTACTCAAGATATTGATGATTCTATAGAGAAATATTATGCTGTAGCTCCATTAGCTATTGGGATATATGAGTTTCAATTGGGCAAATTGACCAAAAACTTTTATACTGATCACGAGCAATATGTTGATGAGGCTTTTATTAAAGAATATAATTCTTCAGGAATTCCTCAACTACGAGTTATCCCGATAGAAGAAACATTAGATTATGAACAGAATATCGCATCTTATGATGATATGAGAGAGCTTATTGAGAACATTGGAGAACCTATAGCTGTAGCTGAATGCATTTGTAGGCAGGCTAAAGATATGATGGGAGAACCTTGCTCAAAAACGAGTCTAATCGAGTCGTGTTTTTCATTTCGAACAGCAGCCAAGTCCTTTATAGAAAAAGGGCTCGCAAGAGAAATAAGTAAAGAAGAAGCACTTGGTATATTAAGAAAAGCTGAGGATGATGGGCTAGTTTTACAACCCAGTAATTCTCTTAGACCAATGAATATATGTACTTGCTGCGGGTGCTGTTGCGGAATCTTGACACATCAAAAGAAGCTTCCTGAACCTGCTAAATTCTTTGCGACAAATTATTATTCTGAAGTAGATGAAGATTTATGTATAGGGTGTGAAACATGTGTAGAACGATGCAATATGGATGCTATTGAAGTGGAAGATGCTATTGCTAAAGTGAATTTGACCAGATGCATTGGTTGTGGCATTTGTGTATCCACATGTACGTCTGAAGCTATTAAATTACGTAAAAAAGAAGAAGAAACCCTTCCTCCTAGAAACACTCTTGCTACATACATGGCAATTATGGATAAGAAAGCCGAAATTGCCAGAGAAAGTAAAAACTAATTTAAATCAAGATTTCAAATGTCTTTTTTTGTTTATAAAATATCCGACTATTATCAAACCTGCTCCTATAAACATTCCTACAACTCCAAAAATCGGGATATATCGATTCCACATACTTAGGTTATAGATTTCAAATTCAGCAATTTCCATTACTATCATCCAGCTACTCATACTTATAATGATTAAAATGGCAGGAATTAAAGATGTTGTAGGTTTGGTTAATACATTTTTTATATCGGTTCTCTGTCTATAAATTGGAACTGATGCCATTATAATACAAATAATAATTATTACAGAAGAAATAATTGAAATAAGTAGTTGAAATGGATTATCATAAAATCCAATTTCAATTGTAACACTTTCGTCATAAATAGATATTAACTCATCATAATATAAACCCCAAATCCAGCGAACTATTGTATGATTCCACTGTGGATTTTCAAAAACAGCTGCGGGGGTGAGAAAAGCAATAGTACATATGATGATCCCAAAAATAGGAATTGTCCAAAAATACTCTTTGAGGTCTCTCATTTTAATTAGAAATTATTTTAATAATATATTTAGTCATCTGGACAATAAAAATGGTGATAAAAAAAAATTAGGATTAAATCTTACTTCGGTTTCTTCTTGTAAGATTCTCCTTTAATGCCCCTAAAAATTCCTGCAATTATAGCTCCAACTATAAAACCTCCAATATGTGCAAAGTGCGCTGTCTGCCCCAAACTAAATGGATCTATTAAGGAGACAAGCGCATACGTTAATTCTGCTATAAAATAGGTTAGTATAAAATAACCCGCACTTACTTTTCTTGTTGTCAAACCAGTTGAGGAGGGAAGATAAAATTTGTTCTCAGGATATAGAATTAAATAGACGGCCATAAGCCCAAAGATTGCCCCCGAAGCGCCTAAAGAGGGAATCTCATCAAAACCCGATATTGGAAGAATTAAAGTGCTTAAGGCATGAAGTATGCTCCCAAAAATACCAGAAGCGAAATATGTAAAAAGATATAAAAGGTGTCCCATAGCATGTTCACAATTGTCAGTCACCACAAAAAAAAACCACATGTTCATGAGTATATGGATGATGTCTCCATGCATAAACATACTTGTTATTAAAGTGTACAAATTCTTACCTGCAAAGAAGTCTGCGGGAACAAATGCAGCCTCAATATGCATATTACCTGCTGGATCCATTATTTGCCATATAAATACGATAATATTAGCTGCTAAAATAATTACTGAAAAATACTGTTTAAAGAAGGGAATTCTATCTCTTTCTGCTTCCATTACCATTTTGTTTAACTCCTTATCTATTTTTCAAAATAAATTAGGTATTAAAGAGATCTTTTTCAAATTGCTTAAAAATATTTCTAATTGCATTTCCTTAGAAGTAAGATTGTTTTTTATGAAATACAAAAGGATACCAAAATAAAAGAAGAAGAATTCTTAGTTTCTATCTAAAATGTCTTTAATTCTTTTTAGAAGATCTTTACCAGAAAAAGGTTTAATAATATAGTCATCTGCCCCTAAATTTTTTCCTTTTTGTACATCCTCGCTAAAGCTTTTTACAGTAAATAATACCACGAGAATATCTCTATACTTTTCGTTGTTTTTGATTTCTTCCAAAACGCTATAGCCACTTCGTCCGGGCATCATGATGTCCAGCAATATTAGCGCGATTTTATCATAATTTTCTTCAACCATCCTCATAGCTTCTTTTGCATTATTACTTGTGATGGTATCAAACTCACCCAATTTCAAAAATTTTTCTGTAAGATTGACAATATCTGGCTCATCGTCCACAATAAGAATTGTATTTTTCTGTGACATAAGTAATTCCTAACTACAAATTAATGTCTTTATTAAGTATAATATAATTTTTCTATATATAATTGAATTTAGTCATTTATATAAATGAGCTTATTTTTTACATTTGTGATCATCACTTTCACAACCAAAATCATATATTCTTGTTAAAATGGTAAGAAAAAATCAATTACCCCAATTTCCAAATGATTATTTAAATGAAAAGGCTGAAGAATATGATAGTTCAAAATGGATGGAACGAAATCAAAAAAGATCTACTTTATTAAGTATTCAATATCTCTTCGATGAAAAATTGGATGAAAAAAATGATATCGGAATGGAAATTGAGGAGACGTATTTAATTCTAGATTTAGGGTGTGGAACAGGATTTTCTTCAGAAATATTAATTGAAAATGGATTTAAGGTGATTGGTATTGATATTTTACCTGATATGATAGAAAGAGCTAAACAAAAGAAAGCCTTCTTGAAAGCACCAAATTATTTTGAATTAATTCTGGGAGATATTAATAATCTGCCTATTAGGTTAAACACTATAAATCATATTATTTCAATTTCTGCCTACAATTTTATTATCTACCAAAAAGAGAATTACGGTGAAAAAGTTAAACAAGTGGTAGATACTGCGAAGTATCTCGCCGAAATATTAAAGAATTCAGGAAGGATTATAATCGAATTTTATCCTAAAGATGAACAAGAGTTGAATATATTTAAAGATTCATTTATAAATAATGGATTTGAAGGATTTCTGGTAAAGAAAAACCCAAAACAAAAGTCAGGGCAGACTTTTTTACTTTTAAGAAAGAGAGTATAATTATGGGAACTTGCAAGTTTTGTGGGGAAAAAGATAAAACAATCTCTGAAGTTCTTCAAGTATGTCAGAAATGCATCTTAGAAGGAGATTGGAGTGTAATTAAATCTCACGTCTTATCAGTTCACGAAAAGGTTCGACAACTTGTAGATTTACCCGGAACTCCCCCAAAAGCAGAAAAACCATTTATAAAACTAAAATGTAACTATTGTTTAAATGAATGCTCTCTAGCAGAAGGTGATGTGAGTTATTGCGGTTTAAGGAATATTAAGAAGAATGAAAATAGTGAGTTACCTTTTCCTACAAGATCTAAAGGATATATTCATGGTTATATAGATCCAAACCCAACAAACTGTTGCAATGCATGGTTTTGTCCCGCTGGAACTTCAAATGGTTATCCGAAATATTCCAATTTTAAACAAGCTGAGTTTGGAACTTATAGTTATGCGGCTTTTTTATATGGTTGTACTTTCAATTGTTTATTTTGCCAAAATGCTTCACATAAATATTTTTCAAAGAAATTTCTTTTTGATGCTGAAGAACTAGCAAATCAAATCGTAAAAAATGAGGATATTACCTGCATATGTTATTTTGGTGGAACCCCCGATGCTCAATTACCATTTTCTATTAACTTATCAAATAAAATTCTTGAGAAAATTAAACAGAACAATGGTAAAAGAAAATTTAGAATTTGTTGGGAAACAAATGGAACAGCAAACAAAAACATAATTGATCAATGTATACAAATTGCCATCAAATCAGGGGGAAATATTAAATTTGATCTAAAAACATTTAATGAAAAACTCAATCTTGCCTTATGTGGAATAAGTAATAAAAGAACCCTAGAAAATTTCAAATTTTTAGCAGACAATTATTTTGGAATTAGAGGGGAAGACATGCCAGAAATGAGTGCCTGCACTTTGATGGTACCGGGATATACAACTCCAGAAGAGGTGGAGTTAATCGCAAAGTATATCAGTTCAATTAACGATAAGATCCCTTATAGTTTATTGATATTTCATGGGGAGTATCAGATGAAAGATTTAGGGATAACTCCAAAAAAACAGGTTTTAAAAAGTTTTGAAATTGCAAAAAAATATTTAAAGAGAGTAAATTTAGGAAACAAATTCTTGTTAGGATTGGGGTAATTTATATACACCTATAAAAATTAGATAATAAAATTTATTTAATAGGAATAATTATACGAGTGTAGAATAAATGAAGTAATATAAGTTTTTAGTGGTGAGTAAAACATACAAAAAGCTCGCATACGGTTATCATCTACTCAATTAGATGCATTACAATCTGTATGTGAATCCGTCTCCCAGGTTTGCGAAAGTCAAGGAATTCGTAAAAATGGACCGATCCCGCTCCCCACAAAAAGACTACGAGTACCTATAATGAAAGCCCCAAGTGGACAAGGCACATCAACTTGGGCAAAATTTGAGATGCGTATTCATAAACGACTTTTTGAAATAATAGCAAATGAGAGGAGTATGCACCTCATTATGAAGATTCAAATTCCGGAAACAGTGTTAGTAGAAATTGAATTAATGTAATCTTGTTTGTTAAGTTATAACTCATCTGATTTGATTTGAACAGATTCATGTGCTAGTTTTGTTTTTTTATCGATTTCGATTTTATCAACATAGTATACTGTACCATATATTTCTGATCCTCTGCCAATGGTTACTTCTTTACCTTTTACATCTCCCCCTACTAGCGCTTTTTTGACATCTACAGTATTTTTAGCTAGAAGACCTCCATAAATTTTATAATGCTGTTTCTTTTTAGTACCTTCAGAAGGACCAAGAAGTATATTTTCAGCTACAATGTTGCCTTCTATTTTAGTTGTTCCATCAATCTTAATTGTTTTCTGAGCCGAAAGATTTCCATTAATATCTGAAGACCCAGACAATTCAATTCCTTCATCAACTGTCACAAAATGTCCTGCTTTAAATGAGCCTGAAGCAACTAAAGCTTCTTGAACTCTAATGAGGTTACCTACTTGAGCTGAACCTGAAAAATCAACACTCCCATCTACATAAAGAAATCCAGCAATGTCAATTGATCCAGAGCTACTAGCGTCCCCATGGACGGTTAAGTTGCCAGAACCTCTTAAAGTACCTGACGATGTAAGTTCATTGCATTCTAGATCTCCATTAATTCTACCTGAGCCTGATATTCTTAGTGATTTATTTAATTTACCTCCAGATATTTTTGCAGATCCAGAAACACTGATATGTTCCTCATATTCAACAAAATCTCCAGTACTAGTTACGATAGCTCTTTTATCTTCTTCCTCTATAGATTCGTTATTTTTTTTTTCCATAATACTTTTCATTGGTAAGAATTACTTAGAGATATATAAAATCTGCTTTAATAAAACTTTTTCTTATTTATTCAATGGAAAAGAATCTGAATTTATAAGTAATCAGATTTATATCAGTAATTTTTTATGTTTTTATTAAATAACTGGATTATTGTAAAAAAAATCAAAAGTGCTTTTTCTTGGCAGATTTTCATACTAAAACTTTTTATGGTCAAAAAACAAGCTTAATAATTTCTAGCCCTGCAAAAACAGTACCCTATATCTTCCTTAGCTGTATCAATAGGAAGGATGATGGCACATGGGAAAATACTGGTAAAGGAGAAGGAAAAACAGTTAAGCTATCAATTGAAGAAATTATTTGCATATTAGAAGTGCTTTATCGAAGACTTGCAAATTGGAGAGGATTTCATGTATTCGAGGAACGTAAAACAGAGATTTATGTTGGTTGGGAAGATGAAAGTCGTCAAGTTTTAGCCATTAAAATTGGTGAATATGAGAAGAAAATCCAATTTCCGAATTTAAATTTGTTAAATTTAATGCTTAAACATATTTTAGATGAGAAAATAGAGTTTGCTACAAGTGGGA
>JBHLLU010000030.1:0-51845 GCA_048938895.1 Promethearchaeota archaeon
TCGCTAACATATTTAGCTAAACAATCTGTGGGTACAACATCAAATCCAACTCCGGAAATAATTACAATTCCTACATCTTGAGCTTGAGAGTGATATTTAAAGTTTTCTTCGAAAACAGGAATTTCTCCGGTGATGTCAACATAATTCGTGCCCGTCTTTAAACATGCTTTTACCATAGGAGCACTAGTATATTTAAATGGTCCTGCCGCATGAAATACTAGATCAAAATCGTTAAGACTGTCTACTAACGATATCTCTTCCTTTAAATCCAATATAGTATAATCTAAGTCTAATTTTTCTGCTAGAGGAACAAGTTTTTCAGCAGAACGTCCAGCTAATACAGGTTTATGACCCCGACTTATTGCCTCGTGCACTAACAGTTTTCCAGTATATCCATAAGCGCCATATAACATCCATTTTTTCATAAATATTCATTCCTTTTGATGTTAGTGAAGTAAACAAAATTGTTACTGATAAAATTTGAAACCTTGTCTTTATAAATTGTTCTTAATTATCAAAAATCATTTATTTATAAGTAAGAGTTGAATTCAAACCTATAAAGTTAATATTTAGTCATTTATATAAGACTGTACCATAAGTATATCCATCTTCTAGAGAATATGCGGAATAGTAATAGCCATATTCAATTACTGTGAGTAAATCTTTAAAGTGGGGATAATTCTCATATACATACGTAATAAAATTTTCAATATAGATGAAAAATCTACCATATGGGATTGTATAGTTGTTAAATTCTTTATAATTTAAATGAAGTAAGAGAGCTTTGATAAACTGTTCTCTCTTTTTTTGAGGAAATCTTTCAATCAGTTCTAGGAGAAGAGTTACATTGTACCTTAAATCTATATCTATAATTAGATCTAATAGTTCTCTGATTAACTTAAAATTAGTTAAACGAGAGAGAAGTAGTTTCTCTAATCTATTTATCATTTTTTTAATAATTTCTAATCGTGATTGACTAAATATGCTTTCTAATTCTATAGCATTCAAATAATCCAAATAATTGTTATTAAGAAGATATTGAATATTACTAAGATTACCCGTTTCAAATTTTTTTGCGATTTCTTCTTTAAATTTGATCTTTGCAACCTTATCTCCTGCATCTGTAAGCTTTTTAAGTAATGGGAAAGCTAAATTACTGTGAAGTAGACATGGATCATAACAATTTTCATACCAAACCTGCAAATTAGAACAATGTCCCCAAAATTCTATCTCTGGTGTAATTATCATTTTAATATTATTAGAAAATTCATAGAAACCATCAAATTTCTCAACAGTCTCATCAATTGATTTAAAATCTTTTAAATTCTCTATTTCTTCAATAGGTATATTTAATAAAAGGTGTTTACACTGAATAAACAATTTGTTACTAACATAAACATTCGTTTTCCCTTGTTCTAATCTAAGCTCAAGAAATTTGTTTATTGAAAATTTTAGCATCAATGTTTTTTGGGGTGCTTATGTTTTAATTCTTTGTATTTATGAACGATGGTTAATTAAGTATGATTAAAAATCTTAAATACGTGATAAATAGTATGGAGGATCTTAAAACGCATCTTTACTCAAGAATCCCATTTTACTCAACACTAGGTCTTGAATTGCTAGAAATAGGTAATGGGAGAGCTAGTTTTGAAATCTCAATACACCAAGAATTAACTCAGAACGGTAATCTGCATGGAGGCGTTATTGCTTCTTTGATTGATTCAGCATGTGCTTGTGCCGCGATTTCTATAATCTATCCTGATGGTTACATAACAACCATTGATTTACAGGTTGAATTTCTAAAACCCGTTTCTAAAGGTAAGCTTATAGGAAAAGCAAAATGCATTAAGGCGGGGAAGAATATATTTTTTTGCAAAGCAAAAGTTTGGGATGAAAATAATAACCTAATTAGTACTGGAAGCTCACAACTTCTTCGGATTTCCTAAACTCTTTGCTTTTACAATTCTGTCCAAAAGATTGGTTCTGACTACTAAACTTTTTTTATGTTCTACTATTACGGAACACAATTTTTATGGTACTTTTTTAAATTTGATACAAAATAGTATATTATAAAATGAAGAAAACGATTAAAGTCATCGTATCTGGGGACGGAGGAGTAGGAAAAACTTCATTTCTTAACCGTTTAATCCATGATAACTTCGATTCCTGTAGTGAATTGACCAAAGGTGTTGACTTCTTTTCAAAAGATGTAAAGATTAATGGATATGATTACAACTTCGTTATGTGGGATTTTGCCGGCCAGGATCAGTTTAAAAAATTATTATCAGATTTTGTAAACGGTTCACTCGCTGCATTTGTATTATTTGATTTATCACGATTCAACACCCTTGAGGGGGTCGCGGAATGGATTTCGACTTTAAATCAATTTGGAAACATTCCCGCATATATTATTGGCACAAAAAGTGACATAATTGATACGAATGAGGCACACATTTTTGATGATTATATCTCAGAAATTATGAGAAATAATAGGAATGTAATAGGCTATTCAAAAATATCATCAAAGACAGGATTTAATGTAAAACAAACATTTACTAGTTTATTAGATAAGTTATCAAATTAAAAGAAAAATTAATAATTAGATTTTAACAATCCACCCAAACTCATCTTCAATATCTAATCGTTGAATCCCTGTAAGAATTTCATACAACTTAGTGGTAATCTCACCAGGATCTTTGTTATTAAAAATCCGTTCTTTACCCTCCAAAGAAACTGAAGCTATAGGAGTAATAACTGCCGCAGTTCCTGAACAGAATGATTCAGTACAACTCTCATCGAATAATTCTTTATAAGATATATCTCTTTCTTCCACTTCTAATCCAAGTTTCTTTGATGCCAATTCTAATATCGCGTCTCTTGTAATTCCTTCAAGGATTGTCCCAGTTTTTCTAGGAGTCGCTAATTTACCATTTATTAAACCAAAGAAATTAGCAGCTCCAACTTCTTCTATATATTCTAAATTAACAGCGTCTAAGTATAAAATTTGAGCAAATCCTCTAGATTTTGCTTCTTTCGCGGGTAGCATTGTCCCTGCATAATTACAGATTGTTTTTGTCGACCCAGTACCTCCCGGGGCTGCTCTTGTATATTCTTTGGAAATTTCTAAGTTAATACCTCGAAAACCTTCTGGGAAATAAGGTCCAACAGGGGCTGTAAAAATAATTAACTTAAATTCTTTCGCTGGGGCTACCCCTAGCATAGGTCCACTTCCGAATAACATAGGGCGAATATATAAAGCACCTCCGCTATCATAGGGGGGGATGAAATCTTCATTTGCTTTTACCACCTGTTTGATAGCGTCAATAAATTTAGAAATCTCAAATTCAGGCATTAACATCCTTTTTGCGCTTTTATTAAACCTTTTTCCATTTTCCTCAGGTCTAAATAAAGTTATTTCCCCGGATTTGGTCCTTAATGCTTTCATTCCTTCAAAAATTCCTTGACCATAATTTAATACACAGGCTACAGGAGAAATTTCTATATTACCAAAAAGTACTAATTTCCCCTTATCCCAACCACCATCTTTATAATCAGAAACAAACATTGTCTTAGTTTCAATGAAATCAAAACCTAAAGAGTAAAAGTCAATATCTTTGGGATCTACCATTATAATCAACTTCTAATTCAAATTTGTAAGTAGTATATGAAACCTCTATAAAAAATCTTTTCAACAAAATTACATTTATTATGCAAATTAAATTTTTTTCAGGTATTTTTTTACTTTTCCTTAAAGATTGGGAAAGAGAATAATACCCATATATCTCATTTAATTATTAGTATAATGAGGGTATACGGTTTTATAGATATAAATAAAATTATAAATTGGTATTTATAGTTATAATATATACAAGCTTGAACATTTTTGAACACTTGAAAAAAAATTAATATAAAGCTTAAACAGGAGACATGTAATGGCAGAAGAGTATGACTATCTATTTAAATCAATTGTAGTTGGAGATGGTGGTGTTGGAAAAACAGCCCTCACACTTCGATTCTCAAAAGGGTTTTTTACTGAAGATTATAAAATGACTATTGGTGTAGATTTTCATGTAAAAACTATTAATATTGATTCTAATGAAGGACCAATTAGGGCAAAACTCCAAATATGGGATACTGGAGGTCAAGAACGCTTTAGCTCAATTAGACCAATGTATTATCGGGGATCGCTAGGAGCATTACTCATTTTTGACTTGACAAATTCTGCTACTTTTGAACACTTACCTGGATGGATTGAAGAAGTCAGAGCAAACGTGAAAACAGAGATACCATTATTATTAGTGGGAAATAAGAGTGACTTAGTAGATCAAAGAGCAGTTTCTTTAGGAGAAATAAATGAGTTTACTCGAAATTTTAACTTATTTTATATGGAAACTTCTGCGAAAACAGGAGAGGGGGTTGGCGATTGTTTCTACATTCTTGCTTGTTTAATGATAGGATCTGGTGTCCCTGATCAACTTATAGCCAATAGTGTAGTATTTAGTCCTGGATTGATTCCAATTACAGCTTCTCAACCATCTGTTGTAAGTACTATTCAATCACAATCGGATTTTGAATTTTCTGCGCCCCCGGTTCCAGAACCAATATCATCTTTTAAATCTGAACTTGTATCTTCATTTGAACCAGAACCAGAGTTTGAATTTGAAGCACCACCCGTTCCAGAACCTTCTCCTGTAGAGTCTTCTACACCCCGTCCTACCTTTGAACCTGAATACGAACCAGAAATACCTATCCCTGAACCTAAAATAAAATCAAATATATCACGCTCAAATGATTTTGATTTTAAGACTCCTGAGGAAATATTAGCAGGAGAACCTCTTGAAGAGGTTGGTGCACCTTCTTTTGAAGGACCTTCCTTTTCTGCAAGTGAAGAACAATATAGGCCAAAAACAGTTCCTTTTGCTACAAATGTTCCTGTTCCAGCACCAGCACCAGAAGGATTTCGACCTTCTCAAAATTTTCCCCCTGCAGAAAAACATTATAAATCTACAGCGCCATTTACTAGTCTAAGCCAAGAAT
Organism: Promethearchaeota archaeon; assembly: GCA_048938895.1. Classification (GTDB taxonomy): domain Archaea; phylum Asgardarchaeota; class Lokiarchaeia; order Sigyniarchaeales; family SOKP01; genus Loki-b32. The sequence goes on from JBHLLU010000030.1 coordinate 5,038, forward strand.
CTCAGGCTAAATCAGATTCTCTTGTAGATTATATGCCTGAACAAGTGATTTCAAAGAAAGAAAGGAAAAAACTTGAAAAACAAAAGAAAAAGGAAGAAAAAGAGAAGAAAATTCAACAAGAACAAGAAATGAAAAGTGCAAAAAAGGAAAAGAAAGAAAAACAAAAAAAAGAGAAAAAAGAGAAAGAGGAACCCAGTGAATCTGTTTCACTTGTTCCTGATCCATCTAAGATGTCTAAAACTGAAGTAACCAGTACCCCTTCTCTTTTTCAAGCACTTACTCAAAAAGGAGAAGAGGCCATAACTAGTCCTTCCTCGCCTTTTGTACCATTTAGTGATATAAAAAAAGACCAAATTCAAGAGGAGAGTAAATTAAGAATTATCCCCGATGCTACTGATATAAAGCCCAAAGCTAGTGGTTTTACACCACTCCAATCGACAACACCAACTCAAGTCACCACTCCCTCCTCAAATGGCAAAGAACTAATAGTCTGTAAAAATTGTGGTGCTGTACTCTCATCTGATTATGCTTTTTGTAATAAGTGTGGTACACGTTTATAAGTACTTTTAAACATATCTTCCCTAATATAGCTTAATCAGGATCTACTACAGATCTTTTCCACAAATTGGACAAGTACTCCACATTTTTTTTATTTTTGAATTACAATAACTACATATTTTCAAATCGGGATCAATTTTAGTTTGAGGTGTACCAAAAATCGTTGTTCCTTTGGCAGATTGAGAATCTTGAGGGATTTGTGTAGATTGAACCAGCATATCTTTAGTCACCTGAGATTTGGGTATTTGAGGTTCAGAAATCTCTTTTGAATATCTTTGAGGTGCAATAGGAGCTTCCCTAAGTTGTGCTTTAAATGCTTCTTTTTCTCTTTCTGAAGGTTTTTCTTCGGGCTCTCCAATGGAAACACCTACTTTATAGTAGTAATATTTATTATCATTATTTTCTATTATTCTTTCCCCATTCTCTAGATACACTTCTATATAATAAATTATTATTGAACCTGCAGGGATATCATCTATCTCAGCAATAAAATAATCCATTTTTGTATCCATCGTCATTTGATACCATGATTTCCCTTGATCGGCACTAAATATTAAGTTAACATATAATATCGCATTACTAAAATCTTCTTCAGTTATCTTTACGACAATCTTAATTTTTTTTGTATGTTCTTCTGCTGGCGTAGAAAAAGCTTTTGCTTCCATTTCATCCCAAGCTGCCCCACATTTTGGGCAATTAGTGAACCAATTAGGATATTCGAAACTACATTTAGAACAACTTTTAGTAAAGTAACGAGTAGTTTTGATTCCTAATGACTTTTTATCTTTTCCCATATTGCTGTGTCAGACTGTATGAAATTAAACTCTAAAATAAATTTTTACTAAGTATAAAATAATAAATAGTACTAAATATATTTTTTCATAGGTCTTCTAAATTGGAGCTATAGATTCGATTTAAACGCAGATTTGATTTGAGATAATAGAAAGAATTTACTTACAAGCTTGATAAATTAAATACTATTATCAGATTGTAATTTTCTCTAAATCGTCACAAAACTTATCTAAGTGAATTTTTTGTACGTGAGGCATAAGCACCACCCTTATTAAGTTGAAATCTATAAATTTTCCAGTCATCCAATTTTTCTTTCGTAATTGCTCATCAATCGTACAAATGCTTTGACCATTTTCGGTAGTGATCCCCACAATATTCATAACAGGTTCAGTAGCTAGTTTAACACCTCGAATCTCTCCTATTCTCTTAATCAAATAATTAGTGTTATCCATGCAATTTTTAATAATTCTATTAAACCCCTTAATTCCTAAATGCTTCATTATAGCCCAAAATGCAATTACCGATCCTCCCGGTCTTGTTCCAACAATATGAAGATGTTTAAACGTTCCTCCTGCTAAATAAGGAATTTCAAAACCAATTTTCTCTAAAATTAATTTATTTCTAAGAAATATACCTCCGATAGGGATTACTCCCATCCCCATTTTATGTGGATCTGCAGTAATGGAATCAACCTGTTTTATTGAAAAATCCCATGAAGGTATCTTGAAATTTAAATTTTTTAGAAAAGGTAATACAAAACCACCAAAGGCGGCATCTACATGAAAAAAAACATCTTTATCTGCAATCATTTGGCCTATTTCTTCAATTGGGTCAACTAAACCTAAAGAGGTTGTCCCAGCAACACCTACTACACCACATGTATTCTTATTTATTAACGATTTAAAATGATTTAAATCTAAAGTAAAATCACCCTTTAATCGCGCTTTTCTAAGTTTTATTCCGAGTAGATCAGCAGCCTTATCAAATGAAATGTGAGCAGATATGGGTATCACAACTTCAGGTTTTTTAATATCAGCTCTCAATTTTTTTGCTATTCGTAAAGCAATCAAATTTGCTTCTGAACCTCCTGTAGTAAATGTACCAAGGATATTCTTCCCCCCGAGAAGTTCACCAATCTCTGTTGCTAATTCTTCTTCTAAAGCTACTGTTCCTAAAAATAATCCTGGATCACCTAAATTTTTCGATACATATTTCATATAGAATTCAGTACCCAAATCAAGTGGAATTGTACACATTGATCCTAATATTGATCCTGATTCGTAGGATTTATCGATTTTTAATTTTTCATCTAGTAATTTAAGTATAACTTTTTTATTTAATCCTTCTTCCAACATGAGTATAAATCTTAGTCTTTTATTTCAGCTATAATCCTTTATGAGATAGTAAGTTTTAACCAATTAAAATTTTGCATTCAAGAGAATCTCAAACTGGTCTTTCCTTCATAAAATATGGTTTATTTTGATGCTAAAAAGCGTGTTGCATCTCTCTCAGAATATTTATTTAAAATTTTGGTAAATTCTTCCCCTAATTCAACTTTATAAAAATTTGCAATGCAAATTATAGAAAACAGAAGATCAGCCAATTCTTCTCCAAGATTTGAATTTTTTCTAATAGGTTTCTTAGGTTTATACCCTTCAAGAGAATTTATTTCTCTCGCCACTTCGCCTAATTCTTCCATTACAGCACTCACCATTGATAGAGGCGCCCAATAACCACCGTGTTTGTGAATAAATCTATCAACAACTTTTTGAATTTCTTTAAGTGAATTCTTTATCTCCATATATCAATAAATGAATGAGAATATTTAAAAAATAAAATTTTAATGAACAAGATATTCTCGTTTACGAGCCTCCCATTCAGCTCTTTTACCTGGATTATACCGATTTACTTCGCTATAGTAGCCAGTAACCCTAGAATATACCCTTACATCCTCAGAATTACAGAGAGGACAGATAAATTGGGCGCCTTTAATCATTTTTCTACATGAAGGGCAGTAAATAAAATCAATTGTGTATGCAAAGTAAGCAGTATTTGTATTTAGACAGATATTCTTCGTTAATTCCCATAGCCCATGAATGTCTGGTTTTTGTTCCCCAAGCCAAATATGAGTAATAACCCCTCCATTTACTATCGGATGGAATTCTCCCTGTTTTTTTATTCTTTCTGATAATGGGATATTTGCATCATATCTAATATGATCTGAATTTGTATAATAAGCTGCAATACCATTTGACTGAGGAATAGCTTTATTCGGATAATGCTTCAAATCTAGTTTAGCTAAACGATTGGCTGTTGATTCACTTGGTTGTTCCCATAAAGAATAATATTTATTATCCTTTTCTGTCATGTTATTACACTTAGCAACCATATAACTTAAGATTTTTCTTCCTAAATTATAAGAAGATTCATTTTCATGTAATTCATACCCGGTTATACTTTTTACAGCCTCGTTTAATCCAGTAAATCCTATCGAGAGATTCTGATCATTGATATTAAAAATTTGTTTTCCATTTATTTTACCACTACAAAGAGGTAAATGACCAGTTTTTAACCGTTTTTCCATCAATCTCCACTTCTTTCTTAGTATTTGGGCTGATAATTCCATTTTTCTATCTAATATATTAAAGTAATCATCTTCATTTTTGGATATATAAGCATAACGAGGTAAATTTAAACTAACACTTTGTAAAGAACCAATTGTAACATAATTTTCCCAAACATTAGCATTTTTTCTTTCTTCTGGATCAAGAATACATTGTTCTATTATTTGATTTCCACTTAAAAATTTTCGACAACATTGGCTATGAATTTCATCTGGCATCCAATCTGGACACATGTTTAAAAAATACGGTGTTCCCATTTTAGCAACTTCTTCCATCAATTTCAAATATGATGGCTCAAATTCTTTTAACCATTCCTTTTTGATCTTAATTTCATGTTTAGGGAACGCAAAGAGTTTTCCATTGTGATCACCTTGAATATATACTTCAGTTAGAGCATCAAAAAGTTTAAGGCATTCATCCTTATAATCTCCATATGTCCCTACTATTTTACCATAAGCTCCAATTGCAGGTATATCATATAAACCATCAGGAACAGTGGGAGTACACGATATAGAAGTGAACGGGACCTGTCCACCTCTCGCCGCAAAAATTTGATTTGTCTCATAGATTAAACACTGCATTGATTGTTCTATTTCTTTATCTGATATTGAACGTGCATAAGGGGCTAAAAAAGTAGTTATATAATCGTATCCCTGCCCGCCACTAAATTCACCTTGAATGATGCCTAACCATTTAGCTAAATGTGTAACTGCAACTCGCAGGCTTCCCGCAGGACCAGATTTGCTGCAATGAGCCCAACTGTCTACAGGGGGTAATCCATGTTCGAGAATCATTCGTGGATCCCATTCTTGGCAGAAAGGGCGTAAATCAAAATATCGAAGCATATGAATATGAATATCTCCAAATAAATGAGCGTGTGCTTCTTCTGAATCTAAAATTCGTAATAAGGCATATTCATCAGAAATCCTATTTGCTGCCCAGTGATGGATACTTTCAGGATTCATGTCTTGGTTTGCATTTTCGTCAACACCATACTCAAGTATAGCTTCATAATCCATCAAAGGCATACCAATTCTAGTGTATATTTTTCGTTCTTCTTCAAAATGTTCTTCTGATAAAATTGAACATACAATTTCTCTAATGTGAGGTCCCGAAAGAAATTTGATTCCTGAAGAAATAATTCTTCTTACAACAAGTTCAGTGATTCTGTCAGCAGATTCTCGATCTAAACCTGTTTCTCTAATAAGACTATTTTCGATTTTGACAGGATCAAATGGTACAACATCTCCTTCTGTCCTAAACACTTGAGGTAATAGTTTAGTTAAATAGGTTCTACTAACTTTTTCATTTTTTTTTTTATCTAAAATTTTAGGATCGGATAACAATACCACGGGATTACATCTCTTTTTTCAATTTCAAATAATCATTAACAATAAAGAACTATCATCTAATGAAGATAAAATTACAAAATTTTGTCGGTGGTGTGATCTGAAATAAGAGCTTTATTAATTCTTTATTGTCGTAAATATTTTACCTCTTTTGATATAAAAATTTATTTGTTTCTCCAATTTAAAGTTATTTTATTAATGGTTTATGTGCAATTTCTTACCTTGTTTACATAGACTTGATTAAGATTCATAATTTTTTGGAGTCTAATTGATTTCTAATTTATTATCTTGGTGTTTGTTACTAATACAAAATTATGTCGAAGAGATTATAGTTCCTCCGCAATTCTTAATTAATGAAATATATTAAAACTAGTGTTGTTTTTATTTAAACAAAAAAATTTATCAAATTCCTTTCTTAAGTTGAATTTATAATGTCAAAAAATATTATGAGAAGAAATAGTGTTCAACCAATAAAAACTTTCGAAGGAGTGTTTCGAAAAACACTAATATATAACAACAATCTTATGTTATGTCATTTTACACTCGAAAAAAATGCCAATATCCCCATACATTCTCATAAAGAACACCAAACAGGGTATGTATTAAAGGGAAAACTAAAATTTCTTACTGAAGAAGGAGATTTTATAGCAAAAGAAGGTGACAGTTATATATTTGATTCAAATGAAAAACATGGGGCTGTTATTTTGGAAGATTCTGAAGTGATTGATGTGTTCAATCCTGCTAGGGAAGACTATAAATAATAAAATTATATATATTCAATTGATATATTATAACATTTCAAAAGAAGCAGAAGTTTACCACTGATATGCGGCTACAGCAAAAATAGAAAACATAGCCAACAAAAACTCTCCTACTAACCAATCAACAAGGATTTGCCTTTTTTTAGTTCTGTCATTTTTAATTTTTGATGCTAAACCAAAACTTACAGCTGAATTTGTACCAGTAAAGATTATAAGACTGAAGGTCATAGCGTTTAAATTTAAATCAACAATATTGAGAACTGTATCAAGTACAACCCAACCTCCCATAAAAAGACATAAAGCAAATAAGAATACCCAACCAGAAAATTGAATAATTTTTTCAAATTTAACATCTAATTCTAAAAGACCTTTCTGAGGATCAACCTTTTTTTCCCTAACTTTCGACATTTCTTATCAAATATGCTTCTTTTTGAATATTAAAATTTTATAATTCTTAATCTTTATTATTTCTTGTTTTTAAAAAAAGAACATCTCTTAAGGTCTATTTTTTAGAAATAGAATTGCCTTTGCAATATCCCCATCACATTCTTTTAACACAATTTCTGCCTCTTTTGGATCCACATTTGCCTGAGCAGCTACCAGCATAATATCATTTTCTGTAATGGTTGGTTTAAAATCTATCTCTTCTACGATTGGTTCATCCTCAATTTTAGTATCTGAAACAACCGTAAGATCATCAGAGGATACTTCTTCTGCTTGTCCTATAATTTGATATATCTCTTGTCCTGCTTGTTTCATTAGAACCACCTCAGGTTGTTCTAATATTAATGTTTTTTCTGTTCCTTCGATTATAACTCTTGTCGCATCAATTTGATCCATCTCTATACCTTGTTGCTGCATTTTTCTTCGCATTTGTCTAGTTCCAAATTGAGCTCCTTCTCTTTTAACCGCTGGTTGCGGGCGTTTAGGCTTATTTTTTATCTTATCTTGCATTTCTTTTGGTAGTTTTACCAAAATCTTCACTTTAAAAAGTAATTTTTATGTAATAATATAATAACTTACAAATTAAATTTTTGATTTATATACTCCTTTTCGAACATTAACAGCAATCCCACTGGAAAAAGATTTTACGTAGCTTACGGGTAACATTAGTCTTCCAACTGCAAGTAATTTATCATTTTGATCAACAACTATAACTTCATCTAATGGTCTTAAGTTCTGATCAACATCAACAACATGTTTACAAAACACATTTCTACCTTTCTTAATAAACTCTGAGATTTCAGTTAAAACTATCACTCTCAACTTTGGGATTGTACAATTCTTAATTATACGGTTAGCAGAGTAAAGGCTCAATGTAAAAAAACCATTAGTAGGTCTTAATGTAAGCATTAAACTATCATTGTGATAGATATATCTTATCTTATTCGTGGTACGAGATCGTTCAAGATGTATATTTTGGAGATCATCAAATAAGATATCAGTAACATCTTTCCCAAATTGGTAATCTGAAATTGCTGTTACTTGTCTTAAACCTAATAAAAACTTTTGATCCATTTCTAGTAAATATTAGAAATATTAGTTATATTGAAAAAAAAGCAAATAAGAAATAAATAATTTATAATGAATACTTTCTATGAGTATAACCTAGATTCAATACATTTATCTCGAACTTTATTCATAACTTTATCAACAGCATCAATAAAATCTTTGCTGCTAATTATCTCAGCATCTTTTCGAATTGCAAACATACCTGCTTCTGTAGAGATCGCTTTTATATCTGCTCCAGTTGCCCCTTCTGTTAATTGTACCAACCTATTGAAGTCTACTTTTTCTTCTATATTCAATCTTCGTGTGTGAATCCTAAAAATAGCCTTCCTTGCTTCATCATCAGGAATAGGAAATTCTATCATACGATCGAATCTACCAGGTCTCAGCAAAGCGGGATCTAAAATATCAACCCTATTTGTAGCCCCGATTATTTTCACATCACCTCGTTGTTCAAAACCGTCTAATTCACTAAGTAGTTGCATTAAAGTTCTCTGAACTTCTCGATCTCCAGACGTTGCTATTTTTAATCTTTGAGAACCAATTGCATCTAATTCATCAATAAATAATATGGTAGGAGCTTTTTCTTTTGCCAAATTAAAAATTTCTCGAACTAAGCGAGCACCTTCACCAATAAATTTTTGAACTAGTTCAGATCCAATAATTCTAATAAATGTTGCTTCTGTTTCGTGAGCGACTGCTTTTGCTAATAATGTCTTACCTGTTCCTGGGGATCCATATAATAAAACACCTTTAGGTGGTTCGATTCCTATTCTTTCAAATAGGTGAGGTTTCTTTAATGGTAATTCAACAGTTTCTCTAACTTCTTGTAGTTGTTCCTCTAATCCTCCAACATCTGCATAAGAAATGTCTGGAATTGAATCAATTACTTCCATCCCCTTTACAAAAGGGTCTAATTTTGTTGGTAAAACTTCCATTATGGCGAATGTTCTCTGGTTTAAGGCAACTCTCATGCCTGGTACTAATTTTTCATTTTTCACTTTTCTACTTGCATTCACCACAAAACTTGGTCCTGTAGAACTTTTTACAATAGCCCTTCCTTTATCATCAATGAAATCTATAATTGTTGCAGAAACTAATGGTGGTTCTCTTAGTCTATCAATTTCATTTCTTAAACTATGAAGTTCTTGTTCTAATCTTAATCTCTCTGCATCTAATAATTGCTTTTCTGTTTCTAAATTTCTTAATCTTTTCTCAAGATGTCTAGTATAAGTTATCAAATACTCGCCATCTTTAGTTTCTTCTCTCTTCCTCTTATCCTTAGTTGTCGTCAAGAAAATTATACTCCATCTTATGTCTGTTTTCTATTCTTCCTATGAAAGTGCTTTAATTTAATAATAAACTTCTATTCATTTAAATTTAAGGTTATCACTTTACTATTTCTTTAAAATCTCGTTTTTTAAAAAATTTATAGATTATAAAATATAATGGGTTAAAAATCGTAAATTATAAGAGCTCTCGAATACCTTCTATATATGAAAGAAGATTCTATAAATTTCTAACACTCGTGTTGATTAAATGCCAAAATCCCGCTATAATGATTTAGATAAAGAATGCCCAATATGTGGAGGTATCATTTGGGGAAGGGGTCAAAGGGTTTTAATAGAGGGTGCCAAAATTGTTGTATGTGATAATTGCGCTCAACATGGGAAAAAAATCTACCGACCCCCTTCTAATATTCATTCCAAAAATACAAGCCATGTTAAACCTCAAACAATCTCAAAGAAGCAAAGAGTAAAATCAAAAGACGTTGAAGAGTTAGAAATTGTTGCAGATTATGCTAAGAAGATTAGAAATGCTAGAACCAATCTAAACTTAAATCAAGATCAGTTTGCTCAAAAATTAAACGAAAAACCATCATTGCTAAGGAGAATAGAAGCTGGAAAAGTTGAACCTACAGTTAAACTTGCTAAGAAAATATATAAAATCTATAATATTCAGTTAATAAAGAAACCAAATGATCCTGAGATTAATATTCAGGAAACTAAGTTTATGAAACGATCAGGGGGCAGTTCATTAGGAGACATTGCATTCATTAAAAAAAGAAGTAAAGATTCAGATTCTTAACCAACATTTTCTCATTATTGATACAAAAAATCGGAAATATTGAGCTTTTATATACCTTTTATTATTTTCTTTTTTGAATTTGGATCTTTGTTGAATTATAGGCTCCTGAAAGCCCAGATTCTTCAGGTATATCGGGAGTAAAAAGGTTTACATTAGATTGTGTATTATAGGGTGATGATGCACCAGAATAGATTAATGCAACCCCTGGTTTCAAAGATTCGAGCTCAGCAAGTATATAATCCGCAGACCCGTATTCATTATACACTTCCACTAAATCATTTCCTTGGAAATTAATTTTCTTTATGTCTTTTGGATTTAAAAATACTTTCCCAAAATCATCAAAATATACCGAATTCAATTGACCTAATTGAGAATGTAAAAAAGAAGTATGAGAAGGTGAAATAAGAATAAATTCATTTAATTTATGGGTTAACCTCCGTTTTAAGTCATCTTCACCAAAATTGAATTTAATATGTCGAACATTGATTTTATTATTTCGAGTAGGAAAGTTAAGATCATTATATGGGATTTGAGATCGATCAAACAATAAATGATACCCTGTAGAAATCAGATCTTTATGAATTCTCGCTGGTAACGTTTCTAATCCTTTAAAAAATAATTCTTCTTGTGTTTCTCTAAAAATAGGAGTCTCATTATAACCAACTTTCCATGCTAATTGTTGAAAAAATTCATAATTTGACATACAATCTATATAAGGACATGGACCGCCTACATTCAGAGATAAACTGGGAATATAGTATGGACTTACCAAATCACTTACCTCTAAATCAAATTTAGCGGGTATAACGATATCTGCGTAATTCGTAGTCTCATTCAAAAATAAATCTAAAACTACAACGAATAAATCTTTATCTAAGAGAGCTTCTCTTACTAAATTTTGATTAGGTAAAGAACTCACTGGATTGAAATTATAGATAAAAATGAGACTAAAATCCTCTTCTGATAATATTTTACCAAGACTTATCAGAGGGATTTCTCGTGAAGGAGGATATTTTTTAGATTGAGTAATATATTCCAAAAGTGGTGTTGTTATAGGTTTTACAAAATCACTCTGAGAATAAATTATCCCAGATCCAGGTTTGGCAATATTACCAAGTAATATTTGAATAAATGCAATAGTTTGAAGGATTCTTCCTCCATAAAAATCTTTCTGTACCCCAAACCCAATCAAGAATAATGTATGATGCTTGTTTTCAACTAATAAGTCAACAAAATTTTTAAGATCCTGAGGTTCGATTCCTATTTTAACCAATAATTCATTATCATCAAACTTTTCAATTTTTGAAAAAATTGAGGTGTATGAACCCACATTTTTTTTTAGAAAATCAGTATCATATACATCTAATTTAATGAGGTGTTTTATGATGATCTTAACTAATATATGTTCTGTGCCTGGATAAGGTTGCAGAAAACAATTGGATTTCTTGGCAATATTAGTATTCCGTGAATCAATTACTACCAACTTAGTATTATTTCTTATTGCTTGTTTAACTAAATAATAAGCATGATTATTGCTTTCTGAAAGGTTACTTCCCCAAACCACAATTAAATGAGTTTCTGAGTTAGTTATTTGTAATGGATTGGTAATTGAATATGTTCCAAATATCTTTGATAATCCTTCACATCCACCTTCATTACATAATCCGGCATTGGTAATTGTGGCTCCAATCTTATTAAAAAACCTTAATGGTGAATACATAGATATTAATCCGGAATTACCCGCATAGTACGCACCGATAATTGAACTCTGTTCTTGGTGTTCAATGAGATCCATAACTTTTTTGGTAATAATATCTAATGCTTGTTGAGAGGAAATGGTTTCGAATTTATTATTTGGCTTTGATGCAGTTCTAATTAAGGGTTTCTTTATACGACTTGGATGATATAATAATTTTTGCCTATTTTTATATTTGGGACAAAAGAAACCATTGGTAAAGGGATGATTTTTAAGAGGTTTGGTATATAGTAACTTCTCCTCTAGAGCAGTATCGTCCCAAAAACCTTGAAATACACATGATCCATAACAATCTTTTGTACAAGTTCCAAACCTAATTATATTATCCATCAAAAGAACCCAATTTATAATAAATTTAAAACTATTGTCAATAATACTGAATTTTTATTGATTTGCTCAAAGACTCAATCAATTGAAATCTTAAAATCTTGATTTAATGCGATTTTTTCTCTTAAAAAATCAATAATTTTTTGATTATCCTGAGCTTCTAAAGGATTACCACAATCAGGACATCTAAAGTTAAGTTCAAAAGCTTCATCAAAATTATACTTAACATTGATATTTTGACAGGTTTTACAAATGAAAAAATAATTGTTTTCCTCAAAACTTAATCTCTCTCTAAGTTTATTTTCTACTAATTTTTTCTTTTCAATAAGGATCTCTTCAAGTAAATCGAATTCATGCCACCAGTAATAAATAAACCATCCTGTAGATTTGTCTCGTATTCGTCTAAATTGAGCTAATTTTTCTGAATATAATTTATAAAGCGTTTTACGTACGGAATTTAGCTTTAAAACCTCGGTATCATCAGGTTCGAAGTCAATTTCTGTATCCTTAATCTGACGTTTTATATTTTCGGTAATGTCCTCATCGGTTATATCTTGAGATTCAGAATTTAGAAGTTCCATTCCAACATATACTCCAATATCTCCGGCAATTATATAGAGGAATGATTTTAGAAAAGGATTTAATTCTGTAATACAGCTCTACCTTGTTTAAATTTAGTATTTAGTTGATAATTAATTATTTATTATAAGAATTAAGTTTTTTTAAAAATTAAATACCCTTACCTCCAAAGTTAGACAACAATATTGTATTGCTTTTCGATAATTTCACCATCTATATCCACTGATCGAAATAATTTCGCTTTTCTTATGGCTAATATTCTTTTTAATCCCCAATTATCCACGTCATCAGGTAATTCGATATCATTAATCCTATAATTATTTGAAATAATAATATTTTTCCATTTCTCTGGAAGCTCGGATTTAAAATCTGATAAGACAAGTTCTAAGGTCTTTTTTAAGTTTTGTTCAGTGTTGTTCATAATACCTGTACAGAACTGAATCCTTTTATTTATATCATCTTCCTCAACCTTCTTTTTAGAAGGTTGTGGAATATTTTTCTTGGTAGAAACCTTACATGTAGGGCTTATATTGAAGGAAATTAAATAATAACTAGTTTTTCTAAAAGCTTCGATACTTTCAAGAAACGTACCTCTAGTTGTTTTACTTAGAACATTTGCTTTATAATTCTTCGTCTGTCCTGATGACTTTTTAATAGTCCAATTGAAACCTAGGTTAGTAATTAGATCGCTAATATCACTGCCAGAAATTAAAACTCCTTTAATTTCGAATTCATCTTGAGAAATTGTGTTCGCTACAGCCTCCAGAATTACATCTTCATATTCATGGCTACCTTTTAAAGTTATTCGAGTGTTGGTTTTAGTTATTTTTAGTGCGGGACCTATAAATTCTCCTTTGGAATACCTATAGAAATGACGATGAATATCTTGATGTTCTACAGCAGGATTCTTTAAAATTGGAGACTCCGTTATCTTTTTTAGAAAATGCATCTTAATCATACAAAAATCTTTGATTAATTATTAAATAGAATGTATTTAATAATTATCAAAAAATTATTATTTTAAATTTTACTCATCAATAAAATTAAAAAAAAATCCATCATAACTTACAAATACTAGTTATAAAAAAAATTGGTCTTCTGTAAATGGCTCAAATTCCTTCGTTGTTATTATGGGTATTAGCATGGTTTTTTTTATTTATAGGGCTAACTGCATTGGCAATTTTAGTAATTTATACACGATACGGCAGAGAAAAATCAGTTCAATTATCAGTAATTAGCATAATTGTCGCATCGGTATTCCTAGGATTCTCTATTCACTTCTTCTTGTTGAATTGGGGAATTTAAGGTATATGAATAGAATTCTTAAATGAAGTAGTTTTATATTCATTTTGCTTATACTTTCAGAACTCAACCTTTAAAAAAGAAGAACTCATTTATTTTTATTACTGTATTTAAAAAAAAAATATTACTAAGGTCATAAAAATGTTATTTCAAGATGCTGAACCCCTATTTTTTATCTTATGGTTAATACTAGCGACGGTTATTGTATTCTTAATAATATTTATAGTGGTACTTCTCTTAGAATCGAAAACAAAAGCTTCTGACAAAAAATTCTTGATAGCAATTCTTGCATTCATTATAGTTTTGCTGCTACCCGTTGTTTTAAACGCAATTAACACAGTATTAAGTGCTATTGGAGATGCTTTAGCTGAAATTAGGAATGTATTTGATGATGGAGGTGTTAACTACTTGACGAATCTAACACCGATTATTGGATTTCTTATTTTATTAGTTCTTGTAAAGTTTTTAATCGATCTACCATGGGATAAATCTGTGTGGGTTTCTTTATTGACTCTGTTTATTTTGTACGTACTTTATTGTTTAATACCTGAACTTTATACGTTTTTAGGTTTCGGATTTTAAATTAATAGAGTAATTTAAAAACTTTTTTTTTTCATTTTTTTAAAAGAGATAAAAAAGAAAATCAATTAAAAAATTTGGAATAAACTAAGTAAATTTCTTATATTTTTTCTTTCAATTTAAGCCGAGGTGCTAACCCTAAACTCATCATTTCTTGTAGTAATAGTTTGAAAGCATATGAACAAACAACCTTTGATATTACTGTGCTCTCTCCACATACAGGACAATACCGCTTATCTCGATTTCGATCATATACAGCAAGTAGTCCACATTTTTCACATACTAAGATAACTGTTCTATCTGACTCATCTAATAATCTCTCCTTTAGTAGTAATGCTGATCCATGTCCTACAAGACAATCTCGTTCCATTTCTCCAAAACGTAACCCTCCCTCTCTTGCTCTACCTTCTGTTGGTTGCCTTGTTAAAATTTGTACGGGACCACGAGCTCTAGCATGGAGTTTGTCTGCGACTAGATGATACAATTTTTGGTAATAAATGGGTGCACAGTAGATACCTGCTTCATATTTTTCTCCTGTAAATCCATTATACATGACTTCTCTACCATTGAATTCAAAGCCAGAGTTCACTAATAACTCCTGAAGTTCAGTTATATCTGTCCATTCAAAAGCGGTAGCATCACTTAATTTTCCATTAATACAGGCAATTTTACCACTTATTCCTTCAAATAATTGACCGAGAGTCATTCTAGAGGGCATAGCATGTGGATTCACAATGATATCAGGAATCACACCTGAAGAGGTAAAGGGCATATCAGATTGTTCCACCACTAATCCAAGAACACCCTTCTGACCATGTCTAGAAGAAAATTTATCACCTAACTCTGGGATTCTGAGATCCCTTACTTTTATTTTTACTAATTTATTACCATCTACTGTTTCAGAAATAATTACAGTATCAACTATTCCTTTTTCATTATGTCTCATATTTTTTGAAGTTTCACGCCGATTGGGTTGCATCAATTCAAATTCTTCATAAGATTTAATGAATCTTGGAGGAGATGTTCTCCCAATAAGCACATCTCCACCATTTACTTGGGTTTCAGGTTCTATTATCCCGTCTTCTTCCGATAAAAGCCGATAAGATTCAGCTGATTTAAATCCTCTAACACCTCTTTCTGGGATCTCAAATTTATCAACTTCTCCTCCAGGATATTTCCTTTCTTCAGCATCATAAGTTCTAAAAAAATGACTGCGAGCAAGTCCTCTTTCTATAGATGCTTTATTAATAATTATTGCATCTTCAATGTTGAATCCTTCAAAACTCATCATTCCAATAATGAAATTTTGTCCCGCTGGTCGCTTGTTAATTCCGATTATCTCCATAGGGCTTGTTTTTACAAGGGGTTGCTGAGGATAATGTAAGGTATGACCTCTAGTATCAAGCCTAAGATGCATATTTGCAGCCCATAGACCTAAAGCTTGTTTTACCATTCCCGCCTCATAAGTATTTCTTGGTGATTGATTATGCTCTGGAAAAGGAATAATTGAAGCACAGATACCGAGAATCGCTGCAGGAGAAATTTCTAAATGGGTATGCTCACTAGTTACATCCTCTTCAAACATTGCTATATACGCGTTTTCTTCTTCTTCAGCATCTAAATATTCAATTACACCTTTTTGAACAAGATCAGACCAGATGTATTTATTTTGTCGTAATTTCTCAATATCTTCCTTTATTATCAAAGGTTTTTTATTTTTTAATACAAAAAGGGGTCTTGTGGCTCTTCCCGCATCACAGTTAATTTGTATTTCTTTAGAATCATGATAATACCCTATGTTTACATGTTGCCCAATTTCTCCTTTTCTTCTTTTTTCTCTAAGTTGTCTAATAAAGGGGTTATATTGTTGATGAATCCCAACCAATTTTCCATTAAGAAATACTTTTACCTTATCCCCTCTCACATTTTTTACTTCATTTATGGGAATAACTCCTAAATCAAATAATATGTTTTCAATAATTCTCTCATCAGTACCAACAGATATTATCGAAGCTAATCCGAGGTTTTTAACCAACCCACAATTGGGTCCTTCGGGAGTTTCTGCTGGACAAATTTTTCCCCATTGTGTTGGATGTAGATCTCTAGCCTCAAAATGAGGTTGACTACGACTTAAAGGGGATATAACCCTCCTAAGATGACTTAATGTTCCAACATGATTTTGTCTATTTAATAATTGACTCACACCTGCTTTTCCTCCAACCCAATTTCCTGTTGCTAAAGCGTGTCTAATTCTTTCAGTAATAACATCTGCTCTAACTGCTGTCTTTATATTGGGTGCTCTTCCTCGAACCGCTGTTCTTTCTAGTTGATACTTAATATCCTTAACGAGATTTAAAAATGCAACCCTAAATAAACCGGTAAATAACTCACCAGCTAATTTTAACCTCTTATTTGAATAATGGTCTTTATCATCTGGCTCTCTTAAACCTAGAGCAAGTTCCATTACTTTTTGAGCCATTTGCCCTAAGTAATACGCCTTTTTGATTCTATCTTCTTCAGCATTTCCAATATGCGGTAATAAATATCTATCTAAAACCTGAAGAGCTCTTCTAATACGATAATCTTTAGTCTGCCCGATAGCAACTCTTTTTCCAATATAATCAAGAGCATTTTGTTGAGATTTCTCTGGATCTTTTAATACCTGAATTTCAGAAGCAACATCGATAACAGGGATTAATTCTTTTTGAATTTCATCATTTTCAGATATAGCTTCAAAAATTTCTCTATCTGAATGTAGACCTAATGCTCTCATAAGGATCGCTAGGGGAATTTTTCCCGGAACTGAAGGAAATGATACTCTTAGGTTCCCATCCTTCTTCCTCTCGATTGTAACTGGAGCACGGAAACCACTTCTCGTGGAAAATACTTTTGCTTGATGAGTAGCACTAGAACTTCTACTTGCTTCCTCTGCAAGGATTCTATTGGGTGCTAAATCTTCTTGAGTTACCAAAACTCGTTCGGTACCATTTATTATAAAATAACCACCAGGATCTAATGGATCTTCACCCCTATTAATTAATTCTTGCTCAGATAGACTTTCTAAGGGACAACGGCAGCTTTTTAACATTATTGGAATCTTTCCTATGTATATATCCAATGTTTCTTCTGCCTCTTCTCTCTGTGTGCGTTCATCTATCGTGATAGGGGTCATTTCTAAAGTAATATCTGCAGCATAACTCAATTCTCTTATGCGGGCTTCTATCGGAGTAATCTCCATCGTAGCTCCGTCAGCTTCTCGAACTTTTGGCATTCCTACTTTAATTTTACCAAATTTAATCTTAAAACCAGGGATGTCAGGTATTACCTCCCCAGATTCGTCGACAATCGCCTGCATTTCATGCTCAATGAAATCATTATAAGAATCTAGATGTTGTCGAACAAGCCCCTTCTCATCAAAAAGACTTTTTAACACAATCCACTTATCTTCATTAGATAATTTTTCGGTACTCAATTCTATTCTTCCAAAATATATAATTTTTATATTTGTTCAAAACTAATTTACGCTTTTTCCTTTTTCACATACCGATAGTAATCTATAGATCTTACTGTCGTATCTGAATCTCTGATTATTCTAATAATATCCCCCTCCTTAGCTCCGATGGCAACCGCCACTGGATCTTTTTCAAATATTTGAGGTAAATCAGTTACTTCTATTTTATATTTATCTAAGAGTTCTAAAGTTTCTTCTTTAGTTAAAAGAATATGTGGGGGAACGAATTTATGTAATAAGACATCAATTCTTTTTTTCTTAGTCAAGGAAAAATCCTCATAAAATACGATTAATAATAAAAGAAATATAACATTTCTAAAAAATTTTACCAATTTTTCCTATTTTATATTAAATTTTGAAGGATAAAAAGATGTTCTCTCCTTCATACAAACCTGAACACCCAATATCCACTTCTTTTACAAAGGATCTCGGTGATATTATTTGGATAATTTTTAGTGATATAGTCTAAAATATATGGTGCTCCCATTTTCTTTCTAATTACAAATTGAAATGAACCTTGTGGTTTCAGGTAATCAGAGATAGTATCAAATAACTTTAAGAAGTCCTTTCTACCTTGTCGTAAGGGAGGATTCATGAAAATTCCATCAAATTGTAAATTCTTCTTTTTGATTGGTTCGAAATAATTTCCCTGCAATGTGAACACATTCTTTTTTGTAATCTTTAGATTTATTTGTATATTTTCTTTAGCACACCAAATAGCACGTTTATTAATATCGAGCAAATACACTATACTATCAGGTGATTCATAGCTTAGTACAATGCCAATAGGGCCATATCCACACCCCAAATCGAGAAAAATTCCAGGTTTCTCTGGAAGGATCATATTTTCAATTAAAACTTTAGTTCCTAGATCTATTTTACTAAAAGAGAAAACCCCGGTAATCGTTTTAAAGATATAGAGATGCCTTCTTAAGCTTTCTGAAATTGTATGAATTTTAACTTTCACATCAGGAGATTCATCAAAATAATGTTGATTATTATTAACCATAATAAATAACGGTATAGAAATACTTTCTCTATTTTTTTTCATTCCAACGAGGATAAACTCCTCTATTCATAAAAACCTTATCAGTTTTTACTAAGATACCTGATTTAGCTTTATAAATCTGCATAGCACTTTTTAATGAAGTGCCAAATCCAATTAACTCTTTTTTTAAAGTCATTAAAGCAACTAATATGTTAGGTTTTATTCTAGCGTCAATATAGCATATACCAGCTGAAGCTAAATCAGCACCATGGCAAATAGCATCGACAGCCGTATCTCGAATATAGATTTTTGGTAGATGGGACACCATTTTTTCCATTGGAAAAACAATTTCTTTTAGATAGGTTTCATCATTCTCCAATTGATAAATTGTATAAGCATCTTTTAGATCTTGGAGGGTAATAAGCTTATAGTTTTCCTTAAAATTTCCTACTCTTGTTCTTCGTAATTCTAACATATGTGCTCCTGAACAAAGAGCTTCTCCAATATCAAAACAATATTTCCGAATATAGGTACCTGCTTCACACCCAATTCTAAATAAAACGTGCTTATTTTTCACTTCAATAATTTGGTTATAATATATCTCTCTTATCCTAAGTCTTCTTACTACTGAGGATTTTAAAGGAGGTCTCTGATATATTTTACCACTAAATAATTTAAATATTTTTTCAATTCTGGTACGGTTCTCGGGAGAATGTAAATAAATTATGCCAACATATTCCTTTCCAGCATTCAATAATGATGATAAAGCTCTTGTAGCTTTTCCAAGAGCACAGGGTAAAACACCTGTAACCTTTGGATCTAAAGTACCACCATGTCCTGCATTCGAAATTCCTAATATTTTACGAACCCATGATACTACCTCATGACTAGTTGGACCACTTGGTTTATCTAAATTAATTACTCCATACTGTAAATGATTAGCTATATCTCTTTTTTCTGGCTCACATCCATAATTAGGATTACTATTATCTTGTGATTTAACTAATAGCTGCTCAGGTTCATCGGAGGGTAATTTTAATTCTATATCTTCCATAATAAAAAATGTTGTGGAGAATCTTTATATATGTATAACCTTAGACATTTCATAAATATTTCTTGAAATGTAAATAGAAATTCAATATGAAAACAAAAATAATAAAACATTAAACGGGCTATAGGGGAATTGAACCCCTGACCTTCCTTTCTATAAGAGACCATCTAATAAATTTCAGGTTAAAAGCCTGCCGCGCTACCTGCCTGCGCTAATAGCCCATACCTATAGTTCTTTGTTTACATTTACAAAAGGTGTATGAAATAAATCAATTATAGTTTAAAAATTTTATTTTATAGAGTGTCTATCTACTGCTGATTGAATGTTTTGTAAACCAGAATTCTTAATTCAAGCTTATTAATTGAAATGAGCAAAGCCATAACTTTTTAATTCAATTTTTTTATTATCTTTCATTACATAGATATATTCTTCAGGTATAACCCTACCTATTTTAATAAGCTTTCCACCTTTTTGTTCAATCTCTTTTTTTGCCTTAGAAAAATCTTTTTCACTCAATGTAAATAAGTGAATATATTCTTCTCCTCCATTAAAAACAAGATCTTCCAAACGAATGCTAAACTCCTGAGAATACTTAATTGCCTCATCATCAATTAAATCTTCATTAAAATCAATTTCAAATCCTATATTTGGATTAGATATCATTAAGTCCAGTAAAGATTTCGATAATCCATCAGAGGAATCAATACTTGATGTTGCCAACTTTCTTTTGGATAAAATATGTGCTTCTATCCCTGAAACCTCTGGCTCTAAAACACTTTTGATGGATCTACTATAATTTAAAAACTGATTAGGGTCTTTTTTATGTAAGAGAATTTCAAAACCGACACCAGTTAATCCGAATTTTTTGTTAATCACTAAAATATCATCAACTTTAATTCCTTCTCTTAAAATAATATTTGAAGGCATCTCAAAGCCAAATACTGTAGGATTTATAATAATTTCTTCTGTTTCATTAATATCTCCCCCAATAAGTACAAGATTAAATTTTAAAGAACTATCAATTATCCCATTTATAATATCTAAGAAATTGGTTTTTTTAAGTACTTTTGGTAAACCTAAAGATATGATGATTCCCCTGGGTTTAACTCCCTTTACTAACAAATCACTAATATTCATAATAACAGATTTCTTACCAATTTGATACGAATTCATCTGTGGTGGTACATCAGTAGAAGATACAAGCATATCTGAATTTAGAACTAAATTTTCCTTAAACTCACTCTCAGGAAGATCAAAAAAAAAAGCGTCATCTCTAATCAATAATTTTCCAGTCTTCTCTTTTACCAATTGTTCAATAATTTTTATTAATTTTAATTCTCCTAGGTTTCCTATTTGAGGATTGTCACTCATTAGATAAATTTTATAATTTTTTAACAATTATTGTTTCTGAATAAACTTATATTTTTAAAAATTACTATGCCTCTGTGGCTTAGTGGTAGAGCTATTGATTCGTAATCAATTGATCACGTGATTCAAGCGATCAGATGATTCGGTCGGGGGTTCAATTCCCCCCAGAGGCTCTTTTTATACATCTTCAGTGAAAACATATTGTTTTATTATTTGAAGGGCAAGCATGTTAAATGCATCATTTATATTTTCACCTGTTTTTGCTGAAGTTTCTATATAGGAAAGATTTAAAGTTTTAGCTAAACTCTCTCCGGTTTCAGTGGAAATCACCCTTTCTTCTTCTAAATCTATTTTATTTCCTACTAAAATTAAGGAAATTTTTGGCGATACTTCCATTATCTCATTATACCAATTTTCAACTTTATCATAAGTATCTTGACGAGTTACATCATATACTAAAATCCCAGCTTCAGCATTTGATAAATATGATTGTCTTACTCGTTTGAATTGGGCCTGTCCTGCTAGATCCCAAAGTACAAATCTTACTTTTGACTCTAAACCTTCAAAATCACATTCCTTTTTCATAATCGACGTCCCAATTGTAGATTTATAATCGGTTTGAAATGAATTTTCAACAAAACGATGTACCATACTTGTTTTTCCTACTCCTCCTTCCCCCCCTAAGATTAGTTTATAGGCATATTCTCCCGATTTAATCTTTATTTTTTGAAGAGTATCTACTTTTCGTTCAATCTTTTCAACATTTTGTTCTGAAAAAAGTTTAGGAATCACAGGACTTACTGGTCTCCCATCAAAAATTCGAGCTATTTTTTCAGCTGCTAAATAGGCATATGGAAAAATAGGATCAACCATAGCAATTGACTCTAAAACAGTAACAAAAATCGCTTCAGATCCTGCTTCGCAAAAAATAATACGATGTTCTTCTGTATCAAATGTTCCTGTTCCAAAAGCACCTGAGCTGAACTCTTCTGTAATTCTGGTTAGAACAGGTTCCACTAAAGCGCTAACACCACCAATTACATCTTCCTCCACTTCCGTCTCTGATTCTCCTTTTAGAGCAGCCATTACCAATCCCTCTCTATTCACAATTATGGCCGCAATCAAATTTATACCCACTTCTTGTCTATACCACTTTAATAATGCCTCTAGTTTATCTCGATCAACTGACATGAAATCACAAAGCGTTTTTAAATATAAATTAACCTAACTACAATTTTATTATTTAATATAATAAGTTTATCTTAAAAAGTTATAGAAAACGATAATCCTTCAGACTTCAAGAATTGATGATTTTATTATAATAGAACAATAATCTCTTAGTTTTGTTAATGATATTAAATCGTTAATTTGTTAATTTGGATAATTTCTAAATAGTTTATCTAATTCTTTCTCTTCCGTCATTTAGAGGTATTATAATTTCATAATAAGCTCACATAACCTTCTATAATTATATATTTAAACTGATAGAGTAAAGGATTTAAATGATAGTAAAATATTAAAGTCCTAAAGATTTCAATTTATCAATTAATCTTTCTAAATGAATTATTAGAAGAGAGAAAAAATAAAAAGAAAAGCAGGGGTAGCCAAGATTCTAGAATAGATCTTCTAGAATTATACTAGAGAATACCTCTAAAATACTAGAATGGGAATTGGTCTACGGCGCTAGACTGAGGCTCTAGTGACATAGGTCTTCGTGGGTTCGAAAATTGAATATAGATCATATCGATCACCTTAGAAAATCCCACCTCCTGCAATATTTAAGACATTCTTTTGTATTTTCTTGTTATAATATTGAGAAAGATCTATAATATCATCTAGTTTGTTTAATAATGATCGAAAAATAAGAAAATTAAAATTACGATATTTTTGGTGTTTTTTATTACAAGTGTATTAATAAATAAAGAATATGAAGCCAAAAAACATGTTGAATCACTGGCTTTTAATAGATCTGCCTCATCTACCGGAGAAACAAAGGCTATTGATTATATTGAAGAAGAATTAAGAAAAGAGAACATTGATTCTAAACGTGAATATTTTCACTGGACAGGTCCTACAAGAATCTTAATGAGAACCAGTTATTTAATTCTAATCACATATCTCCTATTATCTCGGTTAATTTTGGTAATAGTAATTTACTTTGTTATAAAACACCTATTTGAAAGAACACGGAAAATGACTTTAATAAAAAAAGAAACATCTAAAAGTATTTACGCTGAAATACCTGCAAGTAATCAAGAATCAAAAAAACCTCTCATAATTTTTTCTGCTCATTATGATTCAGTTTCAGCAAACATTCCCTTTCGGTTTCAAGTTATGATGTTTTTGATATATAGAATGATAGTTGCTTTTTATATTCTAATTGTTATTATATTTTCCATCTGGCTTACTCTTGATATTTTTAGCCTTTTTAGCCTTCCAAGTAATATTATAAATATAATTGCAATAGTCTCTTTATTTGGAATAGTAGTATCACTTCCAATACTATACCTTGTTTTTAATGAAAAACCCTCTTCATGCTCAATAGATAATGCTAGTGGTGTTGCGATATTAATTGAATTAGCTAAATTTTTCCAGAGAGATCCGTTAGAAAATTTTGATTTACTATTTATTTGGCCTGGTGCTGAAGAATGGGGTTTAAAAGGATCCAAGAAATTTTGTGCTCAACATTTTGGTACTTTAAAAGAAAAATATGATCTAAATAAATCTATAAATATCAATATAGATATGGTTGGGACTTATATTGGATTGTTAGATAAAGCAGGATTTCCATTAAGAAAAAAGATGAATAAAGATTATAATAATCTTATAGAAACCACCGCAAATTCATTAGATATCCCAATTACTAGATATAATAAAATAATAGAACCAAAAAGTGACCATATAATTTTCAGGAGAAAAGCTAGAAGATTTGGGAAAAAATTTCAAACTATCTTCTTCCACTCAGATAAAGATTCTAAGTATATTCACTCTCTACGAGATACTCCCGATAAAGTTTTGCCTGAAAACTTAAATGGGTGCGTAGCAATTTGTTACCACGTTTTAAAAGATATCGACAATGGGATAGAGTAATCTAGAAAAAATCTCCTAATTTATATTGCTTAATTTTGGGATTATTGGTTAAACTCTCTACATATTCTTCAATTAACTCCATCCTTTGAATTGTATATTCGTTAAGTCTAAAATCTTCGCATAGTTTTAAAGCTCTTGAGATATATTTTTCAATCCCACCGCGATTTACAGTTAAAATTATTTTATTTCCACATTTAGGGCATTTCCCCGAATTAGAAAGTGGAGGTCTTCTGTACTTTGAGTTACATTTTACGCACCTAAATGTCTGTATACTAAACTTTCTTAAATTACCTAAAATATCTGGATTGAAATGGGTGGAGAGTATTTTTTCTGCAACTTTTTTTGCATCAACCGCTCTAATCAACTTAGCTAAATGTAACTGAGCATCTATTTTCTCATCCATAGATTCATATAACTTATATGCCGTAGTTTTAGGCCCTTCATTAATATCCCTGGTGGGAATGTTAAATCCAATATTTTCGTATTGATCTGCAGTACCTAAACGATTGTTTACTAGATTCATGATATCTTCAATTTCTGATGGAGATTTATATTGTTCTGTGGCTAAATAAAATTCTAATGGGTATCGAAATGCTGTATCAACATTGTGTGCCTCTGGTTCAATTTCATTCGGATCTAAAAGAGTGCTTATTACTAAAGTCGCATCCATCCTCCCACCTATTTTATTTGGTAAATAATGTCTTGAAAAATTTAATAAAGGATCCAATAGTAACATAATACCATCTTCATCACCATCACAATTCCGTCTTTTTGAACTATGCCAGAATGGATGAGCATAGATAGACCTAGCAGGAGAAAATCCAATTATCCTTCCTATTATTCCTGCACTTGTATGTGGTGCCAAACCAACTACAAGATGGCCTATTAAGTCTTTTGGCTCATCAAAATTATAAAAAGGACTCATCTTATAAAAATATTCTAACTCATCATCTAAGAATTTGGCAACCTTAACAAAATATTGCCCACAATCTTCTGAAAGAATAACATCTTGCACCTTTATTTCAATTATTTGATCATCATACCGTAAAGGCTCACCTTTATAATCATGAGAATATCCTAATTCTTTAAGGATTTTGATAGAACTTCCAATTTCTCCTGGTTTAAAGTGTGTTATCGGGATATCAGTTGCATCGTATCTGATTTCAGCAGTTTTATAAACAAGTACATTATTTTTTGCTCTTAAAATTCCTTTCTCTAATGGTTCAGGAACTTTAAATTGATTAGTCAAGCCATAAATACCCTTTAATTTCTTTGGTAAAGGAATCTGTAACGAGTGTAAAATTAAATTCATATGATTCTTAATATTAAAAATTGCTTCGCTAGAGGCTACTAGCCTTCCATTACATTGAGGACATTTCTCTTCATTTTTCGGTTCACTAGGAGGATAAATCTTTTTACATTTTTCACAAATCGAACCTAGTTCAGTATGAGTGGCGCATTTAGGACATATATTAAAGATACTTATCGTCCCGCAATTTGGACATTTCTTTCTGCATACATCTATCTTTATTTTTTGCAGGTCAAGTGCTTTTTCTACCGTCCGTGAGCTTCCGACTTTATCACTTAAAGGAAATAGTGCATGAACACCCTTCATGCTTTTTCTCTCAGATTTTTCTGGTCTACCCATGCGAGATCCTATGAAATGGGGTGCTTTATTTTTAATATGTATTGAGGAAATTTTAAAAAAGTAGGTAAAAATATCATCTTCTTTTTCAAATTTTATTTCTTTTTTTCCTTCAAGATTGAATATTTCAATATAAACAAGATTCCTACTCTTGCGGAATAAAATTTTGTTATCTCTTACCTTATGAACAATGAATGCCTTTTCAAGTATTTTTTTAATGCTTTCCTCATAATTTAAAACAATTTTCTTTTCTGTTGAAGAATAACCATTCAAAAAAGCCTTTCTCAAAGTAGAGAGTTCTTCAGGTGAAAGGTTCCCCCAAAAGTCTGTAAAAAAAGGGTGTAAAGGAATATTATACTCTTTAGATATCTGAATTGCCTCCTCCGCAGTTGGTTTAGATTTAAAAGGATTTTCAATTAATTCATGTAGTCTAGATTCAATCCTTCCTTCTTCTTTTAGAGCTTTCTTTAAATCTAATACCCACCATTCTTCTACATATCCGGATGGTATCAATTTATGATTATTTTCAGTAAATTCACCAAATCCGAAAAGTATATCTCCTAAGAAAAGAACTTCTTCTATCTCAGGAAATACCTTTTTCGCCATTTTATATGAAATAACTCTGATTACATTACCATTTTTCAATTTTACAATAGGAGGTTCAATAGAACTAACAGGACAAACACTTGTGCTCTTGCCAGGTCTCTCAATTCTTAGTTGTGTGCCAATTGCCACAAAATCATCCAAAATACCCATCGTAGCAGGATGCATGCCTCCAGCTGCTAATCCCGTATTCCTAGAACGTCCATATCTTATCCTATGACCTCCAATTTCTGAAGGATGGCTAAACACAGGTCTCCCTGCGATAATATCAGCAACATATTTAAAATTTGGTGCAATATAGGATTTTTCGTCCGTCTTTTTATTATCCATATCTATTAATTCCTCCTTGGATGCTTCTTTCTGTGCTATTTTTTTCAGTTCAGCAAGCCAATCCCATCCTTCTAACTTCATAGATTTCGCAATTTTTAACAATTTGGGGGCTTTCAATAAGATACCATCGTTTAATACAAGACACGCTCCACCCCTAATATTATTTGTCTCAATTCTGGGTAAATCTCTAAAAGCAGATACTTCCTCAACTTCAGTTGAATCACCATTAATTTCAATTGGTAAATTTTTTACAGCGTACCTTATCTCACGGTTAGAAGATGGGTATTGTAAATGAACATTTCTGTCATAAAGCTTTACTTCTTCTACATATCTTCCTATTTCTGCTTCTGTAGCTTCATATCTTGGAATATTTGATTTTCTTCTGACATAATCTGCAATGAGCACACACAATGCCGCAGTCGTCCCCCCAGCGGCTCTTATTGGCCCTGCAAAATAAAGAGATAGATATTTTTTTCCAGATTGATCTGTCCGAATCAATATTTTGGAAATTCCCTCAAGAGGAGCGCTTACTACACCCATTGTCTTGATAGCTAACCCTGCTCTTATAGCTCTTTCCACACGTTCTTCTAGTGAATTTATTCTTCCAATTTGTTTGTCTAAAATATCAGTTACTACTTTGAAAACAATTTCATCATCATTTAGTCCTCTTTTTTTTAAATTTCTTATTTCTTCAGCAATACCATCAGGACCAACTAATTTTTCAACTCTTCCAGCTAAATCTTTTGCTTGTGGGCATTCTACGTATTCTTCTGGATCATAACCTTTACGGCGTGCTTCCTCTGCAATTGAATAACATCGATCTACTTGATCTTGAATTGAAGCAAAATAGTCTTCAATTTCTTTATTCATTTCTGCCATAATCCATCGTTTCAAAAATTTATTTTTAAATCCTAAGGATTATTTAATAGATATTATTATACATATCTCCTAACATAAATTAAAGTCATTTATTAATCAGCTATTTCATTTATAAAGGAGACGACAATGCTAATTTATAACACCCCTTTGAAATATAAAGATATGATGTTTTTCCTTTAATAAAAAATGATTTAATTTTGTTATGCACTATTTAATTAAATTCAATCTTGGAATGGGGAACTGTGAAAACTGAAAAAACTGATGTGAAAAAGACCGTCATAAAGAAATTAGTTAATTCTGGGATTAATATTACTCCATCTCTCTTAGATTTTGTGTTAGAACTTGAAGATCCTTTAAATAAAATA
Organism: Promethearchaeota archaeon; assembly: GCA_048938895.1. GTDB lineage: Archaea > Asgardarchaeota > Lokiarchaeia > Sigyniarchaeales > SOKP01 > Loki-b32. The sequence goes on from JBHLLU010000030.1 coordinate 33,092, forward strand.
AATTTAATAATAAAGGATACAAGTTTTATTCCAAGTTTTAGAAGTCACCTAACTGAAGACATATTAAAAAAAACTTCTAACGAAGAAATAAAGAAAATATTGAAAAGGAAAATTGTTAAGGCAGAAGTTGGCTCCAAGGAAGACGACATAGAAATGATACTTAATTTAGATAGCTCTAGAAAAAAAACTTTAGAATCTACTAATTCTGTTCCATTGAAAAGTGATAGATCTCCACCCATAAGTATTGAAACTAGAAATTCCGAGATATTTACTCTTTTAAGGCAAAATGATAATAATGAATTGTCTAAAGGGGATGTGGTCAGGAATTCTAAAATAGAACTAGTAGAGGGCGCTAAATCCTCACTTACTTTCACCCCAATAGCAAAGGATTATAGTTCAAAATATGAAATTCTTAAAGACCCTACTGGCAAGTTATATACAACTGGAGAATATAAGGATTTTTATGATCTCACATTAGATAAATTCAATAGACTGAGAACTCTAATGAGAAAAAGAACAGAAGTTCACAATGCTGATAACATTAACAATATTTTACGACTATCCAGTAGAGTAGAAGTATCTCTAATTGGCCTTGTAAATGAAATAAGAATAACAAAAAATGGATTTTACCTAATAACTTTAGAAGATCTTACTGGTCTAATCAATGTAATCATTAGAAAAGATACAGAAAATCAAGATAATGTGAAAATAGCCGAAAGGACCCTCAATGATCAAATGCTTTACATAGAAGGAACCTATAATCCTGGAGATAAGGGAAAATCTGGTGTTATCTATGGTAATTATATTTCAAAAATTGATATTCCACGAGATTTTGAGCCTAATAAATCTAGTGATCCGTTATCAATAGTATTGACGTCTGATACACATATTGGGAGTAAAGAATTTGAAGCTAAATTATGGAAGAGATTCATAGAATTTCTAAATGGAAAAATAGGAAATAAAGCTCAAAGAGATAGAGCGGGTAGAATTAAATATTTGGTAATCAACGGGGATTTAATTGATGGAATTGGGGTGTATCCCGCACAAGAAAACGATCTACTTATCTCCAATATATATGAACAATTTCACAAAGCAGCAGAATTCCTTACAGAAATACCAGATTATATTAAGATCTTTTATAGTTCAGGAAACCACGAACCTGTAAGAAATGCTATTCCGAGACCAGCCGTACCGAAAAAATATTCAAAAGAACTTATTGATATCGGTGTAAAATGTATTGGTAATCCCTCTATTATTAAAACGCATGATGTAAATACTCTAATTTTTCATGGAGATAGTATTCTCGACTTGAATATGTTAATTCCCGGAATGGAACATACTAAATCCGCTGAAACTATGAAAGAATTCTTGAAATGTAGACATTTAGCTCCAGTTTATGGAAAAAAGACTCAGATTGCTCCCACACAAAAGGATTGGTTAATAATTGATAAAATTCCAGATATTTTCCATACCGGACACATCCACATTAATGATATGGATACTTATAATAACGTTATTTTAGTTAACTCAGGATGCTTTCAAAGTCAAACAGAATTTATGAATTCATTGGGGATCCACCCCACACCAGGAATTATATCCATTGTAGATTTAGATACTCTGAGAGGTACGCAATTAGACTTAAAAAGCAAAATACTTTAAATCAATTTAATAATATATAAAAGATAATAATATACTATGAATTTAGCAATTCCTCGTGGAAGTAATAAAGAGTTACTATTGTATATTTGGAAAATTATAGATTTACCTAACATTGAATTGAAGGATCTACTATTTAGAATTTCTTTTGAACTATTTTTATTCCCTCCTGATCAAGGAAAAAAGTTTATTGATAATTGTTTTAAGGATAAACTATTGTATGAAGATGAAAATGCGAGTCTGAACTTATCTACTTCTCTAAATGAAAGATTGGCACAATGGCAAAAAGGAAGAAAAAGGGAAATATTAAATAATATAAAGTCAGCAACTAACAATATTCATCTCAGAATGCATATTGAAAATGATAATAAATCAAGTTTTAGTGTTTTCTTAAAATCATTTGCAGATAAAGGTACTCTAAATAGAGCAGTAAATATATTAGATAACGCATTTGAATTAAAAGACATAGATGATGGAAAAAGTGTTTTGTTTTCTTCAGTTAAAGGTTCTAAGGAAGATTCCTATTATATTGAATTTAATTTAAAAAATAAATTGTTAAAACACAATTGTCATGATTTTATCACAAGAAAGAGTAAACAAAAACAATTTTGTAAGCATTTGGTAAAATATTTCTTATTATTAAAGGAAAGATTCCCAGCATCCACAGAAACTCTTATAAAGGAATTAGAAGAAAATATTGATAAATGGGAATTTAGTTCCTAAATAAGCTTTTTAAAGATATTATTTTTCAATTTAACCTTATCAGTTTGTAATAATATAGGTTTATGATTTATAATTCCCTGAAACTTATCAATCTCACACAGAGCTTTTTCAATTATATCTACACCAATATCAAATTTAATTATTTTTGTTCTCCCGTAGTGTCCCATTGATTTAACTTCTGCAATAATTATACCTGCTAATGCTAATTCATTTATATAATCACTAATCCTACGTTTTGTTAATTGACGAACTCCTGGAATTAACGATCTTATTTCAGAATGAACATCATAGATATCTCCTGAAATAATTATGTGATCAGGGTTAAATTTTGAAATTAAATAGATTGAAGTTAAAATCAGTTGAGCTTGAAGTGGTAAACCTTTTATATATTCCATGACATAATCTTTTTCTATATCTTCTTGCGCTTTTTCAACATATTTTGAGGTTACAAATTTACTCTGTGCTCTTTCGGCTAACTCTCCTGCCTTTCTTAATAATTGTAATGCTTTTCTAGCATCTCCATGTTCTTTTGCGGCTATTGCAGCACATAAAGGAATAACATCTTCCTTTAGGACATCTTCATGAAATGTAATCTTAACTCTCTCATTTAAGATATCTCTAAGTTCACTTGCATCATATGAAGGAAAAACAATATGTTCTTCTCCTAAACTAGATAAAATTCTTGGATCTAAGCTATCTCTAAACTTCAATTTGTTTGAGATGCCGATTATGCTAGTCTTACAATTATCTAAATTTTCATTTAACCGAGTTAAATCATATAATATTTCATTTCCCCCTTTTTTATCTACTAAGATATCTATTTCATCTAATACGAGAAAACATATCGATTTCCTTACTTTAGAATCAAGAAGACCAAGCAATTTTTTAAATATTATATCTTTAGGAAGCCCCGTTGGGGGAATTTTTTCTTCCCTTGAAATCGTATTATATATATGTGCTAAAATACGATATGGTGTGGAGACAATGTTACAATTGATATATATCCACCATGGTTTAATCTCTGAACTCTGTTGTGCTAATTTTTGACTTACGTATCTAATCGTAGCTGTTTTTCCGGTTCCAGTTTGACCATAACATAAAAAACTTGGGGGTGCATCTCCTAACAATGCGCATGCTGTTTTCTCGGCTATATCCTTTATCTGAACATCTCGGTGAGGCAGGTTTTCGGGAATATAAGATGGTTCTAACGAATTACGATTGTTGAATATTTTAGGGCCCTTAAGATAGTTCTTATAAAATCTATCGATATTAAATTGATAATTATTGTCGTGATTTTTCAACAATTATAACACCGTTAGTCATTTTTCCACTCGAAATATTGTATTATACAGTATTTCTACTGCATTTATAAACTTAATTATTAATCTTGAAATTAATTGAAAGATGTTAAAGCTTTAATATTTAATTTTGAATAATCTTTTTAATTAGTTATATATTTATTGTCGGTACTTTAAAAGAATATTATTTATGAAGCAATACCTATTAAGATCTAGTTAATAAAAAGTGCTTAATAAAAATTTAATTTAAATAATAATTTGGTTAATTAGTTAATTATATATTGAAGTCGTACACCATAGGTTAGTAAAAAATTTTGACATCAAAGGATAATATAGAAGAAAGAGAAAAGAGAAATAAGAGGATAGCTTTTATTTTAGCTTTATTTTTCACTTTTTTAATCCTTATAAACTTTTTAACTATCTCTGTTTTTTTTTCATGGGCAGATTGGGTTAGTCTTTTAATATTTTCATTATTATTAATTGTACCTGCTTACTTTTCTAATGCATCAATGGTAATAACAGGTGGAGGGCGTCCTATCGATGGTGGTAAGGTTCTTAAAGATGGTAGAAGATTATTGGGGGACCATAAAACTGTAAATGGATTAAAAGGACCTTTGTATGTTGGTATTCCTCTTTCATTTTTGCTATTTCTGCTATTTATAGTCCTTTGGGAACCGATAAAAGAAACAATTGTACAAGCGTTAAACCAAGGGCAGTATTTATTATATAATAATATTGACGTCTTTAGATATTATTTTATTGGGGGTCAAATTCCCATAAATTTCTTAGTTTTAATTATTAGAATTGTACTTGCCTCTTATGGGGCGGTACTAGGAGATTTAGTAGGTTCTTGTTTAAAAAGGCGTTTTGATATAAAGAGCGGCGCTCCCTTTTGGATTGTTGATCAGTTAGATTTTGCTTTATTTGCAATTTTATTTATCACAATTCCAGGATTCATTTCACCTACAATATTTTATTTACCTGATATTCATATATTCATTTTTTTAATGATAATAACCCCGGCAGTAAGTATTATTGCTAATACTATTGCTTATTTAGTAGGGTTAAAGTCTGTCCCATACTAAAAAATTTAAGTTAAGACTTTACATTTTATTTCTAATGGTGTTAATTTATTTTCAAGAACAATATATTTTTGACATAATTCATTTAGTGTCTTAATATAATCTCCTCGTCTCCCTATTGCTATTCCTCTATCCCTGTAATTCAAAAAGTATAAGGATATCTCTCTTTCTCCAGATTCATCACTTTCTATTAAAAATTGATGAATGTATAAATCTGGAAAGAAACTTACAAGCAAATTAATGAAAACATTATCGGTTCTTATTATTAATACTTTTTTAGGTGCGATTTCTCTTCGCATAGAGTCTAAATAAATTTTTGATGAAAAATATCTATCTTTTTTTACAAAAAAGAAGATAAAATTGTTTATTACTGCAATAAATTCTGGAAATATTCCTTTAGTTTTGTTATAAAAGTAATGGCCTAACTTAAGCTCAAAATTAGAATATTTTCTTACAAATGATAACATTTGATAGAAATATAGGTCATCAATTATTGTATAGAAACCCATGTAAAAATTTCTTAAAGGAAAAATTTAAAGTACTAAGAAATTCATATAATTTGATGTGATTTTTTAATATTTAACTTGGTTAGATTTGATTAGATTAAACCTAAAATGGATTAATAAGAATGAAAGATGCCGGATTTGAATTTAAGGATCACACTGCTGATGTAAGTGTTAAATGTTGGGGTAAAACTCTAGAGGATGCTATTTCTCAATGTGCATTAAGTCTAATGACAACCCTTACGCCTAATTTAAGCAAAATTGAGCCAAAAATCGAGAAGCAGCTAGAGGTTACAGCGGAAGATAAATATGCATTATGTTTTGATTTTTTATCAGAATTTCTTTACTTATTTGATGTAGATGATTTAGTTTTTAATGAAATCACAGTAGAATCAATCGTTAAAATGGAACATAAATTTAAATTAAAGGCAAAACTGAGAGGAGAAAAATTTGATAAAAATAAACATGAAATTGGCACAGAGGTAAAAGCGATTACTTATTCATTTATGAATATTGAAGAAAAAAAGAATAGAGTTGAAATTAATATTGTGTTTGATATCTAATCATTCAAGTTATTCTTACCCCTTAACAACTCCTACTGGTACAAGTCTTACAACCTTTTCAACAATATCCAGATCATGACTCACTTGAACCACTTGATCTATATCTTTGTAGGCTCCGGGACTTTCTTCGGCTAGCACTTTCATAGAGGCACTTTTTACTAAAATACCTTTCTTTCCTAAATCTTCTTGAATTTTAGTTCCCCAGTATCTTTTGACTGCTTTTGATCTAGACATAACTCTACCCGAACCGTGAGCAGTTGATCCAAAAGATAACTCCATGGCTCTTGGTTTACCAACGCATAAGTAAGAGGCTGACCCCATAGTTCCAGGAATTAAGGCAGGTTGACCAATGTCTTTATAATCTTGAGGTAAAACTGGGTGATTTGGAGGAAATGCTCTAGTTGCTCCCTTTCTATGCACATTTAATTTCATCCTTTTTCCATTTACTTCATGCTCTTCTATCTTGAGAATGTTATGGCAAACACCATATATCATATGTAAATCCAACTCATCTAAATCTTTCTTAAATGCATTTTGAAAGGATTCTCTTAACCAATGTGTTATTAATTGACGATTTGTAAATCCAAAATTAGCAGCACAAGCCATTTGTTGTAAATAATTCTGTGCTTCAAGAGTATCCGCAGGTACACAAGCTAGTTCTCTATCAGGCACTTTAATCTTATATTTTTTCATTGCTTGTTCTATTTTTCGCAAACTATCTGTACAAACTTGATGTCCTAATGCTCTACTCCCTGTATGAATCATTATAGTGATTTGATTCTTTTCAGTTATTCCTAATTTCTTAGCAATTGGGGTATTATAAATTTGATCTACTTTCTGAATCTCAAGAAAATGGTTTCCGCTTCCTAATGATCCAAGCTGTTTAATTGCTCTCTGTTTTGCTTTCTGTGACACCAAACTTGCATCTGCATTCTTCAAACATCCACGTTCTTCTAAGTGTTTAAGATCTTCGTCAATGGCATAACCATTTTCTAACGCCCAATTGACCCCATTATTTAGTACTCTATCTAAATCTGAATAGCTTATATTTAGTTTACCTTTAGAACCTAATCCGGAAGGGATATTATTAAATATTTTATCTAATAAATTTGGGAGTACATTTTTAAGATCGTTAAGAGATAGATTTGATCTTAATAAACGTACACCACAATTAATATCGTACCCTACGCCTCCTGGAGATATCATTCCAGTCTCAGCATCTGTCCCAGCAACCCCACCAATACAAAAACCATATCCTTGGTGGGCATCTGCTAATGCGATTGCATGTTTTTGAATTCCTGGAAGGCATGCTACATTTGCGATTTGATCTAATGTCCGATCCTGTTTTATTTTTTCTAAGATATAATTATTGGCATAGATCTTGACAGGGACTCGCATCTGGAATTTTTCTATATTTCCTTGAATACGCGTCATCAAAGTTTTAGGAGATATCTCATAGATATTCTCCTCAACTTTATTCACATTCATACTGCAATTATAAGTCAAACAGATTTCAAAAATATTTCCATTTATATTTAATAAATTGATAGTTTTATATTGAATCGTAATATTCGATAATTTTTGAATTTAGCCAATAAAAATATAATCCGAAATTACTTTAAATTAAGTTATCGTAGATAACTAATATAGAAGGATTGGTTTTCTCTTATGGTTTTATTAAATCTATATGATTACCAGATACCACAACAAATTCTTGGTTTACTCATATTTCTTGGTATCCCCTTAATGATCATTTTAGAAGTATATTTTGAAAAAATACGGAAAATATACCATGTGAAAACAATATTTGGGGTTTTATCAATCCTATTAGGTTCAATTATTGTCATTATAGCCATTTGGGGTAATATCGGATGGAAACCAGAATATATACAACCTGTTTTAGGACCCCATTATAGCGATTATCGCTTTACTTTTTATGTAAGCATAATAATTGCTGTAGGATTAATCATATATGGAATGCTTTTAATTCATAAAGCAGTATTAGTGAAGAAAAGAGTTAAATACTTTTAAAAAATATTAATCGAAATTATTTGATTTCGACAAAGGAAAGAAGCTCTAACTTATCCAAGTTATTCATTATCTTCTGAATTTCTGATTCTGGGCGACCAGATTCTTCAGCAATGTCAGCAATCGTATGAAATCCGTCAGCTAAATGTGCAATCTCAAATTCTTCTTCATCCAATACTCCCTGTGCAACGACTTGTTTTGGTAAACGTTTACTAGTCCATTCTGGTTTGACGTCCTTCACTTCACGTAAGTCTTCCTCTGATAAGATTAATCCTTTCTTGGCAATTTGCTTCTGGGATTTAAGGAAATCTTTTTTAAAAATTTTCAAAATGGGAATCTTTAATTGGATCTCGGCAACCTTACCACTCTTTAATATCTCATCTATTACACTCTCAAAATCTCGGAAAATCCTTACATCTCCAGACCAACCGTCAAGTTGATCACCAAATTTTCCTACAAACTTATCAATTATATCAGTTAACGCTTTATGAGTAATTTTAGCATCATCATTTTTATCAGCGGCAGCAGTACATAAAACACCCTCCTTAAAGACTAATAACAGGTAAAAAACCTGCATGTCTTTACTAATAGATAGAATCTATCTATAACCTATAACTTTAAGTTCCCCACTTCCCTTAGAGAACTCAACACTAAAGTCTTTAAGTGCTGTGAGAAAACCGCTGACTAAATCCTGATTAAATTCAATCCTCCCATACTTTCTGTGGATTAAACAAATACCCGTTCATAACCAATGGAGAACTCCCGTTGATTTATATTGGTGTATCAAGTAAAAATTATGTAAAATGGGACCTTTTCACCTCTAACCTTTATATTTTAAACATTACAATTAACTATGATTCTATTAAATAATATAAGTTTTTCAACTTATCTTTATGATTAATAATGTTTTTAATATTTATAATTTCTTATTGAAACAAGTGTGTTCTTTCTAGTTTAAATCTCTTCATCAGATGTAAAAAAATGAACTTCATTTAATTAAATCATAAAGAGACTGTATCTTGAAAGAATTCTTTATTTCCTGTTCTGAGTATTTTTTACCTAAATCAAGATAATTCATAATCTCAATATCAATATCCCTGACGTCATTAGGTTCCATAGAAAAGAAGTTATCAGAAGCTATAAAATCAACTAAATCCGAGTCGATATTGACATATAAAGCAATATTCTTTGCCTGTAGTTTCAGTCTAAATTGAATTTGGTTATTTTCTTCTCCTACTATATCCCCGAAAATACTTGATATCTTTGGATCTTGTAATTTGAAAAATTTTGGAGCTTCAAATAAACGAAAACCTTGATGTACCAAAATTTTGCCATTATCCTTTGAAAATAATTTATAAAAGATTATATTATTTTGAAGTGATGATTTGTCTGAATTTATTAGGCTTACATCAACCAAATGAACCATTAATGAAGTGCAAGGTAATAAAATAGATGTATTAACTCCATTGGCTTGTATTTCCCCTTCAGAATTCATTATTTTCCAATTTAGTTCAATATCATAAGACTTTTTTAAATCATTTGTAACCCAGAATTCGACTATCTCAACATTTTCCCTAACACTCGCAAATAATGGTTGGTAAAATCGCTTTGTAAAATAGTGAAGTGCTTTCCACCTACCATAATAATCTAGTGAGGCCCAACTTGCAACAGGCCAACAATCATTTAGTTGCCAATAAAGAGATCCCATACAACGGAAATCACTACGATTTTGTCGCCAATATTCAACGCCATATTCTATCGCTTCTGCTTGAGTAATTTGAGATAAATCCACTTGACGCCTAAATTCTTGCGGAATGGAAAAACGCTTTTCCATATAATCCATAATTTTCTGATTACCTGCTAAGTTTTTTTGATGGTTCTTCATAATTGGTGAATTGATATCATACTGATTAGTGGGACAAAATTCTTTAATTGTCTTTAAAGAAGGAAAGGATTCAAAGCCAAATTCAGACATAAAACGAGAATTGAAGTTTCTATATGTAGAGAAAGGCATATTCCCATGCCAAACTGCCCAGTAATGTGAATCACCTGCATTAGGATCATTTGATCTCCGTAAAACGAAATTTTCGCTAATAAAACCACTTGATGGTGAACTAGGCCAATATGGTCGAGTAGGATCTAATCTCTTTATCAACTCAGGAAGCATTTCTTCAAAGATTTTAGAATAAAAATCAATCAAAAAATGATGTTTTTCTCTTTCATCCTTTTCAATCCCGGAATTTATTAACATCATTTTCCATAACCATTCTATTTCATTATTCCCACACCATAAAGCGAGACTAGCATGCTTTCGTATTCTTATTATATTTTGAGTAGCTTCTAATTCAACACTTTTAATAAATTCCTCGTTATAAGGATAAAGAGCACACGCGAATGGAAAATCCTGCCAAACAAGTAATCCTAATTCATCACAGAGGTTATAAAATACCTCATCTTCATATATCCCTCCGCCCCATACACGAATCATGTTCATATTTGCTTGTTTCGCATAATGTAAATTCATAGAATAAAGCCCTAACTTTTTACCTCTCGGAATAAAGCTATCTACGGGAATCCAATTTGCTCCCTTCGCAAAGATTGGGATACCGTTTAATAAAAAATAGAAAGTTTCTCCCCACCTATCCGGTTTTCTAACAAGTCGAATCTCACGTAATCCTATCATTTCTGTTACTTTTTCTAACACATCATCTTTTAAGATAGAAACTTCTACTTTGTAGAGATTTGGGGTACCCAGATCATGGGTCCACCATAACAGTGGTTCTTTAATATCAAAACTGAGTATTTCCTTTGGTTTACTCAAGGGGATTTCCTTAATGTAAATTTCTTCAGTTGGTGATTTTACTTGTGCTCTAATATTATAAGAAGTCCTCTGGATATTTTCATTATTGATCATTAATTCGATTTCAATAAATAACTCTGCAGATTTTACATCAATTGTAGAAATTTCAGAAGGGTTACTGATACTCAATGGATCTTTATTATATTTGAGAATTGCATAAGGATAAATTGACTTTATTTTAATTTCATCGAATCCTATTAATTCTACAGATTTCCATATTCCGATATCCGGTAGTTTCGGCCCCCAATCCCAACCAAAAGAATACTGCGCTTTTCTCAAATATGGGACTCCTGGAATTCCGGCATAACCGGTGTTTAAGTTGATTTTATATTTTTCTATTAATTCTCGACTTTTTACAGTAGGGCTCTTAAAATTGATTATGATTTTATTTTCAGATTCCTTAAGTTTAGTTTTCACTTCAAAATCATATCTTACAAACATGTTGTTTACAGAACCTATTCGTTCCCCATTTAACTGAACATCTGCTATGGTATCCAATCCGTTAAATCGTAAGATTATATATTTGTGCTTTAAAAATTCTGGTTTGAGAGTGAATTCTTTTTCATAAGACCAGTCAGATTCATAAACCCATTTCATTTCAAGCTCGTTTTCTCCATAAAAAGGATCAATAATGACATTATTGTTAATTAGAGCTTCAAAAACAGTTCCAGGAACTTGGGCGTTTACCTCAACCGATTTTACATAACACTTTAATCCCCAGAACCCATCTAAAGAAATTTTTTCCACTTTCCTCAATACTCAAATCAACTGAAAAAATTAGATATTAAAGTTAAAGTAATTTTTGTGTTAAAAATGAAATAAATCTTAAATAAATTGATGTCAAGTAATGCATTAATCAGAACTATAAATATAATTAAATTATAAAATGATTTATTACCTGTTCATAGTAACTGTTCCAAATATAGAAGAGGGACAAAAAATAGCCCGAAATTTGGTTGAAAGCAAACTTGCAGCTTGTGTAAACATTGTAAAAAATATAGTTTCAATATATAGATGGAAAGGAGAAATTGAAGAGGATAATGAGCATCTGTTATTGATTAAAACAACAGAAGAGAAATCCGACCTACTAATACAAAATATACGTGAAATTCATTCCTACGAGAATCCTGAATGTATTGGTCTAAAAATTGAAAAAGGATCGAATATATATTTAAATTGGATTAAAGACGTTGTAGATTGAATAAAAAGTTATTTACTTAAAATCATGTTAAGCCAAGCCTATCATATAGATTGGGTTTTTATTGATACAATTATAATTATTTTCTTATTTTTGCTTCTAATAGGTGTAAAAATTTTCAAATCAACACATCGATGGCGTTTGAGATTCTCTAATGAAGCATTAGAAGATTTCCCTTGTACAAATCCATTTTATAGCGATAATAACTATCATTTCAAAGTAAAACATTGTAATTTAGTAAGAAATTCATCTTTACATAACCAATATGATAAAAATCCTTTAATTTTATTAATTAGAACAAATTTCAAACGGCACCTTGCGAAAATCATAACTGAAGGATTATGCAGTTATGGTTTTAATGTGATTAATTTGAAGCTAAGCTATAATCGTGATTCACATGTAAACATTTTTAGTAATAAGGCAAATAAGGAATTAAAATCCCTTATTTCAATTAACATTAAAAACTTTGAAAATCAGGGGCTTATCTGGAATTCAAAATATCTATTAATAGATATATCAAAAACTTTAATACCTAAGAGAGAAGTTATATTCAATTCAAATGAGATTGGATATATTATTATTAATCCTAGAGTTGAAAAAGATAAAGGAGTTAATTCACAAAAATTTATTTATAATTCTTTAAAAAATCCTCAATTATTTTATATTTTTTGTAAACGAAGTTTCTTTTATTTTAGAAATAGTGATTTTAAACATATATATAAAGAAATAGATCAAAAACTCACAACTTTTACAAATTTAATAATATTAGAAAAATCCACTAAAAGTTTTAGATATTACGAAACGATTCTTTTAGGCATTATTATTGATATAATTGAAAATAAATTATTTAGATCTGAAAATTCTATATAATTCATGAAAAACACCAAAATTTTAAGAGATCATCATAATATCATAACATATTCAGAAGATAAATGGGCTCTATTAAAACAAAAAAGAGAAAACGCTATAAATCTATTATATCTTTTTGTTAAGGAAGGGCTTCAACCAACTATCTATGGAAGTATTGCTCGGGGGGATGTGCATAAAGCAAGTGATATCGATATCGTTTTCTTTCAAAATGTTCCTTCATTTCAAATTGAATATATTCTAAATAAAAGTGGATGTACCAATTATTTTAGGGAAATTATCATGGCAACACCCCAAGATGCAATTAAATTATACATTTATTTAAGTGAGTTAGAGAGCATTACTGTTCCCCTTTCAAAGCTTGATCGGAATGTTTATGAATTTTATAATTTTGGGGGTAATGCAACCTTAAAAGATCTTAAATCAGAAATCCGAGTTGCAGGAATAGATAAAAGACTTGTATTAATTAAACCTAACAAGTATGGACATGAAGAAACTTCAATCATTGGAAATGAAGCTGCTGCCGCTAAAGAAGTAGGCGTTAGTTTAGATATCGTAAATGAACGTAAAAGAGTTCTATTAAAAAGAGAGAGATATGGAAGAACAGGAGTCTTTCTTAAAAAGAGTCTTCAAATTAATGAATCTACAGAGGAAGTACTTAAAAATCTCGCTAAAAAAAAGTCCATTGTGCGAAAAAAATTATTAAAACCATGAAAAAAGCTAAAATAGCAAAAACAAAAGAAAATAATCATTATATCAAAGGAAGAGGACTTCCTAAAGGATGTGAATATTGTCTTAAAGGTCAAAAGGCGGTTTTATTTTTAAATGGGATTTGTCAAAACCCAGTTAATTGCTCTTGGTACTGTCCTATATCAACAGAACGGAAAGGGAATGATTTAACTTATGCAAATGAAATTGAAATTACTAAAGAAAAAGAATTGCTAGAAGAAATTAATAAGATAGATGCTAGAGGAATGAGTATTACTGGAGGTGAACCTCTATCAAAACAAAATCTGGAGAAAACACTTGATTATATTAAATACATAAAAGCTAACAAAGGAAACAAATTTCATATACACCTTTACACCAACGGTATTAATTTCAATGAATCTATTGCGAGTAAACTGGCTTTGGCAGGATTAGATGAAATCAGATTCCATGCTTCTAGAGAATTTTGGTCAAATATCCATTTAGCCTTGAATAAAGGGATAGAGGTTGGATCAGAAGTTCCTGTCATTCCAAATAACGAAAATCTTAAAGAGCTTCATGAATTAATCCTATATCTGGATACTATTGGCGTAGATTTCATAAATTTAAATGAATTTGAATATTGTTTTTCAAACAGCGAATCATTGAAGAATCGAGGTTTTCAACTGAAAGAAGGAACTATCGCTTCAGTAGTCAATAGCTACGAAGCTGCGATTGAAATAATGAAGGATTTAGGGAATAAGGTGTCTCTCAAAATCCATTTCTGTCCTATACGTTCAAAAGATTATTATCAATTAAAAAATAGATACTTAAGAAGAGCAAAAAATATAAGATTGCCGTTTGAGGTAATTTCAGAGGAGGGCTTGTTACTATTTGCCCAAATCGAAGGGAATGAAGTTAACCTCGAAAAATTGGAAATGGTCATGTTAAAAGATATGAAAATTGATCAGCATCTAGTATCATTAGAAGGAAAAACCTTAAAAATGCCGTTATATATCTCAATAAATAAAAGAATTATCTCTTTAATAGAAAAGTATCAACTTAATGGATATATCATTGAAATGACACCATTCAGAAGACAAAAATATCAGCAAATAACAGAAAAAACCCCACTAAAATTATTTAAAGAAGAAATCGGTTTAAATGAAGATTAAAGACGCAAAATTCACAGACTTAAAACATATTATGATCCTCGAAGTTGAATTATTTAGAGAAAATGCATTTACTAGGCAATTAATGGAAGATTTACTACGCCATAACACTTTTTTCTTAAAATTGGTAAATGATAAGAACGATAATAAGTTAATTGGGTTTATTATTGCTATTAGAGATAAAATAGATAGAATCAATATAATTAATTTTCTTATTGACCCAAAATTTCAAAACAAAGGATATGGGGCACTTCTACTAAATGATGTTATCGAAAGAATAAAAAAAATAGGAGAAATTAAACAGATAGTATTAAATGTTCAAGTAAATAATATTGCCGCCATTAAATTATATGAGAAATTTAACTTTAAAAGAAATCCTAATGAACTTGTTAATTATTATCCCTCTGGGGAAAACGCGTATTTTATGGAATTAGAAATCTAAATTTTTCTTTACTAAGAATTTATAAATAAATTCTATTATAATATGGGTAAATATCAATATTAATTCAGATCAATTTTAAACAAAAGGGGTTGATAATAAGTGGCACCTATTGATAAAGACCTACAAGATGAAATTAAAAAAGGCGTTTCACTCACTAAAGTTGATGAAGCTGATCTTCTCCGAAGGGAAGAAGAAAAGAAAAAACGCATGGAAGAACTAGAAAAAGTAAAGGCAGCTTTAGGGCAAAAAGATTAAACATTACTAGTTAGTTCTGGTTATTTTTTATCTATTTTTATTTCTTTTATTTTAACTCAATCTCATCTTAATAAAAATTAAGCTTATCTAAGATTTTACATTATTTGTAATTAGCAATTAATTGGAGATAAGTACTGTATTTGAAAATACTAGAGATTGATAAGAAACTTAGAGAGATAATTGTAAAGCCCGAGAATCTTAACGATTTATGGACCCTCTATAACATCATAAGCGAGGGAGATGAAGTCTCTGCCCGTACGCAGCGGAGGGTAATTTTAAAAGAAGGTTCTAAGGGCGAAAGAAAAGTAATGACCTTGAAACTGAAAGTTGAATCAATTTCTTTTCATGAATTTTCAAATCGATTAAGAGTTAAAGGAAAGATTTTAGAAGGTCCTGCTGATTTTATCAGCTACGGATCTTATCATACTTTTAATATTGAAGCATTACAGAAAATCACCATAATTAAAGAAAAATGGTCAAATTATGAAATAAAAAGACTCAAGGAAAGTTCAAAATTTGAAAATAACTTCATTATATTAATAGTGGCAATAGAAACAGGATTAGCAACCATTGGTCTTATAACTAACTTTAGCCATAACAGAATTGCGACTATTAAATCGCACATACCAGGTAAACGATATCCACAAACTCATCGTAATAAGGCACTACTAGAATTTTATGATGCTATAGGAAAAATAGTTAAGGAGAATCTAAAGACTCACGATGTAAATGTAATAATTGCTTGCGGTCCCGGGAATACAAAAGACCATTTCATTGAACATCTTAGAAAAAATCTAGATGCCGAATATTCCCCAAGAATTGAAAATTGTCACGCAAGCTCAGGAACAGAAAGTGCAATTATTGAAACCTTAAAGTCTAAAAAATTAGCAAAATTGAAGAAAGATGTGAAAGTTTTGCAGGAAACAGAACTTATTGAAAGTGTGATTTCCCAGTTTGCTCTTGATGCGGATCTCATTGTAATAGGATTAGACGAGGTTTCTGATGCCTCTGAGAAGGGAGCAATTAACCAGCTTCTTATAGCTGATACGATGATCAGGGGAACTTCTAAAGATCATAAATTAAAAATTGAAGAGATTATAACTAACGTAGAAAATGCTGGAGGCTCAATAGCTATTATGAGTACTGAAAATGTTGCTGGAGAACAATTAGTAGGTTTAGGGTCAATAGTTGGGATTTTACGTTATAAATTGTAGTATATTAATATGAAAACTGAACTAATTTATGTTGATAAAAGATCGGGAATACCTCTATATGGAATAGATTTTATAGGAGTAATTGACCGGGGAACAAATGTAATTGAATTAAAACCTCTAACATTATGCAATTTAAAATGTAAGTATTGTTTTGTAAGTGCAGGGGATTATACAACTAATTTTATGGTCGATCCTTATTACCTAATCAATAAAGTAGATGCAATAATTGAAAATAAAGGAAGATATAACATAGAAATCCATATTGCACCGTATGGAGAAATTCTTTTATATCCTAAAATGATTGAATTAATAGATAACCTCTGGAAGATTAAAGGAGTTGAAATTATTTCTATGCAGTCAAATGGTTTGCTCCTTAATCAGGAGATCATTAAAAAGCTCGAAGAAATAAGATTAACACGTATTAATATTAGCCTTAATTCTCTTAATCAAGAAAAACTTGGCTACTTGTCGAATTCAAATAATTTCGATATCACATTTCTTGTCAAAAATATAAGAACTCTTCTAAACACTAAAATAAATGTATTATTAGCTCCTGTGTGGTTCCCAGGAGAAAATGACGAAGATATCGAAGAAATTATTAAATTTATAATTGAATTAAGAGAGCAGGGTTATTCAAAAGAAAAAATTCAGATTGGAATTCAGAAATATTTGATTTATAAAACAGGAAGAAAATTAAAAAAAATAAGACCAAAAAGTTGGGGTTATTTCTATAAACAACTGACTAGATTAGAGAGAAAATATAAAATAAAACTAAAACTTGGACCCAAAGACTTTCATATTCATAAGCGGAAAAAGGTAATACCATCAAATATCCAAAAGAATGATTTGATATCCCTTACAATTGTTTCGAAGGGACGATGGAAGAATGAATACATTGGAAAAATTGATGAAAATCATGGAATAAAAGTACTTATTAATGACCCATTAATCATTTCTGAAAATATTATTAGTAAGAATATCACAGCAAGAGTCATTAAAGCCAACTATAAAGATAACATTTTAACCGCAGTATTTCCAATATAAACTTAAATAGTAAAAATGTTATATAAATCAAAATAAATAATCTTTTAAGACATATTTCATAGTTGTATAAAATTTATTGAGAGATTAGATTGATATGAGTCCAATTATAACCCATGAAGACGAATTAGAACTAGCAAAAATGGAAAAGGAATTAGTTTCCCAACTCAAAAAACTCTCTAGAGCACAAAGTGCCCTTATAAGTTCTCAAATAAAGTATGCAGAAAATATTTCTAAAGCAAATGTGACGAGAGATATGCTTAATCGTACCTTTAGAGATGTTTTAAAACAAATGCAAACCCTTGCTCGAGAACATCGCTCTAACATTAAGGATGAAGAAGTAAAGCTATTTCAAGAAATTATTAAGGAAAATGATGATTACATTAAAGGTAATAATATGTATTTAAATGCAATTAAAGATTTGGCAGTGCAAAAAGAATATTTAGTTGCTAAAAAAGATGAATTTGTAGAAGCTTTGTCTGATGTAGCAAATAAACGATCAACTGTAATTAAGAAGGCCTTAGATGTTGAAAAAGCAAAAAATAAATTAATTGATGGTGATAGGTTAAATATTCTTGATCAAGAATTAAATGATGTACAAAGAGAATTTGATAGAGCTCGGGATATCTTTCTTAAGAAAGTATATCAATTTAAAGAAGTCAGAGATGAAATCAATGCTCTATGGCTTAAGCTAAAAGAAACTGTTACAGGATTAAGTTAAAACAATTATATTCTTCTTTTTTTCTGTTAATATCAAAATTTCCTTCTTTTCCATAGACTTAAATTTATTAAATAAAAATCCATATAATTAATAGATAAAATGTAATTGAAACTATAAAAATTGAAGAAAAATGTGTGCAGAAGAATTTGCTTCATTTATGGAAAGTACAAGAAAAGCACCAATGGAAGAAAAATTAAATGCGTTCGGTGAGATTGTTGAAAAAATTATGCAAATTGTACTAAAAATACCTGATTTAGTTGATCAAAGTCTACAAGGTATTAATACGAAGGTTTCTAACTTGCAAAATCAAGTAAATGCTGTAAATAGCGAAATTAGCGCTCTTAAATCCCGATCTGGAGGTGCTCCAGCAGCATCTGCATCCGCTATGGGTTCTGCACCTGGAGGACCCCCTGGTCCCCCTCCAAGAAGCGTTCCGCCAGCACC
>JBHLLU010000153.1:0-3845 GCA_048938895.1 Promethearchaeota archaeon
CATCATTTCATTGTGCTCAAGCAAGATTAACAGGGATGACGATAGAAGAGTTTTTTTTTAATATACCAAAATCTTACAAGACTACAAAAAAAGTATGGGAAATATTTGGTGGTTTTGATATATATTCAGGTTGTTCTCCTATACTTGGCTATTTTGCACCGATACCTAATTCCCATAGTCAATTATATTTTGACTGGACTCTCCCTAAAGGTAATATACCTGAACAAATGCATGAAAGAGAAATAATGAAACGTGAAGATTATGATCTCGTGATTAATCAAGGGTTTGATCCGTTTAAGAGGAGACCTGAGCTCCAAAAGGATTTTGGCAGTCTAATAACAGAATTTGCTAAATTGGACACTGCTACTTGGCTTGAAAAAATGGATGTTATGAGTCTTTCGGAAGCATTTATTGAATCCCCTGTTGATATAATTTCATTTTTAAGAAGTTTCAATAAATTTTTAACGGATATAATAGAAATTCCTGAAAAAGTCGTGGAAGCTTGTGAAGCTACTGAGGATGAGTTATTAAAAACCTTAGATCTCCAGTTTCAACTTTATAAACGGAAAGATCGTGTGCAATTGTGTCTATTTGGTTTTTCTAGAATTGCCACTAATTTCATATCTCCTAAAAAGTTTGAATTATTCTGGCCTCATATTAAGAGAATTACTGAACATATACTTAGGAATGATTTTATTGTACAATATCATATTGATAATGATTACACAGATGTATTAGAATATTTTACAGAATTTCCCAAAGGAAGGATTATGTTTCATTTGGATCAAACAGATATTTTCAAAGCAAAAGAGATTTTGGGCGATAGAGCATGCATTATGGGAAATGTACCACCGCAAATAACTGGGAGAGGAACCCCTAAAGAAGTTGAAGATTATTGTAGGAAACAAATAGAGGAATGTATGGAAGGTGGGGGGTATATGTTAGGTTCTGCATGTGTACTACCGGATGAGATTCCAGCAGCAAACCTAAAAGCTATGAAAGACTGTGTAATGAAATACGGTTTTTATAAGAAATAAATATTTTAAACAATTGACAAGGTATTCGTTAATGAATAAAGAACTAGTAAATGCGATGGTAGAATTAGATAGATCAAAAGTATTAGAAATTATGAGAGAGGAATTAGAAAAGGGAACTGATCCTCTAAGTATAATAGATTGGCTCTCTCAAGGGGTTAAAATTGTAGGAGAATATTTTGAGAAAAAAGAATATTTCTTAGCAGAATTAATAACAAGCGGTGATATTTTTGAGAATGCTTTTCAGGAATTAAAACCGATTTTGGAAAAGAGTGAAATTTCCCTTCAAACTAAAGGAAAAATCGTAATTGGAACAGTTCAAGGAGATGTCCATGATATTGGTAAAAATATTGTAAAAACTTTATTAATGGCATCAGGATTTTCCGTAGTAGATTTAGGTGTTGATGTGCAACCTGAAAAATTTATAGAAGCAGTTAAACAACCAGAAACTAAAATTTTAGGGTTATCCGCTCTTCTTACTATAGCGATAGATTCTGTAAAAGACGTTATTGCACTGCTTGAAAGAGAAAACTTAAGAAATAAAGTAAAAATTATTATCGGGGGGAGTGCCTTTACTGAAGAAATTGCTAATAAATTAGGTGTTGATGCTTTCGGTAAAGATCCACAAGCAGCTATTAAGATATGTCAAAAATTCATGCAATAAATCATCACTCTAAAGAGTTCTTCATATCAAAATATTGCTATTGAAGTTTAGATCAAAAATTTAATTTAAAAGATTCAGAGCACCAAATATAATAAAGTTTTTTTAATCTTCTTTTTACCAAGAATTATTAAATAGTAAAGCAGTTATAATACCTTATAATATTAATTGAAAAGGTAATAAAGAATGAATAAAAGATTAAAGGATAAAATAGCAATAATAATTGGAGCTGGTCAACATCCCGGAGAAGGTATAGGAAATGGAAGAGCAATGTCTCTCTTATTTTCCCGTGAAGGGGCAAAAGTAATGTTAGTTGATAAAAATATTGATTCTGCTCTGGAAACGAAATCTATGATTGAAAAGGAAGGTGGAGAATCCTTTGTTTTTGAAGCTGATATTACTAAAGAAAGCGATTGCCAAAAAATAGCAAAAAAATGTGTTGAGGTTTATGGTAGGATTGATATCCTTGTAAATAACGTTGGCATCGCAACGGGAGATAGGAAATTAGTCGATATGACTGAAAAAATATGGGATAATATATTCAATGTAAACCTAAAAGGGATGTTTTTTACTTGTAAATATGTCCTACCTGTTATGGAAAAACAGGAAAATGGTTCAATAATTAATATTTCTTCAGTTGCTGCTGTTAGTGCTGTTAGATATGTAGCATATAAAATCTCAAAATCAGGAGTCAATTCTTTAACCCATCAGCTTGCTATGAAGTATGCTAAGAATGGTATTCGGGTAAATGCTATCATGCCCGGTTTAATGAATACTCCTATGGCTATTGATGGCATTTCAAACGCTACTGGTATAAATAAAGAGGAACTAATAAAACAGAGAAATCAAATGGTTCCTTTAAAAAGAAAAATGGGGGATGCATGGGACACCGCTTATGCAGCACTTTTTTTGGCATCTGACGAGGCAAAATTTATTACATCAGTTATACTTCCTGTAGATGGGGGCCAAGCTTCAAAAATTGGATGAAGAAATAGAAAAAAAATTAAATTAATTGATTTCAATAAATCCTTTTTACCATAAAGTCAGTGATTCTGTAAATAAACGCTTGAGATCTTCAGGTGTAGCAGGTTTAGGAGACAATTTGGTCACCCGGTGTTGTGGGAGTGTTCCTTGTACTAATTCTTCAATATCACTTGGTCCAAAGCCAACAGCACTGAGACCATTAGGCATTCCTGTAGCTTTCATTAGATTTATTATTTTATTAGCAAGAATTTCTCCCGCATCTTTTTTTTCTGCATTAGAAATATCGACACCCATTAATTGTGCAGCTTCTAAATGTAATTCTGGATTTGTTCCAGCAGTAAAGCGAAATACTGCTGGAGAAACTAGCACCACACACATACCATGTGGAATAATAGGGTGATCGGATTTAAATCCTTCAGGAATATATTCCTTAACCATTCCTGAAACGGGGTAAGACATTCCGTGAGCTAAATGAACACCAGCATTACCAAACCCAAAACCTGCATATGTAGATGCGAGAATCATATCTGCTCGAGCCTTATCATTTGAAGGATCTTTTACTACATTCACTATATTTCGGGAAACCATCTCGATTGCTTTTGAAGCCCATAGATGACTAATTGGGTTAGCACCTTGATAAGCTGGGCGTAATTCAAGACTTTCAGGTGCAGGACGACTGTTATATGGAATTGCGGTAATCGATTCTAATGCATGACAGAGAATGTCGAATCCACAGGAAGCGGTGGCTATTTTTGGAACAGACCGAGTATTGTTTGGATCGATAATCCCCATAATTGGACGTAAAGTTCGATGAGCTATACCTGTCTTTGCATGCATTGCTTTTAAATCAAAAATTGCAACCCCCGTTGTTTCACTACCGGTTCCTGCTGTTGTGGGGATTGCAATCATTGGTTTCAATGATCCTGGTACAGGAATCCCTTTACCTATTGGTTTATTGACATAATCCAGAAAATCTGCTGGATAAGTGGAATATAAATTTGCAACTTTCGCAGTATCCATACTTGATCCCCCCCCAACACCGATAAAACCATCATAATTACCTTTGATCGCAAATTTAATTGCTTTCTTAAAGGATTCGTCAGTAGGCTCAACTCGTGCTTGATCAAACAAGACAGAATTTATATTTTCTTCTTTTAAGGCTTTAA
>JBHLLU010000154.1:0-3824 GCA_048938895.1 Promethearchaeota archaeon
TACTTAAGACATTCCTAATCTTCTCTTTAATTGAATTTTCCTTTGAATTTCCTAGTAAACGAGACTCTGAATTGACCATCTCATCAAATTTTTCAAGTAATTTCATTGGAAATTATACTCTTTTTATACAACGGGAAGTGAAAGAAAGCCAATTATGATATCAGAATTTACTAATTACAAAATCTTGGATTTGAATCCAAAATGAAGGTTTAGAATCATGTTCTGATCAACTGATAATAAATATATTCTTGAAATTTTTCCTTTCTCAACCTTTGGGGTTTTAGGGCGAAGTTTTAAATACTTTAATTTTATATTTCCTTTAAGTCAATTAAAAATTCAAATAAATATAATTATGAAACCAAAAACTCGAATTTATAATTATAAGTACGTACAATTTACCGTAACTTCAACTGAGAAAGAACAAATTAAAAATTTCTGTAGAATTGAAAACCACAAGACGATTTCAGCATTCATGAGGAAATTGGTTTTCGATTATATGAGGAAACAACTAAATCCCGACATATTCTTACCTGATGGAAATGGATCATTGAATACATTGAAATTTGACAAGATATTAGAAAATAGCAAAGAAATCCTTAGAAATCAAGACACCATACTGCAAAGGGAAGATTCATTTGAAGAAATGAAACAAGTGGTTATGAGGCTCCATAAACTTGTTGAAAACAGCGTATTATCAAAAGAACAGGAAAAAATTATACAATTACTCGAAACCAATAACTCCCTTTCTCTAAGGCAGATTCAAGAAGAGACAAACTTCGCTGAAGAAATCATCTTCAAAATTATCTCCAACATGAATCTGTTCAAAATCACATCTACAGGGAGATTTGCGCTACGATGACAGAAATTACCAATCAACAAGTCATTATCCGCTACTTAGAGCGGTATTCTCATTCCAAGATCTCCCAGTCAACCCGAAAATATGCCCTTGAATACTTTTTCAAATCGACATATTTTGGTTTCAGTAGACATATTTTCACCATAACCAAGCGAGACATTATCGACTATTTTGATTATTTAAATCACTTGGAGACAATTGCTTTGCAAACGAAGCAAAATAAGTGGATGGTGTTCATTGGATTTGTAAATTTTATAAATCTATACTATGATAATTTCTCAATTAACATCCCTGGACATTGTATAAATTGGAGTCCTGTCCATAAGAAACCTAATTCCAATAAAGATGTAATTTTATCAATAGAAGAATTGAAAAGGATTTTAGACTTCCATTTTCAATACAGTTATCATTATTATGTAATTCTCAGGTTGCTTGCTGAAACCGGTATGCGAATAGGGGAATTTCTCAGTATTAACCATGATTCCATTGATCTGAATAAAAGACTTGTAGAAACCGAAGGAAAAACCGGTAGAAAGATTTATTACTTCTCAGAAGATTTGGTGAAACATTTAAAATTATACCTGAAAGACAGAAGCTTAAAAGGAGCGAAAACCAAAGCACTGTTCATTTCTAATCAAAATAGAAGAATCTCAGGTAGAATAATCAACCGTCAGCTACGAGAATGCACTCAAAAGATTGACATTCAAAAATGGATTACCTGTCATACCTTCAGAAAGACACTCAATACCTTGAGAAAGAAAATGGGGTGCCCTAAGGAGGATCGAAAAATTCTATTATGTCATAAGAGCAGGGATGTGAATTTCCAATGCTATGTTATTTATAACTATGATGATTTCATTCAGTTATTTGATAGATGGAACCCATTTAAATCGGTTTTTGAAAACTAAATTATCTAATTACGAATCTAATAGTTTAAAAAAAAAGAAAAAAAAAGTTTAAAAAATTTAGCTAGACACTAAGAAAAGTGCTTACACTAATCCGATTGCAATTTTCATGTCAGCTGCTGTTACTTTCTTTCTGCCAGAGTGTTTTGCAATGTCAAGCGCACAGCCAGTTAAGCTCTTAGCATATTCTTCTAAATAATCCATTAATTTATCAACGGCTGCTCGACTTACAATTTCTGCTCCGGCTTTTTTCATTAAAGCCCGTAATGGACTCCATGCAAATGCTGCCATTTTCTTATTCCTCCACTAATTTTAAATTTAAGTTTGTTTAATTTAAAACTAAATACTTTGATAAAATTGTTGTATTTATAATTCTAAATTGTTGTTTCTTATATATAAATGTGTTGGTTGTTTTTTGATATCCGAGCAATTTGATCAACTCGATCGAATCGACAAAAAAAATTGGGGAAGAATTTTTCTCTTTTTTTTACTAGTAAATTCCGATGGTTAGATCTGATCAATGATTGGATTCAAATAGCTAGATCATCTAGTGAGTGGTAATTAATATAAGTAATTCTGATCAAATATTGCCTCCAAGTAGCTATTAATATCTTAGGAGATAAAACTCTGACCATACTAGGAATCTAAAAATTAATACAAACACATTTTAAAGCCACATAATTTAATCTCCTCTTCTTAGCAACTAACACAACAAGTTCCATTAGTCATCCAACCAATAGAGATTAAAACGAGTATCACACCAATTACTATAAATGTTATAGCGAGAGGAAAGGGTACAAATCTCCCTAATATCAGAAAGGAAGGAATCCCAATTAGCAAAAATATTATACCAACTGCTCCAATTATAATCATCCTACGCCTTACAATCTGTTCCCATTCATCGGGATTAAGGAGTCTTACCGAGGTGGAATCTTTAGATGTTGCGTACTCAATAATCTCTATATCATTTGAGTTACATTTGGGACAATACTGTAGATCTTCTATAAACTCCTTTTCACCAATGATACGTTCATAATTACATGAATAACATTTCAATTTCAACTCGGTCATAAGATATGATATCTTCTCATACTATTTAATTTACACTTTTCTAGCTTTTATAATGAATTTATGATTGTTTTCATCTAATTCTAAGAACCCATTTTTAGTAATGTGGTCGTGAAGTTCCAGTAACTTATCATAATATTTCTCTACGGTAAATCCCGGCAGTTCCCAAGGAACAGCTTTAAGGTAATAAACTATAGCACCAATGTCGAATATTCTTGTTTTTGTGATGTTCTCGAATCCTTCTAATATTTCAAATCCCGAAGCTTTTAATCTTTCCTTTGCATATTCTAAATTCCATTCTGTATCATTTTCGGATATTTCAGTCCCTGTTAAAGATAGTCGAAGTTTAGCATCATTTTTATCACCCACTTGTTGAGTTACAAAAACTCCTTTAGGTTTTAAAACTCTCGCTACTTCAATTTCAGAGTAATATTCATGACGATTGATAATTAACTCAAATTCCTCATCTCTGAAAGGTAATATTGTTTCAGATTCTGGATTAAATAGCTTCACACCTAAGGGTTCTAAAGCTTTCTTTGCAATTGGAACATTAGGTTCATATAATTCTGTAGCACAGGTATATTTTGGTAAGGGCATAAGTGAAGCTAGGAATTCACCCCCTCCAGTTCCCATATCTAGCAGGGATTCAGCACTTCTCATTAAAGGTAAAATCATGCTAGTATAACTCCATGTTAAAGGAGAATTTACAACTCTATCTCCAATATATGAGAAGTCCCATCCTGAAAAAGAGTGTTTAGATTCAGAAATAAGAAAATTAAAAAGATCCATGTCTTTCATATTTATCATTTATGCAAACTTTTGTTAAAATTTGATATTTGTAGTCTTGATACCACGTTTGAAATAATTGTATATTTCAGAAGAAAATTTATATTTTAATCTCTTTACATTTGTTTTTATTTCATTAATAAAGAACTTGGGCTGTAAGTTTCTTTTTAGGTTTACAGCTAGAAAATCAAATCCCCAGCAGATATTTA
>JBHLLU010000082.1:0-13623 GCA_048938895.1 Promethearchaeota archaeon
ATACATAGATATTACATCAGCTTTAGATTCCCTAATCATTAAGGGAAAATTTACTACTATAATTGAAAGTATGTAAGTAATGACAAATAGCCTAATCTTTTTCAAATAGAATCCTCTTATTTCAAGATGTTAACTTACTAGAATGTCTCTTAAATCTCAATAACTAAGAATGTTTCTATGAAATTTATATATTTTTACCCTTTAAACATAATTTTTATAGAAAATCTTAGCCGTTGCTATGAAAATTTAATACTTATTTTATTTAAGACCTTGATTTAAATAAATAGCTTTAATTATACATTAATGTCATTTTTCTTTTTTCATTTTCTACATATTCCTCTGTTTTAACTCACGATTATTCAATTGAATTAATTTTTGGGCTAACTAATTGAACGTTTGATCAATATAACTATCGTTTTATAAGTAAAGTTGAAATTTGAAAATTTTCTATGCAATCTTGTGTTAAATTGAAATTAACCATGATTCCATTAGTTAAATTTACCATATAAGGGAAAGACTTATAAATCTGCTATATAAATTATATCATACTTAAATAGGAATTCAAGGTGATTAAAAAAAAGTAATAATTTAAGGCAATGGAAATAGAGAGCAACAATAAAAGATATTATCTCATAGTTGCTGGGATTCTGGTCTTTACTGTATTATCTATTTTTGTTGTACTTGCAATGGGATTTGGGGACCATCTTATGTATAAAATGGATGATAAATATTCAATTAATGGCGTTTTTCCATTTTTAAAAGATGATATTTCAAAAAATACCAGAAAAATTGAAATCGAGTCGGTACCAGAAAAAGGTGTTTTCGGGCCTTTTGACACTGTACCTGGTGATATGAAAATCTTTGGTCAATATCTTCCAGAAGATCCATTACCATTAAAAATCACTAATGAATATTTAGATAATTATTGGGTTGCTGTTGGCACTTATGGTGGTTATTCATGGATAAGTGGTTATATTATGGTTATGCAAGCCAAATCAAATGAAGAACTTTGGAAGAACACAGTTGGTTTTATTAATATTACCGCTACAGAAATTGAAGGTCCACATGGCTGGACCGTTTACAATCTCACGTTTTCAATTATTGGTGATCATCCGATCATTCTAGACAGTAATCATCCCCCAGACTCTCCTCTTGGAGACTTCTGGGTCATGGGACCTAACGATCTAGATAAATGGGTATATCTAAAGGTTTATACCACATGGGAAGGTTGTCCAAAACCCGAACAACAATTTATGGTAATACTGGCGCAAATATCTATCTTTCCGGAGTCCCCAACTCCAGTATGAATTAATAATATACTTTTAAACTGCTGTGTGATCGAAATTGCTCTTTAACAACGATGAGATCGACCTTGATCAAATGATTAACCTCGATCTTTAAGAAAGATCTCGATCATCAGTATCTTTATCACCTTTCTCTTTTTTATTTCAAGTTTTGTTAACATTTTTCTTATCCATCTAAACTTATAAGAAGATTATATCCTAATCCTTTAGGTTTTTTTACAGGAGATGATGATGGATGTATCTCTTTTTGGAAAATAGGGTTTAAAATTATAAGCATCAAAGAAGAAAATAAAAGATTTAAAGATTTTATGCTGAAATTCAAGAAATAATATAAATAATTCTTAAAAGTGAAAGTATCTCCTATGTGCGATCATCGATTTCTGAAAAGTGGGGCTACTCCGCGAGCTTGGCCTCCAGATAAATTACAAGAATTTAAAATAGAATTATAAATTAGTTTTTTAAGATGATAATCATACTAATAGATTTTAGCAATCTAAACAATTAATGATATTTAAGCGAAATACAAGTTTTTTAACCCTTCAATTTTTACACTTCCACTACCAATCTTAGTATATACCTAAGTTCTGACTTTTCTTAAGTATATTTAAATAACTATTAATTCATAATATACTCAAGGGATAAATTGTGCCATAAATTCATATTAAGATATCTAATAATAGGAACTGCCAAAAGGGAATAACTTTGTCATTAAATAAAAACATTCTTTTTAAGGAACTAATTAACAATTTTTTAGAATTGAATAAAGAAACTGAAGCCATAATTGTATCTGACGAAGAAGGATTGATTATCGCTGGAGAAACAAGAGAAGATATTGACATGGAGATAGTTTCGGTGTTGACTACTATCGTCAATCCTATATTGGATCGAATTCGGTATGAATTTGATTTTAAAAAATTCGGTTCCTGCTCATTTGAAACAGAACATAATAGATTGATTTTTATATCTGTCGATGAAAAAATTATGCTTAGCATTGTCTTAAATACTATGGCATCAATCGAGCAATATTCTCCTTACGGGTATTTTCTAGCAGAAAAAACGGCTCAGATTATTAATTTGAAAGAAGGAGATAATATTCAATTATCTGTCCCAAATTTCAGGTACGATGCTGAACAAGCAAGACGAATGAAGAACCAATTGTATCAGTTAGATTTTGATCCACAGGGGATTTATAAATTTAAATTTATTATTACTGGAGATCATAATGTAGGAAAAACCTCTATAATTCGTCGATTTTCTGAAAATAGATTCCTCTCAGATTATCGTGCTACAATTGGACTCAATATTATATCACATGACTTTGAATCTTTTGGGAATCAAATTAATGTTTCTCTGTGGGATATAGGTGCACAAGAATATTTCCGAAGATATCGTAAAACTTATTATAACGGTGCTCAAGCAGGATTTATTGTTTTTGATCTTACAAATAGAAAATCATTAGAAAATGTTAAAAATTGGTACAGTGAGTTAAATGAATTTATAGACAATCCAGAGTTGCCAGTAATGATCATTGGTAATAAAAAGGATTTAACTGAAAAACGCGTTATAAACACTCAGCAAGCCATTAGTATGTCACAATCTTTAACTGGATCTACAAATAGAAATGTTTTATACTTTGAAACCAGTGCTTTAACCGGAGAAAATGTTGAAGATGCATTCAGATTAATCTCCTATAATTTCATAACCAAATGTAAAGAATTAGTTCAACAACAAAGAAATCAAGAATTAATTAATGAAATTGAATATATTCTGCAATTTCAAGAAGATTTAGTCTTGACTTTCATCACTGAGAATCCTCTTTGGAATCCTGCATTACAAATTATGATTGAGGCAAATAATAACGATCAACTAGTCAGTTTTAAGGATGAGGAGGATGAAAAATTTTATCAATACTCAAATGGCTTAGTATTAAAAAATTGTATTTATTTCTTAAAAGATGTAAGTGACTCTCATGGCGTTTTCTGTATATTTGATGCAAGAGACAAGAATTCAATTAACCCAAAATGGTTATACATCGTCAGTAAAATTATAGAATTTTTAGAAAAAAATAAGGTCCTTGTAATAGGAATCCTTGTATCAGAAGAAAATGATTGGTCAAAATTGATTCAAGAATTTCTGATTGATGAGGAATTAGAGAGGAAAATGGGATCCATTATTTTCTTTAAGATTGGGAAAAATTACCAGTTAGAAATGCATAATCAATTAAAGGCAATGTTAACAGCTATTAAAAATCTTATTTAAACTCAAAAAAAATTAAAAAAAAAAGTTAAAAAAGTTAAATTAAGAATAGTTAAATTAAGAAAAACAAACCTTTTTGTTTGAGTTCCTCCTTTAACTCATTAGTATCATGTAAAGCAATCCTTATTGACTCATATAACTCCTTCAATGCATTCAAATCATTATCTAAATTAAGAATATTTTGAAATTCTTTTTGGTATTGTTCGCTTAATAGAAAGATTCTGTAGAACAAGTTTACATTGATTATATTGATATTTTCTGGGTATTTTATTTTGCTATCTTTAGGAAGATTAATAGCGTCTTCGTAATTATATGCAGGCCACTCAATACCCACGATATATAATATCATGTCTGGGTTCTGATACTTTTGGCAATAATCAATTACAGCATCAATAGATAAATCTATAACAAATAAGATTTGGATCGCACTGATATTTTCTAAATTGGTATGATCAGTATGTAATTCTTTAGCTAAATTTGAGCTATCGTCAAGTTTTGTAAATCTATTTTCTAACATATTATTATCATTTAGAATTAATCCATTAATCGTATCTTGATTTTCAGGATAGATTTGAGGATTTGAATAATATTTTATCCCATTCTCATCAAAAAACTTCGTTAATATCTTATTAATACAAGCATTTCTTAAAGGAATGGCTTCTGCATTTGATCTGGCTTCCACTTCTAAATCTTTAAAATTTTTATATCTATGTTCCTCAATCTTATCTCCTTTTTTGTATAACTGTTGCGATATTTCAGCACACTGTTGATATATTCCAGCCGCTTTAAGATAATCATACACCTTTAAGGCTTCTTTAGCTTCAGTATCTAAAAGAGTTCTTTTCTCCTTTAATTTATCCAGTTCTTTATCTATTATCAATACTTGTATCTCTTTCTTCTTTGATTTTTTAAGACCAACTACTAATAAGGCTACACCTAAAGGAGCTGCTATTGCTACAATTATCCACCATGGAAATGCTGTTTGAGGGTTCACACCTTTTTGAACAACTATTTCCACAAAACCTTCATTCCCTAAAGTATCATTTGCATAAAATTTAATTGATAAACGACCATTTTCACAATCATCCCAAAGTGTTTGCGAAATTGTTCCATTTTCACTGAAGAATATTTTCACACCATCATTTAAAGTATACCACATATACGCGATTCCATTAGGATCAGTAATACTAACAGTGTAATTAGGCGCAATTTGACCACATATATCGAAAAGGAGAGGGGTGTAAATAGTAATTGTAGGATTATAAATATCTTTCCTAACCATAACTTCGGAAAAACCCACATTGCCTAAAGAATCATTGGCATAGATCTTTATTGATACACTTCCATTTCCACACTCGTTCCAACATGTTTGAGATATTGTTCCATTTACTGTGAATAAATCATAAAAACCATCATTTAATGTATACCACATGGAATCCACACCATTAACGTCTTGAATTTCCACATTAAAGGTTGGTGGAGTTGCCCCAAAAATATTGGAATTATCAGGGCTATTCACATTGATTGTTGGGGAGATTATATCTTTTCGAACCATAATTTCGGAGAATCCAATATTTCCCCATGAATCGTTCGCAAAAAATTGTATCGATAAGGTACCATTTCCTATCTCATCCCATCGTGTTTGACTAATAGAACCATTTACACTAAAAGTTGTATTTACTGTGGTTACTGTACCATTAGTTAATCGATACCATCTTGTATCTATATCATTACTATCATTAACCTCTATGTTGAAAACTGGTGGTTCCAGCCCAAATATATCATTATCATATGGAGTGTTAATTTTTATATCAGGAGGAATTAAATCAATTTCTACTGGGCTGCCAAGTGAATAAAATGATGAAGGATCATCTTGATTGTTATATTCTGTTTGAATCCAACCTGATGATTTTATCTCTGTTAACAATCGTACTTCATCAATTACACCATCGAAAGCTCGATCTCCCCCCTCATAGTTACCGATATATAATGATTCAGAAGAATCATCAACTGCTGATCCGCTGGGTGATGGTTCTGGAGTAAGAGATTGTAATATTCCGTTTATATATATAGAAGGAACATTACTGTCTAAATTATCATTATAAGTCACAAAAATATGATTCCATTGAGAAAGGCTAATCGAATCTTCGGGAGTATACCATAGACCTCTGTTACCATCGAACCCTCGAAAAAATAGTAAATGATGATTTGCCGCGGGTGATAGTTCTCCATCTACACACATAACCCATCCATCTGTGCCAGCTGAAACAGATGATTTAGCTAAAATTCTCCCATAATCGCCTCCACCCCACCCCTCAGGATAAATCCAAGCGGAGATACTTGCGCCCCCATTGAATATATTATCTATACTGGATCCAGAACTCATATTTGAATAATCATCAACCCCATCATAGTCTCGACCTCTCGCAATGTATCCTGGAGAATCAGCAGCCTCATAGTTGGTGCCATCATTGTTATTCGAAGTTGAGTCTAATAGTGTCGTATTTAAGTGCCATACTGCTTTAAAATCTGAACTCCAAACCCCGCTTGGATTTTGCTGCGAGCCCATAGTGGCGTTTCCATAATACATATAGATTTTAGTATCAACAGTACTTGAAAGGAAAGGAATCCTGACCCAAGCCTCTAATCGAGCGTGAGTACCATTCTTATTAAATGCTTCTATTTCGTGATCTAGCCAATCTGTGCTATTAGAAAATGCAATATCATCACCATCTCCTTGAGTATGGTCGTGTAAATCTGTGTCATTAATAGAAATGAACAATGGAAAATTGGTAAGATCCTCAGAAACTTTTAAATGATTTATAGTTATTTCCTTATAATATGCAAAATAAATATTATTTGGAGGATTATTTGAAAGTTTAATTCCTGAATCTATGTCATTATTAATTTCATTCTTGTATTTACTAAAATCATGAATTTTAGTATCATAATTCACCCAATAAATCATTGTAATTGAGCTTACTATAAATATTATGAATAAAACTCGAATTTGATGTCTAATTTCCTTCAACCCAAAACCCCTTTTTCCGTTTTAAAATATCTTCTTTTATAGAAATAGTACAGTTATGTAAAAAAATAGTGTTTAATATATTTAAATCAATGTAAACAGTGATGATCCATAACCAATTTGGGATCTTAGTAGTTGAAATGAAAATTTAATAAGTAGAAATTGAAATATCGATAACGAGTCATTTAAATATTATTTTTTTTATGATAAGAATGAAAAAAAGTAAAATACCTACTTATTAGGTTAATCATCCTATGTTAACATCATAGGATTTTTAGACTTTAATTTTTAGACTTAGAATTAAGATGAGACATTATGGAGAAAATCTCTTCTATAATAAATGAAGTAAATGAAAAGAAAGGTAGAGAATGGCTCAGTCTTCATCCAAAATCAGAAGAACAGCTCATGTCTCTCGCTTGGTACCTTACTCATCCCAAAATCCAAGGAGATCCAGAAAAAATTAAGGAAATTGTGGATCTCTATTATGACGCAAAAGCCAACAATTTTTTACAGATGGAAAAAATTACTCGTAAACTTGATGAACTCAGTGTGAAGATAGGAAAAGCAGGATCCATTGATGAAATCCCATTACCAATTCAATCGGAGATAAAACCAGTGGAATCGCTTTCGGTAGAACCGAAACAACCGGTGACTGAGGATTTTGGAAAAACCATTGAAGCTCCTAGAGAACTAAAAACAGAGAAAAGTATTGATACTGAAAAAGCGTTAACAAATGAAATGGAAAAAATTGAAGAAGAAAAGAATAATTTGAAGGAAGGCTGGAAAAATTTTGAAGTCGAAAGAAATAAAGAAATGAGGAAAATTGATGAGGAAAAAAATAAGTTAAAAGAAGATTGGGAACAACTTGAAATC
This sequence comes from Promethearchaeota archaeon, assembly GCA_048938895.1. Lineage (GTDB taxonomy): Archaea > Asgardarchaeota > Lokiarchaeia > Sigyniarchaeales > SOKP01 > Loki-b32. The sequence continues at coordinate 7,462 of JBHLLU010000082.1, forward strand.
GAAAGAAAGAAGTTAAAATCAGAACAAGAACAATTAGTAATGGAAAAAGTTTCTATACAAGAAATGGAGAAAACTGATGAAGAAAAGAATAGATTAAATGAAGGGTGGGAACAACTTGAAGTCGAAAGAAACAAAGAAATGAGGAAAATTGATGAGGAAAAAAATAAGTTAAAAGAAGATTGGGAACAACTTGAAATCGAAAGAAAGAAGTTAAAATCAGAACAAGAACAATTAGTAATGGAAAAAGTTTCTATACAAGAAATGGAGAAAACTGATGAAGAAAAGAATAGATTAAAAGAAGGGTGGGAACAACTTGAAGTCGAAAGAAATAATTTGAAGTTAAAATGGGAACAATTAGAAGCAGAAAAAAGGAATTGGTTAGAGGAAAAAGAAAAGTACAATGAAGAACGTGAAAAGTATGTCACAGAACGAACAAACCTGACTCTAGAAAAAGCTGAATTAAGCCTAGAACAATCAAAATTAGAATCTGAAAAAAAAGAATTAGAATCCGAAAGAAGAGAGATAGAATCTGAAAAAACTAAATTAGAATTCGTGAAAAAGGAGCTAGAAGAAATGGAAAAGAAAATAGAAAATAAGCTTTCTAAAATTACCTAAAAAACAATACCTTTTTCCTATTATAAGGTAAATCTGCCAAGTTATTTATGTTTTTTAAACAGAAAATTAATATTCTAACATGAATCTTTATTTCTCAAAATACAAATTAAAGAGAGTGTAATAGAAATGGTTGATTTAAAAAAATGGGAAGATAACGATCATTGGGTCGAAGTGGATTTAGATCTATGTATTGGAGCAGAAGAATGCATAAATGTTTGCCCCGCAGATGTATATGAACTTGTAGATGGTAAAGTTGTGGCAGAAAATATCGGTGAATGTACTGATTGTATGGCATGTCAAGATGTTTGCCCTACTAATGCCATCCTAGATCATTCTGCATGGTAGGCAATCAGATTGATAATAAAAGAAGAAATTTTGATTTTAAAATATTATATTTAATAAGTATTATATACTATAATTTAAAAAACTATATTGATCTTAATGAGGATTATGAACGATTCTGACGAAGAAGAGGATAATTCTGAGGATTTATGGGACTATTATGATAAAGTCGAAGATGCACTTCAAGGATTATTTGAAGTCTTAAATATAGCTTTAGATCCAGACAGTATATATTATCAAGCCGGTGTAGATAATTTGGAAGCTTTAAAGAGTGGTCTAATCGATTTGCTCACGAAAGACTATGATACATTAGATCTTCAAGATACCTTACGTAAGATTAAGTTTAAAGTAAAAAAATCCTTATTTTTTGAAGACACCAAGAAAAAGGATCCTAGTAAAAATCGTAATAAAAGTGATGATTATTCTATATTGAGCTAATTCTAATATATTTTAATCAAAGTAAAAGAGCATTATCCTCCTGAAAACTTATCAATAGCTTTCCTTATTTTCTCTGCGGTATTATGTGGATTTTTCGCGCGGGTAATCCCACCACCGACAATAATAATATCTAACGGATATGTTAATAACTTCGGAATATCGGTTATACGAATGCCGCCTGCTATCGCTAATTTTGGATGTTCTCTTAATCTTGCGATTGATTCTAATTCTTGAAAGGGTGTTCTTCGTGATGCTTGACGATCCAAACCACTATGTACAAGAGCATAATCTAGTCCCTTTTCTTCATATTTTAGATCTATAAGGCCTGCTAATCTGATAACTTGTGATCGACATGTAATAAGATCTGCCATAATCTCAACATTAAATTCATTTGCAGCACGCAAGGCCTCAATGATGGTAATATCATAAGCGTCTGCCAAAATTGTTACAATATCTGCTTTTGATTTTGCTGCCATCTTCACTTCAAGGTACCCAGCATCTGCAGTTTTTAAATCAGCACAAATAAGCTTGTCTGGATGTGCCTCCTTTAACATTTGAATAGCTCTTACTCCTTCAGATTTTATTAACGGTGTTCCTGCTTCTAAAATGTCTACAAATGGGGCTACTTCTTTTGATATCGCCAATGCATCTTTTATGGTTTCAAAATCCAAAGCAACCTGTAACCGAGGTTTTTGCTTTTCTTTATTGTTTGGGTGTATCAAACCGTTCATAATTCTTTTCTACTATATGAAAATCCTAATATAAAAGAGAAATTTTTACTATAAATAAATACACCCTTATCGTCATTAGAAAAATAATTCACTTTTTTTTTCCTATGATGCATTATTATGATTTCTGAGTATAATTTCAGTAAGGTCTTGAAATAGATTTTCTACATTATCACCAGTTTTTGTAGAGATTTCTGTGTATAGAGACAATTTATAATTTTCCATAATTCTAAATCCCTCTTGCCTGGATATCATACCTGGTCTATCTGAATTGAATTTATTACCTACTAAGAATATAGGAATATCACCTGCATTTTCTCTAATTATTTGAAGCCAATTGGGCAATTTCTTTAATGTTTTTGGATTTGCAACATCAAACATGATAATAACACCATGTTGACCTTTACAATATTGAGAGAGTAAAAACTTAAATCTCTCTTCCCCCCCAAAATTCCATAATTGTATATTCGCTTCATTATCCTTATAATGCAATTTCTTAATATAAAATTCAACACCTATGGTTGGTATAAAATCTTCTTTAAAACAAGCCGAAGAAAAATCTCTGCAGAATTCGTCTTTTCCTGTAGAAGAATCACCTATCACTAAAATCCTTAGATTATAATATTCTGACACTATTTTAGACCCTCCCCCCCATTGAAGTTGGATCATAATCCATCATTTCCACAAAAATTTAACCCTGTCTATTTATCTCTTTTATAATTATAAACTTTCCAATTTCAAAAAACTATAAATAAATTCATTAATATAAATTTTACATTTATGTCACTTATTCCCGTGAGATAAGGGAATTTAATTTCCTTAATATTTCAATCTTATAGCTAGAACCTTGCGAACAAGAAAAAAATGAAAAAAAAAGGGAAAATTAACTAATTTTCCTTATATATATCTGAAAATTATACTATCAAACTTATTATGGAGCAGGTGTATTATCATGCCACGAAGTACCAATACCCCCATCAAATCGACTTGCAAGGTAATTGCCCATTATATTATTATGGTGGATTTCATTATAATAGCACGTTTGTATCATATTATGCGAATCCCAATCCACCCCAATTCCCCAATTATTCTCTGTAGCTATGTTATACGATATCTCATTCCAACTAGCACTGCCATTGAGATAAATACCAACACCACCGTTTTGAGAGCATAGATTTTCAGTTACAAAATTATATTCAACGTCATATACGATCACAATACCGCTTCCTGTGTTTTCCTGGCAAAAATTATCACTTATAATATTATAATCAACATTGTAAGCGAGTATAATCCCTCCTAAATTTTCAGAACAAATATTATCAGTAACAATGTTATTTTCTGCATTATCCCAGATTACGATTCCATATTGCGAATTCTTTATACAAACATTATTCTCTACTAAAGTATTAGAAATTAATCCCACTCCAGTTCCGAATCCTCCTGTTAATCCAATTCCCCACGCATTTTCCATACATGTATTCTCTAGAACCTGAATACCTTCAGAATTTCTTATACTAATACCTACATTTTCGTTATTATAGCAGTCGTTACTTAGTAACTTACCATTGGTTGCCGAATCTACTACAAGAGCTGCACCTGCTATATTATCAATAATTTCAGTATTATAAAATCTGCAATCCTTGATTATAAAATATGCATCGCTATTTTGAATAGTTAAACATGAAATCGAACCCTCACCATTTATTGAAATATATTCAATTATATAAGGATCTTCACTTGTACCGCTACCTTCACACCACCATTGTCTAGATGCTTCCTTCCAAGTGTAATCACCTAATCCATTGTCATCAATAACAAATGGTTTAAGAGCATTCCCATATAATCGTACAAAGTCTTGTCCTTTTAGTGGTGCTCCTCCATATTCTTCCTTGAGATTACCCTTGATTATTAACGGAATAGTTTCTCCAATGTAATACGTTAATATAAATGTGTCCACTATTTCTTGCGTATCAAATTTTAGGACTAAATCAATAAAACCGTCACCCTCAAGGTCATGACCACCACCTTCCTCACTTGTGTATGGAGTTGCAGTATCTTCATAACTCCATCGGAGAGGAGCAACTTCATTTTCTGAATCATCAAAATTAAGCCGAATTGAAGCAGGATCGACCGTTAAAACATCAAATTCATCAGTACCACAAATCGCAATAGAGATTACACCTTTACTTCCGAGATTAATAGGATTTGGCCAAGAACCAGGTTTAATATCTACGAAAGCTTCTACCTCTAGTAAAGGAACTACTTTTTCTAAGGTCAGAAGTGCCCATGTGGTAGATAATATAACATCCCAATATTCCCAAAGATAAGCACGTCCATAATAATAAGAACCAAACATTGGAGCACTAGGCCAAAACCCTTCTTCATTTTGTTGATCTAATAAAACTTCAACAAACTCAGCAAACCAGGCAATTCCACTAAGATCATTAATCGGGGAGATATATTCAATTCCAAGTACTTCTAACCCTCTCATAGTCGTATACATCGCTTGATAGCATGCTGGCCAATTAGGGTAAGGGTTCAACCAGGGAGGAGGTAGCTCAATCTCAGGAGGCAAATTAGGCCCTGGACCTCTCCACCCCGGAGAATAATCTTCATCATACCAGTGAGTTTCAATAAAATTCACAGCATCAATAACTCTCGGAGTTTCGGCTGTATCTCCAACGAATGCCATCTGATATAATAGATTGCCAGTTTTTAAGATGTTAAGCCAATAGTAAGGATCAGTATATCCAGATCCCCCTGTAGTATCTTCTTGAACAAAATCTATCCAATAGTTCAACTCATCTTTGACCCAAGGTAATATTGATATTCCAAATCCGTACGGAGGAGGAGCTTCTGCATAACCAAGACTCAATACCGCATAACCTGAATTAGAATTATCACTTCTACCATCCGTAGGATTTTCGGAATAACCCCATCCACCTCTTCCAGGATATAATTCATTTTGAGCAAAAGCAAGATAGTCAACGGTATCTTCTAGAACAAGTTGGTAAGTTTTCCCAACAATATCACCAGAAACATCTACTATCATCTCTGGATGAGTACTTGAGGCAAGAGCCATCATTGCTACGCTCGTTGAATATATCCGATGATGTTCAATAGATCCAAAATAAATACCTAACCCATTTCCATTCGCATCAGGATCTCCTGCAGGTTGTATTGAGAGAGGAATTGTGTGAGCATCAGCAAATAGGAAATCAAGACCTCCTCGAACCTGATCATAGTATATATAAGATTCATCTAGAGGATCTATTCCTGATTCTATGGCATATGTTTCGAATTTCAGAACTACAAAAGCCGTAGTAGCAAGTATTTCCCAATATCCAAATGATCCATCAGGATTTTGCCGTCCGGCTAACCATGCTAAACCCGCTTCAATCGCAACTTCAATTTCATCTTCATCTTCTTCTGTAGCTTGACTTATAGTTAATGGAGCAGTACATATTAGAAGCATTAATACTACAAAACAGACTTTAACTTGTGTTTTAGTTTTCATTTTCATTCGCCAAATGTTTTAAATTTTTTATGCAAAAATATTGCACATAAAATTAAGTTATAAGACTATTTAACGGTTCTGTCAAATTCATAAATTGATGGATTTTGAATGATTTAAAAGAAATTTGAAGACTTTTTGCTTTTCCTTAATTTTAAAACTCCTCATTTATGTGACCTAAATATTATTAGCTTTAATAGAACATATCATCAAATCAATTTATAAAATGGAGATGTAATATTATGGGAGATAAAAGAAGTTCGGTTCTGGGAATAATTGCATTAATTATTGGAGTATCTGGATTAGGAATAGGTCTATTTACATTTTTGGATCCTTTCGCAGCTGAGGAACTAAAAGGAATAGAGTATCCTATTTCTTCAGAAGAGGAAATTTTAAGTGCGCTAAGTGCGATTGGAACAGGATACGGAGTAATAACATTCACAAGCAATATAACCTTAACTAATACAATTACCATTAATGGTGGGGGGAATTACATTATCCAAGGAGTAGGTGCAACAATAAAAT
>JBHLLU010000083.1:0-13471 GCA_048938895.1 Promethearchaeota archaeon
TAGCTTTTATTTCTACTATTGGAGCATATACATTCTATTTAGAAGGTGTTAAACGTCTAAATGCAAGCAGAGCGGCAATTTTTCAAACATTAGTACCTCTATTCGGAGTAGTATTTTCTGCTCTATTTTTACATGAAAAATTCGATCTTATCATATATCCTTTTGCTCTGTTATTGGTAATAATAGGAATAACTCTTGTGAATCTTAAATCTTTTAGAAATGAAATAATAGAAGAACAAAAAAGTACGTGATTTTTATAAGGTTATTGAATTTATATTATATTATTATTGAGATTGGTTTAATGATTTTTTCATCATTCTGCGGAGTATTTTATTATGGCTAATCCTTCAAAATCAACCTTGAAAAATCAAATAAATTCGGAATATAGGAAGACCTTAAAAGATTTAGAGGTTAAATTAGCCAAAAAACATAAAGAATTGAATGAAATCGAACGATTATTGAAACATGATACAAAAAGAGTAGATCATTCAGGTATCGCTGATTTAAAGTCAGAAAAAGGTAGATTGAATTCAGCTATTATGCATTTAAAAAGAGAAATTAAAAAAGCTAATAAAGAAAGGATCAAAAGACTTAAAAAATTGTAAAGAAACTTAATAAAAGATTTTCTTTGTTTAGATAATTAGCTTCTAAATATTATTTAAAAATTGTAATACTGTAAGGTTGCTTCTTTTAATTTAAATATTATTTTTAAACGGATCCTTAAATTGCATTTTATAAAAATACTTGTATAACCCATTCTTTTTTATTAATTCTTGATGAGAACCTTCTTCCACAATTTTACCTTTATCTAATACAATAACACGATCTGAATTAATAATTGTAGATAACCTATGGGCAATAGAAATACTTGTACGTCCTTTCAATAATGTTTGTAGTGCTTCTTGTATTAGAATTTCGTTATAAGGATCTATCGAACTCGTTGCCTCGTCTAAGATTAATATTGGTGGATTTTTAAGAATGGCTCTTGCGAAACAGATTAACTGGCGTTGTCCTTCAGAAAAATTTCTCCCTTTTTCCTCAACGATAGTCTCATATCCTTCTTCTAAGTCCATTATCATATCATGAGCTCTTATCATTTTAGCTGCTTCAATAATATCTTCATCATTAGCATCCAATTTACCATATCTTATATTTTCCATAACTGTGCCAGAAAATAGAAAATTTTCTTGTAATACTATGCCAATATTGGTTCTTAAACTCTTAACTTTGACATCCTTTAAATTTAATTCATCGATTTTAATAACTCCTTCATTGGGATCATAAAATCGACTCAATAATTTTATAATTGTACTTTTTCCAGCACCTGTATAGCCAACTATTGCTAATCGCTCTTTTTCCTTAATGGTCATACTAAAATTTGTTAATATTGGTTTATTCAACTCGTATTCAAACTTTACATTTTGAAATTCTATAATACCTTTAATATTAGTCAGTTCTATTGCATGTGGCTCATCTTGAATGGAAATAGATTCATTCAGTACTTGAATTATTCTTTCACTAGCACTAATTGAATTTTGGATGAGTGAAAAGAAATTAGAGAGTGACAAAATCGGTTCATAAAACATAAAAACATAAAAAGTGAAGGCGACTAGGGTTCCTTGAGTAATCATTCCTTCTCTAATTAATATTCCTGCCATTAATATTAATATAGTCAGTCCAGTCGTAATTAAAAACATAACAATACCAGGAATAAATGCCGTTAGTCTAGCTGATTTTAGAGTTGTTATTCTTACTAAGTCTGTAGCATTATTGAATTCTTTAAAGTTCTCTTCCTCAACTGCAAATGCTTTTATGACCCGCATTCCACGAATTGACTCATCAAGTTCACTTGTCACCTTAGCAACGCTTTTCCGCAACTCTTTAAAATATTTTCTTGCTTTTTTAGTTACTCCCCAACTAATAACACCAATTAAAGGGATAACCATAAAAGATACCAGGGTAAGTTGGGGACTGAGAAAAATCATAAAACCTAAGGCTCCTAAGATTAAAAAGAAATTTCCGATGATCTTAAGAAGTCCAGATTGTAAAAGTTCCTGAATTGTATCTACATCATTAGTCAGGTATGAAATTTTTTCTCCTGTGGTTCTTTCAGGATTTTCATGATAATCTAAACCTAATTTTTGGAACTTATTGAATAACTCATACCTTAAATTATACATTGTTAATGTAGCTAATTTCTGTATAATATATCCTTGAGCTATTCTAATCAACACACTTATTATTGTTAATATAAAAAATAAAACTCCTAGGAACCTGATTAAATCGATATTACCAGAAGTAGATCCAATTCCACCGCCTAACCCATCATCAACTAAAGCTTTAAAAACTAAAGGTATAAACCAACTTATTATAACATTAGTAATTATAAGAAAACCTAAAGATAGTATATAATTTCTATTTGTTTCCCCGACGTATTTGAATAATTGCCTAATTATATGCAATGTCTTCATCTTATTTCGTTGTTTGTCATTCTGGTTATCGATAATTCTTTGTTTCTCCATTAGATCAATTTCTCTCCTCAATCTTTAAGGTGGAATATAATTTTTTATATGTTCCATTTTGTTCACTCATTAACTCTTCATGAGTACCAATTTGTACTATTTTTCCTTTATCTAGAATAATTATCCTATCTGCATTCCTCACAGCTGATATTCTTTGGGTTATTAAAAAGGTAGTTGAATCTTTAAAAACATCTTTAAAATGTTTTTGAATACTATATTCCGTATCAACATCAACTGAAGAGGTAGCATCATCAAGGATTAAAATTCTTGGTTTGATAGCAAGAGCTCGAGCAATTGTTATCCTCTGAATTTGTCCTCCACTTAATGTTTTTCCTCTTTCTGCGACTTTTGTATCGTATTGCTCTTGTAATTCTGATTCTATAAACTTATCAATATCCGAAACTTGTGCAACTCTTTTAATATCCTCCATAGGAAGGTCTCTTTTTCCAAAGGCAATATTTTCTTTAATAGTTCTTGAAAACAATAAATTATCTTGAGAAATGTAGCCAATTTGCTTTCTCAATGATTTAAAAGTAACATTCGTGATATTTATTCCATCTATTAAAATCTCTCCATTTGTGGCATCATAAAATCTAGGTATAAGTTTAACTAATGTTGACTTTCCAGATCCAGTGGAACCTAAAATAGCAATTGTCTCACCTGGTTTGATATAGAGATTAATATTTTCTAATACAAAAGATTCTTTTTCTGGATTAAATGAGAACGATACATTTTTGAATTGAATTTCGCCTTTTATTAGGGGCATTTTAATTGCATTTGCCTTTTCTTGCACAGTAATTTTGGAATTAAGAATATATACCACCCTTTCACATATTTCACTGATTTTTGGTAAATTACTTATAAATTGAGTGATGGTGTATAATGGTTCTAGTGAAAAATTCATAACAAGAATAAAAGTGAATAAATCACCAAAACCAACTTTTCCATCAGATACAAGAAAACCACCTACTAATATTACTATTAAAAATGCAGTATTATCAATTAAGTAAATAAGTGGATCAAATAGAGCCTGAAGTTTTATAATTCTCATAGATTTCTTAAAATAGAGATCATTAACTTTAGTAAATTCTTTTATCTCGTGGTCTTCTCTGCTATAAGACTTAACGACCGTAATACCCTGAATATTTTCGTGAATCCTATGGGTTAAATTAGCATAAGTCTCTCGTGAACTATGAAATAAAGGACGTAATTTTTTTCTAAAAATTAGAAGCATGTAAAATAGGGCTGGGCTTATAAATGATATATATATGGCTAATTCTACATTAATAACAAAGAGAATAATGAAACTTAATGAAAATGTGAATGCCTGTCTAATAAAAACTTGAAAATCAGTACTTAAAAAGCGTTTTAACAGATTCACATCGCTAGTTACTCTTGATAATAACTCTCCTGATTTAGTTTCATCAAACCACTTAAAATCCATCAATTGTAAAGTCAAATACAATTCATTCCTTAAATTATAGATTACATTTGCACCCATCCAGCGATTAACATATGTTCGAATTCCAAATAAAATTCCGACTATACCTTGGATTGAAAACATTAAAATGAAAATCGGGATGGTCTCATGTATAGATTTTGAAGAATCAACCAAAATGTCTAAAAGTGGTCCTAAAAATAATGGTATTGTAAAGAACATGAATGATTGCATAAAACCTGAAATTAACACGATCACAAAAAACGTTTTGTATTCCCAGAGATACGTTAGAATCTGTCTTAAATTTGATTTAAAACCATGGGTATGAAATTTATTTCGTCGCTCTATGAATTTTATTCTAAGTTTATCAACCATGTTAAATTCGCAAATTTAGTTATTATTTAGTTATTATATAATTTGGATTTGATATATAAAAATTAATTAAAGTGAGGAAAATTTAATATAATTATGACAGAAGAAACTGAAGAAATGGGGACTTGTGGGAAATGTGGGGTGGAAATTAACCTAGCTGAAGCATGGCGAGTTGATGAGATATATTATTGTCAAAATTGTTTTGAGAAATTAGATCTCTAAAAAATATATCAATTTCTCTAAAAAATCTATCCTTTTGATATTAATATATCATAAGGTATTAGAGAGAATTTAAGTTTTTAATTGTGTAAGTTCTGTAATAAATAAATCTGAAATACTGTCCCATTTCTCCTTAGTTTCGGGGTCAGAAGTACTTTTCTTGATTAATTCCTTACCTTTTTTGAGATTAGTTAGAGCTAAATCAAATGATTTAATTGCTTTATAACAGATTCCAAGTTTAATATAGGTTTGAGGGATATACCATTCATCACTACCGATCATGATTGCTCTAAGGAATTTTTTCGCTGCTTCTCTGTATTCTTCAAAATACATTAAAATTTCACCAAAAGTATCATTATATAGTCCGTTTTCTGGTTCATTGTTAACAAGATTTTGAATAATTTCAAGGGATTCTTGTTTGTTGTCTAAGTACTGCATCCAATAAGCCTTGTAGCATATAAGATCATTATCCTTTGGAAATTTTTGAATAAGGTTATTAATAATTTCTAATCCTGCTTCAATATCTTGCATTCTCCGAAGAACAGCTGCTTTTAATATTTTAATATCTTTTTCGCTCTCATGAAACATCTCAAGCATGTTATCTAATAGATTTATTGCTTCACGGTATTGGTTAAAATAAATCAAAATTCTAACTTTTAAATAGTAAAAATCTAGATTTTCTGGATCTTTTTCAATTTTGTTTTCAATTTCCTTTATTTGTTCTTCGTACTGAGTTCCTAGATCTTCACTGGTTTGTGATTGAAAAACTTCTGTTAAGTTTTGCCAAATAACGCCTTCCAATTTATCATCAGTTGCTTTTAATTTCCTTTTGGATTCGATTTTGTAAGCTAAAAATTTTACATACTCAGGTATTATCTCTTTTAACGACGAGCTTAAGTCTTTATTAAATAAGGATTCACAGCATTTTCCAGTAATATTTTTAATAATAGATTTCATATCTATTTTAGGCATAGTTGTACTAGATTCTGAGTAAAGTCTGTTCAAGTAAGAAACTTTAGTTATCTCATTCTCAGTAATTGTTCGAAGTATTTTTTCAATTGTTCCATCTGATTGAAAAAAATATTGTTCATCTGGTGGCTTTCTTAATTTAAAAAACCTAATTGGATATATCTTAGCTTCTGAAATTTCCTCAATAAAGAAGTCAAGTGTTATTTTCTTAATTTGATAGGTTTTTGAAAAATTTTCAGAGGAAATATAGTTTGGATAGTTATTCGGATGATTAATTGAAAGAAAGAGTAGAATTTTATGAAAAATTTCCTCATCTTTTAGTATTGGTTTTACTTTTTCATAATCTAACCTTAATACATTATTAAGGAACCTAAAATGTATATTCTCATCCGTAATATTGGATTTTTCGAAAAACTTCATAGTCTTTTTAGTGAGTTCTTCAATGCGTTTACCCTCCTCTTCTAAAATTGTTTGTCTATCTAAATCATAATTTTGAAGTATCCTCGAATACTCTGATTTCCCTGCTTGCGTAATTATATATTTACCATCTTCTTTTATTATGAATCCCTTTTCACTTAATACCCCCAAATTCTTTGCCAAGGAAGATTGATTGATGGATATTGGATCACTAAGAAAATCAGACCTTTTGCAATAATTATTATTATATATCATCCAAAGAATCCAATGCGAATAATTTCTCCCGCTTCTCAGAATTACTTTAGGAGGATAATTGATTTTACGTCCTTTTTTCCCCATAGTCGATAGTTCATTAAATTTCTTTTTACCCTCTGAAGTAATTCTATAACATCCTCTAGTAAAGTTTTTTACCAAACCTTTACGTTTTAACTTCTCTAGATGTCTTGATAATGTGCCAGTAGGAATTTCTTGATGAAAATCAACCCATTTACATATATCATTATTTTTCAACATCCAGAGAATTATATGGTCATAATCAGGCTTATTTATCTTAGAAGGTCTAAGGATCTTTTCCGGAGGGTAATTTACGATTCCCATATCTTAATAATTCTGAATTATTTTTTTCTAGGTAATAATCAGTTACTTTTCTATTTATATTTTATTTGTAGAACTTCCGCATAATATTGGAACTATTATAAAACTATCGGAACTACAATTATAAATGCAATATATCTCAAGATTTTATCAATCATCCTAAGGATGACTAATTTAAAAGAAAAGATTTGAATTAAAAAAAAAATTAAAGGTGAAAAAAGTAGTGAAAGCGAAATTAAAAGAGACTAAAATACTAATAGCATCATTATTCCTAATAAGTATCATCGGATTTGTTACAACAGTGAGCGCTTGTAGCTCTAATCGCGTCTTTTTCATGTCAATTGAAGATGACTTAGATATCAATGCCACTGATCTTATCATAGGGAGCATTAAATACGGTGAAGGCCCCCCATCAGTGAAAGCAGTTTTTCATCAAAGAATATATGATGAATCTGGTAAAAAAGTGTATACGATGATGGGAATGCTCAAAGGATCACTTGTACAGACTGATTACGTTTTTTATTGCCCAGTCTTTAATTACTGGTTTATTAACGTCTGGTTTGTCATGGGTGAGGGAAAGTTTAAGACTACTGATACCGTTTTGGACCTAACATACCGAAATTGGTTTTATATTACCATGCCAAATACTGGTGGTAAGTTCGTATCAGCACAGATGATAATGTTACTAAGCGCTACAGGTGAATATTATGAACCTGACCCCACAGATCCCCTAAATCCCGCAACTATCCCATGGGACGAAGAACCTAAAATTTTGGAACAAAGATGGGTCCTTGCTGCGGTATTATGCGGTATTATGATTGGCCCCGACATGGAATTACCAATTGGTCCTGTATCCTATTTGACAAGATCCATAGGACTATAAGTTTAATCAATTGTAATAGATAAATTTCTAAAATCTTTTTTTTTATCTTTATTTAGAGAAAAAGTCTATCAAACATCAGATTTAAAATAACGATTAGCTTAATCTATTTATAAAGTTATAATCCAAATTATACGGATAGATGTCTCTTCCAAAACTAAATCAATTAACAAAAGCCGAGGAACTTTTTGATGATGGTAATCTTGAAGGGGCTCTTGAAATATTAAAAGATCCAAGTCAATATGAAGGTCTTGATCTACAACAAAAAAGTTATTTTCAGTTTCTTAGGGGATTAATTCTCTTCTATTTTAATAGAGGGGAAGATCTTACTAGTTTAGGAGAGATAATGTATAAAGAAGGTAAGGATCGTAATGATAATCTCCAATCTTTTGATGGATTCTATTTTATTATTACTGGATTAGCTCTAGCTGGTAAATATGAGGAGGCGTTCAAACTTTTTGAAAAAGCTGAGTCAGTATTAAAATCTATATCACTTGAGTCTAAAGAAATTATCACTCAAAGGAAAGCTCGTTTAAGTATAATAAAAGCTTTTGTCGGACTACGTGGAGGTAAAGTAGATTTGGTTGAGAAATCTTTAGTGTGGATCTTAGATTCCCAAGAAAAATTCGAAAAATCATTCGAAATCCCCTGGGCTAATCTGATAATGGCGAGTTATTTATTTAGAGTAAAAAGCAATTTTGATCTTACTAGGGAGCATATCAAAAAAGCATTATCTCTAGCAAAGGAAATAAAGTTTAATCATTACTGGATTGCTCTGTGTCACCTCTATTTTGGAGGATATTATGCATCTATTGGTGAAATGGATAAAAGCCTGAAATATAATATAAAGAGTTTAGAATTATTTAAAAAAATAAAAAGTACGTTCAATGTCGCAATTTTATTAGGTAATATGGGGGATATGTATCATGAAAGAGGCGAATATAAACTTGCTGTGGAACATTTAGAGGAGAGTTTATATCTTTTACAACAACTTCCACAAGGTTTTGTTTCTATTGAAAACGTTATTGGGAGTTTAGTAATATTAGCTACTGAACATGGGGATAACGAGCGTACTCAAAAATATTTTCAATGGTTAGAAGATTTTTATGATAAGAAAGACGTAGAAATTAAACTTGATTACAAATTTGCAAAAGCCCTAATTTTGAAAAAAAGTTCTAGAATCAGAGATAAAGTAAAAGCAGAAGAATTAATTAAAGAGATTATAGAAACTGATACTATAGCTTTCGATCTTATTATCATGGCTTATATTCATCTTTGTGAGATACTTCTCATGGAATATCGTATTGATAATGATAGTGAGATTTTGGCTGAATTAAATCATTATATCGACAAATTATTAGCTATAGCAGAAAAGCAACACTCATATTTAGTTTTTTGTGAGACTTTCATACTTCAAGCTAGATTAGCTCTATTAAATTTTGATACAAAGTCAGCCAGACTGTTTTTGACTCAAGCACAAAAGATAGCAGAATCCTATAATATGAAACGCTTAGCTATGAAAATATCTTTTGAGCATGATGAATTACTTAAACAATTGAATTTATGGGAGAAGTTAAAAGAATCAGAAGCACCTTTAACTGAACGCTGGAAGTTCGCAGGATTAAGCAATCAAATGGAGAATATGGTAAGAAAACGAGCAATTGAGGCACCAGAACTTTCAGATGAGAAACCCATTCTACTATTAATTTTATCTGAGGGAGGGAGAGCTTTATTATCTCACTCTTTTATAGAAGAAACATCAATTGATTCACAAATTTTTGGTGGTTTTTTAACAACAATCGATTATTTTATTAAGGAAATGTTTTCTGAGGGATTAGACCGTGCGGTTTTTGGTGAATATACTCTGGTTATGAAATCGATTACACCTTTTTATGTTTCCTATATATTTAAAGGTGATTCTTATTATGCGCTTCAAAAAACAGATTATTTTGTTCATCACATCAAGAAGGAGGGGGATATATGGCAAAAGTTGCTTAATTCATATGAAGTAAGTAAGTTTGTTCACCTAAAAGATATCCCTGTACTTGAATCTTTAATAACAGAAACCTTTACACCTAAAAGTCTAATTCAAAATTCTCTCATCTAAAATTTTAAATTAGACAATATCTAATTTTTCAATAGAAATACAAAATTAATTGAAATATAACATCAATTGATGACTAATTTTCAAGAATTTGGATTTAAAATAGTAATAATAGGAGATGGGGGTGTTGGAAAAACATCCCTAATTAAGAAATTTACAAAAGGGACGTTTGAAAAAGATTATATTAAAACAATAGGTGCCCAATTTTCAAGATATGATAAGAAAATTGATGGAGATATAATTAATCTAATCTTTTGGGATATTGCTGGTCAGGATGACTTTAACTTTCTTCATCCCTTATTTTATAAAGAAAGTAAAGCAGGAATAATTGTATGTAGTCTTGAGGAAAATGATTTAGGGAAAGATAGCTTCACACATATAGAAAATTGGCACAATCAATTAGAAAAATATTGTAATAATATTCCAGTTGTATTATTCGCGAATAAAGCAGACTTATTAGAGGATAACAATATTGATGAAATATATATTCAAAACATTGCTGAAAAATTTAAGATTCTTGAGTTCTATATCACATCGGCGAAGACAGGACAAGGAGTAATAGAGGCATTTAATTCAATTATTAATAAATTGTATTACAAATATAAAGTACTATCTTCTCTCGAAGATTAATATATCCTTTTGGAACTATCTAATTTCTCAGAAGGACTTGACCGGGCGTTTTTGGCGAACATACTCTTTTAATGAACGCTCTAGAACCATTATTCATATGTTATATATTTAAAGGACAATCCTATCTAGCCCAAAAAAGGATTGGAGTTTTTGCCGATAAAATTCAGAGTGATCAGGAAATTTGGCAGGTCTTTGAAAAATTTTATCAGATGAATCAGAAAATAGAATTTAATTGCTCTTGAATCCCTCATAACGGATATATTTATCACCAAAAATATTGTACTTAGTGAATCATAACTACTTTTAGTTTCAATGCAGAATAGAACAAAGAAAATATAAAAAAATAATAAAAAAACTAAAAAAGCGTTGTATAGAGTTATTGCTTCCTAAACGACAAGTTTTTAATTTTATCAAGTGATATCCTCCCTTTTCTAACAAGGTATACCAGAATCACACCAATAATCGATAGTCCACCAAGGACGGAAACAACAACAATCACAGCAATAACTCCTGGATCTAAACCACTTGGCGCT
Organism: Promethearchaeota archaeon; assembly: GCA_048938895.1. Classification (GTDB taxonomy): domain Archaea; phylum Asgardarchaeota; class Lokiarchaeia; order Sigyniarchaeales; family SOKP01; genus Loki-b32. The sequence goes on from JBHLLU010000083.1 coordinate 10,679, forward strand.
CTTTGTTCAGCAATGGGTAGATAATCTATACTTCCTGCCGTTCCACCTATGTAGATATATGGAGTATCCACAATTCCGTCTTTATCTTCATCTGGACCAGTATGATTATCCCAATAATTGCCTATTGTCGTACTATTCCATTTATTATCAGTTCCATTATCAACTGCGTGTTTCATGTTTGCTAAAAATAAGTTTTCATACACTGAATTGTTCTCAGAATTTGAATCAATAAATATACCTACATTGTTAGCCAATATGAGATTATCTATAATTAAATTAAACTTATCTCCCTCTCCTTCTTCATCACCAGCTAAATATATTCCAAATTGTATATTATCGCTGATGAAATTGCCTGAAATAATGTTGGAATCGCAACCAGAATCTAAATATATGCCTTTAGAATTATTGTTTATTGTATTTTCAGTAAAATTGTTTTTAATACAATATGACTCTACATAGATCCCAAATAATCCGTTATTTTCTATTGTGTTTTTTGAAATTATATTATGACTACCCTGATATTCAACATTAATCCCTCTTTCTCCATTATTACTTATAGTATTATCCAAAAGTTTATTATATCCACAGTAATCATATAATTCTATCCCATAGAACCCATTATTATTTGCGATATTTTCTCTGATGATTGTATTATTTGAATACCAATGCATCGAGATCCCAGCTTCACCATTCTGGTTTGCTGTATTATCAATGATTGTGTTATTGCGGTTATCTTCATAAAAGTATATACCATAATCACCATTATTATTGACAGTGTTTCCTGAAAGTGTATTATTAGTACATCTATATGTTAAAGCTATTCCACCATACTCATTGTTCGAACAATTATTATTAATTAGCAAAGAATTATTCACAAATTCAAAATAGATACCATAGTCATCAGCATTGTAGATTTTGCAGTTACGAATTTCAAAAGAGACATTTGAGTCTCTAATTTCAATACCATAATACACAAATCCAAAACCACTTATTATGAGATCTTGAATAATAAATGGATCCTCCCATGTCCCTGAGCCAGAACACCAAATCTGACTAACTGCCCAGGTCCAATTATGTGCCCCAACACCAGTAGCATCACCATCAATGCTTATTGGTGTTTGAACTGTTGGTAAACTACAATCGTTATTTAAAATTATATTGTTTGAAGAGGATTGTTCATAAATACAATAATTATTACCATTTAGCATGTTTTGAGTGACATTAGTATAGAAAGTAGTTTGAAGGAATATACCTAAATCATTGCTGTTTATTATATTGTCCTTTATAACATTATTCAAGCAGAAGTATCGAAGATAGATCCCTATGAAGTTGTTATAATTTGCTGTATTTCCAGTGATATTATTCCATTCAGAATAATAAACATAAATTCCATTTTCTCGATTATAATTTGCAGTATTACCAATTATTCGATTGTAATCACAATAATCTAAACGTAATCCATAAATCCTATTATTGTTAAGTGTATTTCCTGTAATATTGTTATAATGACAATTATCGAATAATTGTACTCCATAGTTGTTGTCAATTGCCTCATTTCCAGTAAGATTATTATTATCGCAATATTGGTATAAAAATATTCCGTTTTGAGAGTTATAATTTGCTGTATTATCTAATATGGTGTTATTTTCACAATTTATATATAAGGTAATTCCGTTTCTTCCATTATTTGAGCATATATTATCAATTATTGTCCCATTGCATGCATTGTCAAGTCTAATTCCTGCATCATAGCTTCCTGCTCCAGAATTGTATATAGTACAATTTCTAACTGTGAAATATTTATTTTTTGAATTTTCTATTAAGATTCCACTTCTTGTAGGTGAATTACTCGCATCAATAGTCACATTTTCAATTTTATATGGATTTTTCCATGTGCCATCACCACTGCACCAATCATAACTTGTTGTGGCACTCCAATTTCCAGGAATTGCCCCATCAATATGAATGAAATTAGCAGTATATCCTGCTGAAGTTTGTGGACTCTCTATAGAATTTCTATAATCATTACTGGGATTGATTCTGTAATTCAGAATCAATGGGAATATGAGAGTAATAACCAATAAAATTATTAATTTAATATGTGTAGTTTTCATATTCTTATTCCTAAATTTATATAGGATATGAAGTAATAGGATGATTTACTATTTAATGATATAGATCCTTTTATTTTAATAATGATGTTGGATTGTAATAGATGAATTATAATAAATGAACTATAAAGTATTTACCATAAAAGTATTTTATGTAAAATTCTAAGAATAAAAAAATTTATAGTCGAAAATGTAAAATTAAAATTAAGATCATGACAAATAATTATTTTCTTCCTGAAATTAACTTAATCGTAATGGCTTTAACTACGGTATTTTATACATTGGGATGTGTTTTTTATGGAAATAAAAGATTTTCAAAAAAGTGGCACTTCAAATTTTCATTTACGGGATGGATTGGTACATTAATATTTTTTCTAATATATATGCTTCAACGTAGTTTGGTGGGAAGTTTATCAGCACCATCATATTTGGATGGACTATATATTCCCTCCCTAATCATACACATGATAACAGCTACAATAACGTTGATCCTTCCGGCAGTATTATTAATAATTGGAATTTTACAAAGAAAAGAAAAAACTCAAAAAAGCATGAAAAAAATAGGGAATGTTAATGTAATACTTTGGTATATAACTTTTATCAGCGGGATTATTATTTATCTTTGTCTTCATATTCTATAATTTTAAAGATTTTTCTTCTTCTTATTGTAAATTATAAAAAT
>JBHLLU010000084.1:0-13468 GCA_048938895.1 Promethearchaeota archaeon
TTATTAAGCTCACCATCTAAAGAATAACCTAACCAATCAAGACTAAAACTGGTATCAAACCCCAATAATAATCCTTCCTCTAAATTATCACCGAGAGTGTAACTTGGATCCCACGAATAGCCAATTGCATCATAATATCCATAATGATCGCTTGGGGCACTCCCAGAATATATTCTTAATATACTTGAATCTCCAGTTTTATTAAATGCAAATGTTCCTTGGTTAACTCCGTTATAGTAAAGTTTGAATTCATTTGTATTGAGCCCATTATATGGACTTCCAGAATTAGACCTAAAATCTATCCTTACATGATCCCATGTATTCGCAGTTGTTGTTAATCCAGGGATATCATACCAATCTCCTGAAGTAAGAACTCTTATTTGCCCATCAAGACAGCCTACACTAAATAAAAATTCCCCTTCATAATAACCATCACGAACATTTACTTGATGACTATCCCCTCCTGTAATCGATGATACAGCCCACCATAGTTCAATTGTCCCCTCTCTCGCAGTGATATTATTTTCTATTTTCCATGATGACCCACCCCCATCATATCCTCTTAATACTTTATTGTGTCCTAGAAAGTTCGAGATTACCTGAACATCGCTCCCAACTCCGCTTGCATCTAACCATTCTTCTGGATCAGCCCCATCAGCATCATTTTCAAATCCATATGTGGCGGGATAATATCCGCTCATTGGTTCTGTATAGGTTACATTCTCAGGAGTGATTAGGTTAAACACTTGTGTAGTAAAGTATCTAATATCGGATTTATACATTGTTCCTAAGGTATCATTCCCACACACTTGAATAGAATGTAAACCATCATAATTAGGAAAGGAGATTGTAGTGTTACCTATAATAGTTTTATTAAGAGTTCCATCTAGCGAATATCCAATCCAATCTAGAGTCACATTAGAAGTAAATCCGAGTAATAATCCTTCTTTTAGATTGTCTCCAATGTCGTAATCGGGTTCCCATGAGTATCCAATCGCATCAATGTACATATTATAGGTAGTATGTGCAGTGGATGTTGCCATATAGAAGTTATCGGTATAAGGCTCATTACTATAAAAAGGCATCGCAGTAGATTCTATTCCATTAATCCAGCATTTCCAGGTATATTGATCTAATCCCATATAATTTCCGAGAGTACATTCGAAAGAAATTTTAATATGGTGCCATGTATTATCCAACGGGCCTGGCATATTCCCACCTGTGGCCTGCTGTATAACTAAATCAACAGTAACTCCGTCATTATATCTCCATAAATCATATCTACTCCCCATATTAACAGTGTAATTTGTTCCTTGTCGAATACCTGAAACAGTTCTATCGTAAGCATCGTCAACCAAAAACCAATACTCTATAGTCCCACTGCTTATATTATTATTAAAATAATTTGAACAACCAGCTCTATATGAATAACCATTATCATCAAACCATAAAACTTTATTATGCCCAGTTCTGCTCGATATCACCGATATTGGGTAAGTATCGACAAGTGTAAGGTATGATGGGAGTGAATCATCATATTCACTTTCAAATCCATATGTTGCAGGATAATAGCCACTCATAGGTTCAAAATAGGTTTTATTTGCTGGTGTTATGATGTTAATATAATCGTCTCCATGAGAACCTAGTTCCTCACTGCAGATAATATCATCAATATATCCGGTGATCCCTTGATGTGCACTTATAATTCTAACATGGGTAATTTCTGCCGGATCATAAATAGTAGAGGTTTCTCCCTTATATACATCATTCAAATAAGCCTTGACAGACCAGCTAGTTAAATTTACCACCATCTTTACATTATACCAAGTAAAAGGTGTATAATTACCCATGTAGATATAAGGGGATGTGCTTTCTAAATTAATTTGACCATCATTCCTTAGCAGTAAAGAAGCATAATTTCTCCCCCACGTAGCTGCAGTTGGATTCGAAAATGAAATTTTAATATTAGAATTATCTTTTCCACCCTCAACTATTCCTGTAGGAGTTTCACTCATTAAATTTGCTTCAAGTATTAAAATATTGGAAGTATATTGTATTTCCCTATCTGCTGCGGCAATCCAAGAAGAGGCTCCAGTTAATGTAAATGATTGGGTGCCACTCGCAGCTTGTGTATCTGTAATCTTTTGATAACTATCACCTGCCCCATTATAAGTCAGAGTATATCCTGTTGGAAAAGTATTAACGGGATAAGATTCAAAATCATCTTGAAAAATAAGGTGGGTCGCACTTTCCGCAGGAGCATTATCTTCTGAGAAATCATATGTAAGACTTACTCTCCAAAATTTTGAAAACAAGAATTTACTTTGCCCCAATAAGAATAAAACAATAATAATCAAAATTCTTGTCTTGCTCAAGTTTTTAGAAATCCGAGTATTTTTTCTATTTATTTGCACTTTTTTTATCATCTCGATATTATATGTGAATTGATTGTATTTTCAAGAATCATTAATCGGCTCTGAACAGAAAACACAAAATTTCCATTCAGGTTTTAATTCTTTATGACATTTTGGACATCTTTTAACCTGGGGTATGACCATATCGATATCTTTTACAACTTTCGAGTCAATTTCATCTTTAATTGGAAATTTAATAACTGTAGAATTTTTTTCTACATCTGAACTAGGTTCTGTATTTATTATTAGCTCCTCCTTTCCTCTAGAGTCTTCAGACTCATTTTCCTTTAGGCTTTCAATTTCTTCTCTTTCCTTCTCTTGAAGGTGTTCTTGATTTACTTTATAAACGTAATTTGTGTATTTTTTATCTTTAAAACTAAATTGTACAAGTTCTTCATTAGGAATCACTTTCATTTGCATATAATCACTCAATTTAACCCTGGGTCTTATTTTTGCTCTGTAACTTAGAAAAGGAAATATAACTAACACTGTAAAAACAGCTATACTAAGTAAAAGAGTATATGTTAAATAATAAATTAAAAATGCCAGACTGATGCCTGATATGATTCCCATGAATAGGATTACTCCACTCTTGCCTGCTTTTAAATTGAAATTCGCATTACACTCTTCGCAAACAGGTAATCTAAAAGTATAATCTTTTTTGTATTCTTTGATCCTCGTAAATGAACCTGAATGCGACTTTATTATTCGATTCTCTGTTTCTTTACCGCATACAATACAATTTTTTGGGAAATAAACCTCATCAACTCCTTGAAGTTTGATAGTTTTTTCATTTGCGTAAATCTTCATATTTTCCATACGATTATAACACCTTCCCACAATTTATACAATATGTGTTTGATTGTTGATTTACTTTGCCACACCATTTACATTTTTTTGAGCTTATTGAATCATCATATGAAGGAGGACCACTAAATTGGGATGTTGGAGTGCCAGAATTTCGATTAAGGGCGTTTAATAGAATACTTTTAATCCGACTATTCATTGGTTCTGGTACCCCTAGAATTAGAGCATTTACCATATATTCAAACGATTCTTTATATCTGCCTTGATTTATAAGTTCAAAAGCCTTATTAGCAATAATTAAAGCCCTTTGACCCTCTAAAGAATAACTAGGTTTAGGGGTAGGTAATCTATTAAGAATTATATCTTTAATAGTATTGATATTATAAGAAGGTATAGTCCCTGGTCTGGTATAAACGGGAACTCTTGTTCTTTGTTGATATACAGGTCTAACAGGCTTTGGTTTAAGCTTTTTCTCAACTGTAAGTGCGTTGTATTTTTTTGTATCTGTGTTAAAACTAATTTTTTTAGATTGAAGTTTGTTTTGTTTCTTGTTTATTATTTGTGTACGAACTACATAATAGCTAGTACATACTAATACAACAGCTCCAGCGATGTTAAAGAAGTAAGTATTTAATGAGATTTTTGAATTTAATGGATTTGTTCCCCACAGTACTTCAATACCATCTGAATATCCATCACCATCAGTATCTTTCTTCAATGGATCTGTATGATAAATTAATACCTCCTTTCCATCTGTTAATCCATCATTATCACAATCAGGATCATAAGGATCTAAGTGATGGGCATATTCATTATAATTTGACAGGCCATCATGATCATAATCAAAATCTGCATCATTTGTGGTTAGATCCAAATTATTGGTATATTCCCAATAATCTGGCATCGCATCATCATCAGAATCTGCATCATTGGCAAAAGATCCAAGCAAAAATTCGAGTAAATTATTTAACCCGTCTAGATCATAATCACTTTCAGCATCATCGGATGTAATATCTAATTCACATTGATATTCATAGTAATCAGACATAAAATCCCCATCTGAATCTGAGAGTAAGGGAGAAGATCCGCATTGGTACTCTACAAGGTTTATTAATCCGTCATTATCATTATCTAAGTTAGAATCATCCAAGAATGGATCTAATGAATAAATTATTTCATAATAATCATCCATTCCATCACCTTCGGTATCAGGATTAGTGGCATTTGTAAAATAAATAAAGAGTTCATCATAATCAGAAAGAAGGTCATTATCGGTATCTGGGCTATTTGGGTTTGTAAGATAAGTAAATATTTCTAAATCATCTGATAAGCTATCGTAATCAGTATCGGGATTAGTAGCGTTTGTAAAATAAATAAAGAGTTCCTCGTAATCAGTAAGGTTATCATAATCGGTATCAGGATTATTTGGGTTTGTAAGATAAGTTAATATTTCTAAATCATCAGTAACGTTATCATAATCGGTATCAGGATTAGTGGCATTTGTAAAATAAGTAAAGATTTCTAAATCATCAGTAAGGTTATCATAATCGGTATCAGGATTAGTGGCATTTGTAAAATAGGTAAAAATTTCCTCGTAATCTGAAAGGTTATCATAATCGGTATCAGGATTAGTGGCATTTGTAAAATAGGTAAAAATTTCCTCGTAATCTGAAAGGTTATCATCATCCGTGTCAGGATCGTTAGGATTTGTATTATTTTGAAACTCTTCTAAATTGCTCACACCATCACCATCATTGTCTAAACTTGCATCATCAGTTAAAGGATCTAAACCATATTCAGCTTCATAACCATCATTCATTCCATCTCCATCAGTATCTGGATCTAATGGATCTGTTAGAAATATTAATATTTCTTCCCCATCTAATAACCCATCATCATCCATATCAGGATCTAATGGATCCGTTAAATAAGTTAGTAATTCTTCCCCATCTAATAACCCATCATCATCAGTATCTGGATCACTCGGGTCAGTAATCCCATAATATTCTGATCCATCTTCTAATCCGTCAGAATCACTATCACTTAAAAATGGATCACAGTTTAACATAACCTCTAAAACATCATCGAGAGAATCACCATCTGTATCTTCCGAGGTTGTAATATTCAATTTAATCACACTATTTCCTTCTATTTGAGCATATATCCCATATCCCGTAATTCCTGTCAGTCCTTCTAATTCAATTGTTCCTGAATAAGTACCAAATCCTGTAGTTGTGGAAGGATTCAGTGTAAGATCTTCAATTTCATAATCCACAGTTCCTGAAACATTACAAACTGCTACTCTTAATGCTTGAATTTGACCAATCCCATATAGATTGAAAGAGTATGATATTCCATTAGTTATGGGATCAAGAGATACTGAACCAAAGGTTGTAGCAAGAACAGATTCTCCGGCAATGCCATCATATTCTTGAGGATGATGTGTATATCCCAAAGATCCCGAATAAGATACTGTGTTCGAATATGTATAAGTAAAACGTTCTTCCATTGACCTTACTCCATCACCATTAGAATCTGAAGCTGAATCTAATGAACTAAGAAAGTAATTAGTGAAAATCCCATGTTGTAGGGTAGGATCTTCTAAACTAAATTCATCGTCTCTACATGCTGTTATAATATATCTCCCATTTCCTTGTACTTCTGGAATTATTCCGCCTGTGTTACATGCATCTAGCACAATATATTTCTCATCACAATTAAGAGCATCTAATTTGGCATCGAGTAGCGTATCAGTTAAATAATTTTCCGGAGAGGATGGAATTGAATCATAAGAACATAAGAAATGCTCATCAGAATAAGTCACTACCTCATATTTATCTATACTAAATCCCCATTTAGTAATGGTATTATCACTTATCATTCTAATATATATTCTATTATCACTAAGAAGAGGGATCCAGCCTGACCAAAAGCCAGTACTATATCCCGTATAAGCTTCATAATACCATCCATCAACTAGATCACTATCACCTAAAAATACATAATCATATCCAGATTCAAGGTCGAAATGATCAAAATAAACTCTCATATATGCAGCATCAGGATAATAAATATTCCAAGTATGATCATAGTAATTAGGATAGTTATGTGGTGAATCAATTGAATAGTAATGAATTCCTTCATTTGTAAGAGTGTTTCCCCCATGACCCGAATAATAGAAGAAAAATATATCATTACTAGTAATTTGAGAGGAAATCTGATCAAAGGCAGCAGTAATAGCAGACTTGGAAGCACTTGAATCTTGGAGATAAATTATGTTTTCAGTTTTAAAATTATAATCATTGATTAACATTGAATAGATGTCTTGTGCATCGTCATCGCAGTAAGATAAATCATTATCACTTCCGGGGTAATCTGAAATCCCTATTACTATGGCATAAGCATTTTTAGCTGGTAAGGTGGAAGAAAGCCTTAAATTATCGGTTTCTTCCAAAAATGGTTCTGTGGTTACAATTTCTGATTTAAATACTGGATTGTGTATTTCGTTAATACTCAAGTAACTTAATATAAAGGTGGGAAGGAATAAACATAAAACTGAACAATAAAAAAGGATTTTCCTTATATTAATTGTCATCACTCTCTTGTTTGAAGGAATTTTTTGACTTTTGATTTTATTAATAAAAGATATGATAATATAATTTATAAATAATCTTCGTATTACTACATAACTGTAAAATATTGAAAATTTTAATTAAAATGTAAATTGGTCTTAATTGAACATTACTATGCATTAATTTTGCTGTTATGGGTGTCCAATGCCTACTTTTAGGTTTAGTAACCTCAATTATTTATTATGTTTTTATACCTAAAACTTAAAGTAAATGGTCATTTTATAAAAGATAATGGAAAAAGATGAAGAAATTTTACCAGACAGAGAATTTGCACTCAATCTCCTTAAAGAACTGAAAATCCCACCATCAGTTAGGCGTCATTCTGAGAGAGTTGCAGATAAAGCTTTAGAAATAGCAAAGAATATAACTAAAGCTAAAGTAAATTTAAATTTAGTTGAGATTGGTGCACTATTGCATGATATTGGAAGAACTAAAACACATGGATTTAAACATGCATTAATTGGAGGGAAAATTTTAAGGGAAAGAGGTTTTTCTGAACGCCTAGCAAAAATTTGTGAAACTCATATTTTAGGAGGATTAGATTTAGAAGATGCTAAGGAGTTTGGTCTTCCTGCAAAAGATTATTTACCTACTTCGTTAGAAGAAAAGATTATTTGTTTAGCAGATAAACATATGGCGGGAATAAGAGAAGTAACAATATCAGAAAGATTTAATCGTTGGTTTCAAAAATATGGGAGGAGTAAAATTTTATTAAAATCCAAAAAACGTATAGAAAAAATTCAAAAAGAAATTGAATTACTTATGTAAGATTCTTCTTTTTAATTGATTAATTATTCCTCCTTCTTCTAAAATGTTGATAAGAAAATCCGGCAATTGATCAAAATTTAATTCAATATTTTTTGTTTTATTAATAATTATTCCTTTCTCTAACTTAATTTCTAAGTTATCACTTTGCGAAAAATGCTCATCCCTCCACTTTAATTGAATACCGGGTATACCTAAGTTTATCAAATTTCGAAAATAAATCCGAGCAAATGATTTTGCAATAATTATTTTTATTCCGAGAACTTTAAACACATTTACAGCTTCTTCCCTTGAACTGCCTGTTCCAAAATTTTCTCCGGCGATGATAATATTATTTTTTTTTACATTATTCTTAAATTCTGGATCAAGGTATTTCAACGTATTTTTAGCCATTTCAGCTGTATCTCTTAGTGTTAATACATCAGAGGGAACGATATCGTCTGTATTGATATCATCTCCTAAAATATATGCATTACCTTGAATTTTTTCAAGCATTTACGATACCTCTCTTGGATCTGTTATTTTTCCATTTATTGCTGAAGCTGCTATCGTTGCAGGGGATGCTAGGTAAACTTTTGAGCTTGGTGCTCCCATTCTTCCTATGAAATTACGATTTGAACTACTAATACAGACTTCTTCAGGTCCTAATACACCCATGTGCCCTCCTATGCATGGTCCACAGGTAGAATGTCCAACTATGGCTCCCGCATTTAAAAATATTTCTAATAGTCCTTCTCTCATCATCCTCTTATAAATTTCTGTTGATGCGGGGATAATAATTAATCGTGTTTTCTGATTTACTCTTTTTCCTTTTAGAATTTCTGCTGCTATATAAAAATCTTCCATTCTTCCATTTGTACAACTCCCGATGAATGCCTGATCTATCTCAATACCCTCTTGGTCTTTAACAGCAGAAATATTCCCTGGATTTGAAGGTTTTGCTACAACAGGAATAAGTTCTGAGAGATCGTATTCGAATTCTTTTTCGTAGTTAGCTTCCTTATCAGGATGTACGAATTCATAAGGTACATTTGTTCTGTTTTTTAACCAATGTGCAATTTTATCATCTGGTAAAAACACGCCGAATTTCGCACCAGCTTCAACAACCATATTTGTGATGGTCATCCTTCCATCTACAGAAAGATCCTTGATTCCATCACCATGAAATTCCAATGATTTATAAATAGCACCCTTAGTAGATAAATCTCCAATTACTTTTAGAATGAAATCTTTTGACATTACTCTGTAATTTAATTTATTTGTGAGGTTAAATCTAAAAGATTCAGGTACTTTGAACCATAAATTCCCTGTAGCAAATACATATGATACATCTGTAGCGCCAATACCTGTAGACAAACAATTAAAGGCACCATAAGTAGTTGTATGACTATCAGAACCCACAATTAACATTCCTGGCCTTGCAAAACCCATTTCTGGTAAAACTTGATGGCAAATTCCTTTGTTCAATCCAATATTATGAACAAATTTATATTTTTCAGCAAAATTTCGGCAATCTTGATGCATTTCTGCCGCTGAAATTGTAGGTGCTGGAACCCAGTGATCCAAAATGAAAAATATTTTATTAGGATCCCATACATAATCTAATCCTAATTTATTATATTCCTCATGAATTCTTCCACCTAATTGCTCATGGACCATTATTAGATCAATTTCACATTCAATAAATTGTCCTGGGGTAATTTCTTTGAGATTTGTATGATTTAACAATATTTTTTCTGCAATTGTATAACTCATTATTCCTCACAAATTAATTCTTTATTTTCACATAGAGTAGTATAATCATTATCAAGCATTAATATTGATGTTCGTATTATTAAAGATGCTACCTGTAATACTTTTGGATCAACCTTATCAGGAGTATCAACCTTATTATGTGTAAATTTTCCGGCATCTCTAGTTACGATATCAACAGAATCATATTTTCGTAAATGAAATGGAACTGAGTCTGTGTGTGCTCCTGTAGAGAGATGAAATCCGTTAATTTTTACATTTTCTTTAAGAGCTGCTTCATCTAAATATTTACTAAGAAGTGGTGCTATTTTCTTTCTAGGCAAGACACCATACGATTTCAAATATTCTACTCTATTTCTCGAACTTCCCGCACAGGAGATCATGTCTAAATTAATATGAAAAGTTCTACCCTTTATGAATTGTTCTTCATGTTTATTTACAAAATGCCTCGAACCCATTGTTCCTAGCTCCTCTGCTGAAAATTGGCAAAACCATAGATTGAAATGTTCAAGAGGATTTTCTTTAAAATAACTACTTAAGACAAACACAATCGCCATTCCAGAAGCATTATCTAAAGCCCCTGGTGATTTATTTTGAGTATTTAGGAATAATAGAAAGATATTTGACATAGAAATTAAGATAGTGGAGACCCACATTCCAGTGCCTACAACAACTAAATGCAATTTTAGAGGAGTATAAGTCCGAATAAATAATGCAATTAAAAAACCACCTAAAAAGATACCCCCATAAAGCCAAATTCGATAAAAGACAACTCTCCATGATGTTTTAAATGTTTGCGATTTAGAATCTAAGTGAGCTGAGATGATTATATTTCCCGCTTGGGTAACTGGTATTTGTTTTGAAGGGATTTTTACAAATATATTTGTTGCTGAGACGGTGTTTCCATAATATTCCCCCCAAAAGCCAGTATTTTCTGGATGTCTCAATCCTTTAATAATTAGAAGAATTAAAAATACCCCTGTTCCAATAACAAAAATTGAAAGGTACAAATCAACATAAGCAAACATTAGAATAAATAAAGAGAAAGTCAAGTTAATAACCATAATAAGTTTTATCAGTGTTGTAGAGTAGAAATCAGAAAATTCAAAAAATTCTCTTTGTATTTGAGAATTTTCAAATCCGATTTCTTTAAAAGTATCAATAGTAAGTTTTACAGCTTCCTTTTCTCCGTCTGTTCCTGCCAAACGGGGAAAACTAAATAATTTTACATAATTGAATAGTCTATTTAAGTCAAACCAATGGTTCTTATCTCTCATACTCTCCTAATAACCAAAAAGACTTGAATTTTATAATTAAAATTAGCCATTTTCTAAAATAGTGTTAGTAATTTATGCTTTGTCCTTTCATTTTTTAACTTTGCTAATGTTCAATTTTTCTAAGACCATCTTTTGTATTTTTTCTTGTACAAATTCAATGATATCATTGGTATCAATTATATAGTATCCTTCTTGCTTCGCTCGAGTAAGATAGAGTTCACGTACTTTATCTAAAAAGGATGAGTCTTCAAACTTTTCAGGTTCATCATCATTTTTTCGAGTTAATGCTATTTTTGGATCAATATCTAAAACTATAGTCAAATCTGGTAAGCCAACAAATTTATTCAATTCCTTTACCCATTCAACTGTAATATCATCAGATTGTACAGATTGATAGATTATTGACGATTCAATGTAGCGATCAGAAATCACAACATATCCTTCATCTAGCTTTCTCTTGATTTCATTGTGGTAATGTAAATCTCTATCTGCTGCAAACAATAGGGCATCAGTAGTAGGAGGAATTTCTTTATTCTTCAAGAATCTCCTAATTAATCTTCCTATTTCATTTTTGGATGGTTCGTGAGTAAGATAAATTTTAAATCCTTTGTATTCTAAAAAACTTGCAAGAAGTTTGCTATGAGTAGTTGTTCCTGAACCATCAACACCGTCTAATACGATAAAAAAAGGATTTTGAGTCAAAATACTGGTAAAAAAGTCAATAAATATTAATAGATTATAATTCAATAAGGAGTAATTAGATTTAATATTAATGAACGAGGAATATTAAATTTTTAGCGTGCTCCACAAAAGATTAAAATGATAAGTTAATTTAGTTTAATTATGACAACTAAAAATCCCACTGGATTTTGTCCAAGATGTAACCAACAAGTTTTATTGAAACGTAAAGAATTTGATACTTGTTTAGCAATTATATTATTACTCTTTACAGGAATTGGATTTTTTATTTATTTAGGTGTATATTATAGCAGAAAAGAAAACAGATGTGTACACTGCGGAACTGAAATTGATATTTCCCAGACTAGGGATTCAGACGTATTTCAACCTCAAATGAAGGCACAATCAAGAGAACTTGCTATGCAAGGGAGCTTGTCTGAGAAAATCAAGGGAGAATTACCAAATTACTGTGCTCTCTGTGGAGAAAAATTGGAAGTAGGAATAAAATTTTGTCCTAATTGCGGGAGTAATATAACTGAAGATTGACTATGTCTATAATTTTGTATTGTCCTCTTTTCTAAATATGGGATCTATCAAAAATTGGTCTCAAGATCATTTAGATACCAATCTAATTTTCTATTAATTAAAGAATTTAAATTAATAAGAGGTAAAATAAATGTATTGTTCTCATTGTAAAATGAATGTTGATACAAAAAAAATGGAATTTAATGTGGCACTAGCAATATTTCTGGCCATATTTACTGGAGGAATTGGGCTATTAATTTATCTTGCAATATATCTAGATCGAGAGAAGAGACCTCGTTGTGTTCACTGTGATTCTGTCTGTTATGTTCAAACAAATAACTCCCCAAGTACAAATTATCAATTAGTGAGTGCTTCATCTCCAAGCCAGAATCAGAAAACGGTTTTAATTACTCGAAATAATAATGAAAAACCAAAATTCTGTTATAACTGTGGAGTTGAGTTAAATCAAGATGATGCTGCTCTATTCTGTCCTCTCTGTGGGACGAGAACTGAATAAATTTGAAATTTTTTTCATCTTTTTATTATTATTAGAATTAAAATGAATATGTTCCAGAGAAAATTGTTCATTATTTTATTAGTTCGGCTATTTTGAATCTAATGCTAGTTTTTCTTTAATTATTCTAAGAATTGTTGATTCAACAGGAGTGCATCCTTGGATAAATATACCATTTTCTTGTTGATGTGATGTACAATTTCCAATAAGAAACGTATCTGAATAAAGATCTGATTCCTTAATTCCTTTCCCTATTGCCAAATTCAAGGGTTCCTCAGGAGTAAAATGTTCATCAATATATTCTTTATTATTTTTCAATAAATTGAAAATTGTTGATAAACAAGCTGAACAAGACTCAATATCTATTAGATTTACATTTTTAAATTTGATCTTTACTGATTTTGGGGGTGGTTCTAAAGGACTAATAAAATCATCAATAGAACGGGGATTTGTTATAAGGTCTTTAATCGATTTAAGTGATGGTTTTTGCGTTTCCGAAATTAATTTTAAATGAGGAACATCTTCAAGTTTCCAATCTGGTCTAGATATAGCAAGAGCAACGATATCTGCTGCTAAGAAATTGGTTGAAGCTATAATTGTATCTAATTTTCTACAATTTCCTGACGATGGTCCCATTCCTTCGAGTGCATATGAAGCATCAATTATCGCTAAATTAGGGACTATAACATGCTGAAGATCTGCAATGGCAATATCTAATTCTTTTATAAGTTTCATTGATTCTTTAAATTCTTCAATTAATTCTGGTACCTGAAAGTGATGGAGTTTTATTTTATCCCTTTTGTAAATCAATCCCTTCATATTTTTAAAACTTAGTGAAGCTCCACAATGCATATGCATCTTCAATACAGGAATAGAAATAAAATAATCAATTTCATGGAAATATCCTGTTAGTCTTATGCTTTTTAGAATTTTTCCATTTGGGATTTCTATCTTCACAGGGGGTCGTTTATCTAAATCGATAAAATGGAGGTTTTCATCTTTTATTAATTTATTATAGCCTGATTGTTCAAAAGCTTTATGAGTATCAGTATTAATAATTGGGGAATCACCGATAAGAAATCTAGCTTGATATCGGTCTTTAAG
>JBHLLU010000085.1:0-13205 GCA_048938895.1 Promethearchaeota archaeon
CCAAAATCCCATATTTGTAGTTTAATCCGTTGATCATCAACTTCTAGACGCTTGACTTCAAAATCAACTCCTATTGTCATTTTAGTATCTGACCTAAATAAATTGGTTAAAAATCTTTGAGTCAATTCTTTCTTTCTTGACTCTGAATCACCTAATATTACAACTTTATATGTAGCATCATACCCCCATACGTAGCTTGGTTTAACTAACGTTTTTCTAATCTTTTTGGGAATTAAATGCTTTATTTTTTTATAAAATCGCTTTGGGAAATGCCTAAAATTATAATTATGAATGTTTTTTACCAAATTAGCTTTAAAGGTTGGACTTTCTAAAATAGCTTCTAACTCATGAGATTTTAAAAATCGTAAATAATCTTGATTGATTAAGTAAGCCACTACAGAAGGATATCCACTTTCAAGTCTCTTGGCGATCTCTTCTTTAAATACTCTATTCGCTAAAGGATCTCCCGCCTGTTTAAGAGCTTTCAATAAAGGAAACGCTAGATTTCTATGAATAAGTCGTGTATTATACTCATGTTCATACCACGCCTGAAGGTTGGAACAGTGTCCCCAAAATTCTATTTCGGGACTCAAATTGTACATTCCTCCTCTTCTCCTTTCCATTGATGTGTCTAATCTTTCAGCAGCCTCGTCAATTGAATCAATATAATCTAATTCTTTAGTTTCATTGATTGGGATATTTAACAGAAGAAATTTACATTGAGAAAACAACTTTCCCTTTATATAGATATTAGTTTGAACATCTTCTAACCTAAGAGTTAGATACTCATTAACTTTGAATGAGGGTGAAATTTTACTCTTATTTCCCATTTCTCTGGGTATTAAATAATATTTAATTTTAGTAGTTTTTTCTTTCATAAATAAAAAAGCTGTCTCTCCCAAATTATTAGAGGAAAGTAAGGTATATAAATTTCGTATCTATAAAAATGTTAAAAATTTTAATTACTCTTCAGGAAGATCTGGAGTATATAAATTTCACATTAGGTAGTTTTCACTTATAATCTAAAGTTAAAAAGTCTATTAACTAGTCCGTTTTTTTTAGTATTAGTATCATATGATTCCAATTGAATATTACAATATAGGATTAATCTTGGTTCTTTAAATGTCTAAACTTAAAAATCATAATGTATCAAGTGAATTCATTGAGTTCTCCCCAGGTGAAGACTATTTTGAAAAAACTCGGAAAAAAGGCGTTCGTCGATGGATTCTAGCACACATTTTCTACAAAACTAATAAGATTTTTATTATTATTGTCTTTTTTACTACAGTTCTAGCGTCAATCTTAGCATCTACTATTTCTGTCTCTGTTGGATTAGCCATTAATAAATTTTTAGACGCGGATAAAAACAGCCTTCTTATTTATTCAATAACAATTTTAATCCTTGGATTAATAACTCCCATATTAAGGCTTGTAAACTTTGGTTTAAGAGAGATTTTAGCACAAAGGCTTGAACGGGACACCAGGAAGGAATTCTATGCAGTATTATTAGGGAAAAGTCAATCTTTTCATGATAAACAACAAATTGGAGATCTAATGGCAAGAGCAACAGATGACGTAAGAACATTAAATTTTCTAATAAGTCCTGCTGTATCTCTTATTTTTGAATCCTTCACGACACTTATAATACCACTTGCTTTTATTTTATTTTTATATCCCCCGCAATTAATTTTAGAACCACTAATGTTCATAATGCTATTTCTTATATCCCTTAGAAATTATACTAAGAAATTATCACCTATAACTCAAGAATTAAGAAGAAATTTTGGGATGATAAATGCTACATTAAACGAGGCACTTACCGGTATTGAAGTGGTGAAAGCCTCAACTCAAGAAACATATGAACTCAATAAATATTTAATGTTTGCTAGGAAATATAGAGATGCTTACTTAGATCAGGGAAAAATCCAAGCAAAGTACATGCCTATTCTATTCTTGAGTTTAACTATAACAATCGGTTTAGCACATTCTCTTATCTTATTTAATTCAGGAATAATGAATATTGGGCAAGTAGTTTCCTATTTAGGTTTATTAGATTTGCTATCTTTCTCTACTTTCATATCAATATTTGTTTTTGCTATTGTAAAACTTGCAGGGAGTAGTGCTAAACGACTTCTTGAGTTATTGAACGAAAAAACGGAAATTACTGAGAATCCTAATGGAATTCATAGAGATCTGGAGGGTTTAGTAAAATTCAATCATGTTTCTTTTAGCTATCCCGGAACTTCCAATTTAGTTTTGAAGGATATTACATTTGAAGTTAAAGCCGGGCAAACCATAGCTCTCGTGGGAACTACAGGTTCTGGCAAAACAACATTAACCAAATTAATTTCGAGATTATATGACGTGAATGAAGGAGAAATCCTTATTGACAACCAAAACATTAAGGATTTTGCATTAAAGTCTCTTAGAGACCAGCTATCCTATATTGAACAAGATGTATTTCTATTTTCCTTTTCAATTTTTGAAAACATCACATTTGGCAAATTAACTTCTAGGGAGAATGTAATTCAGGCTGCAAAACAAGCTCAAGCTCATGGTTTCATAAGTAAGTTAGCAAAAGGTTATGATTCCAAAATTGGAGAAAGGGGAGTATTACTGAGCGGAGGTGAAAGACAAAGGATAGCTATAGCACGGGCTTTTCTTGCAGATCCTAAAATTCTTATATTAGATGACTCCACTTCTGCTATAGATTCAAACACCGAAGATAAAATACAATATGCAATCAAAAATATCCTACACAATAGAACCACTTTCTTAATTACTCATAGACTAAGTCAAATCAGGTGGGCAGATTTGATTATTGTATTAAAAGATGGAGAAATTGAAGCTAAAGGCAATCATCAAGAACTTCTTAAAACCTCAGAAGAATACAGAAAAATTTTTGTTAAGAAATTTGACCTTGATGAACGTGAATTGATAAGGGGGGTGGTATAAATTGGCTTGGATTGGGCTTGAAGCAGAAGAATATGATCGATCTATTAAAGATAGAACCCTTCTAAAAAGGATTTTTGAATATTTTAAACCGTATAAGAAAAATATAACATTTGTGATTATCTTACTTATTTTTTCCTCTCTTTCAAATTCCTTCGTTCCATTGTTCACTTCTATCGCAATTAACAGTCTTGCTACTAATCCAAATATGGTCAATTTCATCTTTTTAATTGGATTAATATTTTTTTTAAATATTTTAGCCTATGTTTTTAATTATTTTAGGTATATAAATACAGCTAGAGCAATCGGAAATGTAGAATTAGATTTAAGAACTAATGCTACTAAATCTGTTTTAGACCATGATCTATCTTTTTTTGATAGAAATCCTGTAGGAAAAATTGTTAGTCGAATTAATACTGATAGTCGCGATTTTGCCCAAACTGTAGATTTAACCATTGAAGTTGCTTCGAGCTTTGTTCTCATGATAATTTTAATTATCCTATTATTTTTAATCAATATTGTGTTAACTTTAGCAATTGTAATTATGATCCCACTATTTTTCATTGTTGCATTATCTTACAGAAAACTTGCAAGGAAAATGACACTTCTAGGTCAACGGGCTTTAGCTTCTGTGAATGCCTATATTAAAGAGAGCTTTTCTGGTATCCAAATAGCAAAAACTTTCAGACAAGAAACTAAATTATACGACCAGTTTAATCTGGTTAATATGCAATCTTATAAAGTAAATTTAAAGAGAGCACTTGTTCTAAATGCAATTTTTCCTACCTTATCCATTGTTCAAGGAATTACTTTAGCAATTTTAGTTTATTATGGTGGTAATTTTTTAATTTTGGGCAAATTTAATGTAGGAGAATTCAATTTCTTCTTCCAAAGCCTATCATTTCTCTTTTTTCCACTCCTCACAATTGCTTCTTTCTGGCCACAATTTCAGTCTGGTTTATCTGCTTCAGAAAGAATCTTTGCAATAATAGATAACCAACCTGTTGTTGTGCAAAATGATAATATCGTACCAGTAAAACTGCGAGGAGAAATTGAATTCAAGAATTTAACATTTCAATATAATGAAAATAAGAAAGTTTTTTACAACTTTTCATTTAAAATACAACCTGGGGAATCAATTGCTCTGGTTGGTCATACAGGTGCAGGAAAATCCAGTATTGCTAAACTAATTGCTCGTTTTTACGAATTCCAAGGAGGTGATATCTTGGTTGATGGCATTAGTATCCGGAATTATGATTTAAAAAAATATAGAGGACAAATTGGAATTATTCCACAGAGTCCTTTTTTATGGACGGATACTGTAGAAAACAATATCAGTTATGGGTGTAGTGATGTAAGTTGTGATGATGTTACAGTGGCATTAGAAAAAACAGGAGGTGCTAATTGGGTTGAAAAACTACCTGATGGACTTCAAACAAATGTTGGAGAAAGAGGAGCATTGCTTTCAATGGGTCAAAGACAGCTCGTTGTTTTTGCTCGCGTGTTATTACAAGATCCATCAATTCTCATACTAGATGAAGCAACTGCGTCTATTGATCCTTTTACTGAAACCAAAATCCAAAACGCAATGGAAAAAACTATGCGGGGGCGAACTTCGATAATTATTGCTCATCGATTATGGACTGTTCGTCAAGTTGATCGAATTATAGTTATTGATCATGGTAAAATAGTAGAACAAGGAAATCATCAGGAACTAATGAAGCAACGAGGAAAGTACGCTGAACTTTATGACACTTATTTTCGACATCAGTCGCTTGAATATATTGAAGAGATAGGTAAAATTGATAATTTATCAATTGGTTAAAATTATAAAATAATTTCAGCTTTACTTAAAAAAAATTAAATTATTTGAAAGGTTAAAAATTTTTAAATAAATATGTGATAATATGGAAAACAATTCAAATCCAAGTAAGTTAAAGTTTTTAAACGGACCTGGCACTGGTTTAACCGTAATGGGATTTGCATACATTCTTTGGTGGTTTGCAGGTCCTTGGGCATGGGAATCAATTGCAATGGATCCTAGATGGGCTCATAATTGGGCTTTTGCGATAATAATTTTTAATGTAGGTTTGGCTTGGTACCATAAAAGTCCTCTTTCAAGGTTGATAGCAATGATTCAATCGTTTATGCTGCCTATAACAGCAAGTGGTTCATTTAATACTACTATCTGTACGCTAATAACTTTAATTATTTTCCTCTTTTGGTTCATAATAATATTAGTTGAAAAAAGAAAGAATGTCAATTTTCTTCAAGAAAAATTAACTAAGAGAGGAAAATTGTGGTTAAATATGCACACACTAATTATAGCTTGGATATTAATAGCACACATGGGATTAGTATTCTTTATAGTTCGATTTCCACTTGAACTTCCCCTGTACCAAATTTCAAATCAAGCGGGATTTTTATCTAATTTGCCACCCGAGGGATTAGAATTCGCAACCTGGACATATGACATTGGATTATTTGTATTTCTAATTGTAGTTATATGGGAACAATATAGAATAGGTTATAACGTGAAAAATAAACCATGGCCTAGGTATAGCTTTTATGTTGCGCTTTTAGTGATGGGATTATCTTTAATTGCTTTATTGATTCAAGATTTAACAATAGGATTAGATTGGGTTTCTTCGATATATGGATAATAATTATTTTAGAGTATGTGGGTGAATAAACTGAAAAAGGAAGATTTACCTATGGTTCATGCGGGGATGGCATCAGAGCTTGAATTACAAAAATCATATTTCTCTGAAGGAAAAGTGTTTATCCTTCAGATTGAGTCTACATTGAAATGCGAACAAGTATGCAACTATTGTTATGCTGATAGTAAGCCTGATAGCTTCCATGGGATGAATTCCTCAATAATAAAGATGTTGCTTGATTCTGCTTCAAAATTAGAGGTAAAAATGATTGACTGGTTGGGCGGAGATCCATTAGCTCGAGAAGATTGGTATGAATTATGTACTTATGCCAAAAATTTAGGATTGGTTAACAATATCTGGACCAGTGGGATTCCATTAGCCAATCCTGATATCGCAAAGAAAGTGGTAGAAATAACCAATGGGGGATTTGTTTCTATTCATTTGGATACAATAAATCCAAATTTATATGACATCCTCCATGGAAGAAATAACAAACTATTAACTCATAAGAATATTGAATTAATACTTCAAGGTATTAAACAGGTTATTAAAGAAGGAAAAAATCCTGGATCTATTGTCAATTGTATCACCTTAACTACTCCATTGGCCGACGGGGATGCTAAACACATGATTTCTTACATGCAGGAAAAATTTGGGATTAAAACCTGCTTAACTTTATTTAATCCTGTTATTCATAGAAACTCAAATAAATCCTGGGAACCTAACTTTAGACAAATTAAAGAAAATTTTACCTATCGTGATAAAATCAATTATCCTAATGATCCTTCTTGTGGCTCTATGGATGTATCGAAATTCTATTGTGGAACTGTTATTTGTGTAAAAGCTGATGGTTGGGTTACCCCTTGCTCGGTAATCCGAACCGAAGAATTTGGTAATGTAAATAAAGAATCTCTTGAAAATATCATAGATAGAAATAAAAACCGGTTATTACATCTTGATTTCAGAGATACTTCAAAATTGCCAGGTAACTGTAAAAATTGCACAAATAATATAACTTGTTTTGGATGCAGGAGTAGTGCTTATTATTACAATGGAGATATTATGGCAGCAGATCCAAAATGTTGTAATTTTACTCCAAACTTTGAGGTATAGAATGTTCTATGACCCATAAAAAGTATGATTTTAGTGTAGATGATGTTAGTAAGGTCTATGCTGGCCCAGGTGGAAAATTATGGGAGTCATTGATGGGGGAACAAATTCATGTTGGAGGAGAAGAAGACACAAGAATACTTGCTCAAAAAGTCGGATTGAAACCATCTAATAATAACAATATTTGGCTTTTAGATATTTGTTCTGCATTAGGAGGTCCCGCTCGTCAATTAGCTAGAGAATTCGGGATAAATGTCGTGGGTTTAGACATAACTCTAGAGATGATAGAGGAAGCTAGGAACAGAACTCAAGATAAGCCTTATGCCCACAAAATTGAATATCGATTAGGCTCTGGATTAGATATACCTGCTCATGCAAATTCGTTTGATGTCATCTGGGGTCAAGATGCTTGGTGTTATATTCGCGATAAAAAACGATTGATTGATGAGATATATAGAGTGTTAAAATTTGGAGGAATTCTTGGATTTACAGACTGGATTTGGGGGCCTATTGATCCTTCTGATGCAAAAGCTGATTTTCTTATGGAGTTCATGGTTTTTCCAGATATGGAGACATTAGATGGGTATCATCAACTAGTAGAAGCCACAGGAATGGTTCTTCTCGAAAAAGAAGACTTAAGTAAGCAGTTTGCAATAAAGATGGATGAATATTTAGATATTTTAAATCAGAATAAAGAGAATATCACAAATATATTTGGAGAAGAATTATTTCAAGATGCGGAGAAGGGTATACTCGCATGGAATAAGGCTGCCCATGAGAAATGGGTAAGTCGAGGTAGATGGATTGCTAAAAAATGATAAAATTATGAAAAGAACGGTTATTATCTTTACTAAAGTCCCTGAAATTGGTTTTGTAAAAACTCGATTAGCCAAAACTAGCATTTTAAATGATTCTGAGGTAACTACTATAGCTAAAGCTATGTTAATGGATACTATTTTATTATCTAGTGAATCAGACATAGAAATTATCTGTGTAGGTTATTATCCAGAAGAAAAAAAACACTTATTATTAGAACTTATTAATCCACTTAAGTCCGAAATTAACAAGGATATAACATTTAATCTGATTCTCCAAGCTGGTAAAAATTTTGATGAAAGGTTTCATTCTGTAGTAAAAAGCGCTATAGAGGACGGATATAGCCATTTGGTTGTCTTAGGTGCTGACCTCCCATACCTCCATCCAAAATACCTTAATATGACATTCAAATTATTAGAACGTAATAACTCTCAAAATGTAGTCATTGGACCAGCAGGAGGAGGTGGAATTTATCTAGTAGGTATATCATATAAATTTAACCCTGACTGGATAATAAACTATCAATTATTCCGGGGAGGTGTTGAAATTTCTCAGTTTGTGCAGCTTGCTGAATTAATGAATTTAAAATTTGACCTTTTACCCCCACTAATAGATATTGATATTGATGAAGATTTAGTTTCACTTCTCTCTTTCATCGAATTAATGTCAATTTCACATTACAAAAACTATTATCATTTTCCAAAATATACGGCAAAAATAATACAAGATCTAAAATTGTCTATTGAAAGGAAGTCTAAAAATACAAGAATGCGATCGATAAAAAAATATGAACCAGATTAAAATGCTTGTTTCTGTAATTATTATTACCTTAAATGAAGAAAATAATATTAAAGAAGTTATTCAATCTGTTAAATCTGCTTCTCAATTGAACGGGACTATTTCCTCGGATATAGAAATAATCCTAAGTGATGGTGGATCTACTGATAAGACTGTTGATATCGCAAAAAATTTGGTCGATAGAGTAATTAAATCACCTAAGGGAAAATATAACCAGTTAAATTATGGAGCTAAAAGTGCCATTGGCAAGTATCTTCTTTTCTTACATGGAGATACTCTTTTACCACCTCATGCTATTCTTAAAATTAAGCATCTTTTAAAAAATCCTGGAATACTAGCTGGTGGTTTCAAAAAATCATGGAATTGGGATTCTAAGGATAATACTCTATCCTATATACATGTTTTCAGAAAATTTTGGGAAGGGTTGGGAAATTGGTTAGTTATTCTATTAAAGACTTTCCCAGGTGATAATGCTTTTTTTATTCGGAAAGAAATATTTGAAGTTTTAAATGGATTCTCACCAATTTTGATCTGTGAAAATCTGGATTTAATTCGACGTTTGAAAAATTTTATACGAAATAATTGCGGTAAAATACAATATATAAACTCAACTGTTAAAACTTCAGCTAGAAGACTTGAGAAATTTGGGCTTATACAAGTAATTTCGAGGTGGTTTTTAATCTATTGGCTCTGGAGATTAGGTCTTTCATACCCAAAATTAAATGTGAAGTATAAAAAGCTCCACCATTTGAATTATTAACAATGTATTTAATAGTAATAACATAATAAGAATCCTTGAATATTGCATTTATAGAAAAATTATCTTGAGGATTGAGAAAGAATTTTGATGCATGAAATTGATAAAATCCCTAACTCCTCTGTGATGAGAGACAATTTGGAATTTAAATATTTTGTCGAGGGTATTTGGAAAAAATCAGATTCAGGAAAAACCATCATTATTAAAAATCCCTATAATGATGAGGTAGTAGGATCCGTACAAGCATGCACCATTGAGGAAGTTAATCAAGTAATAAATATTGCGAAAGAAAATCAGGAATGTTGGGAAGAAAAGGCCCAGAGAGAACGCTCAGATATAATAAAAACGGCTGCTGATTTAATGAGAGAATGGGCTGATTCTTTAGGGTATATCATGATGAAAGAAATTGGCAAACCCCTAAAAAGTGCGGTATCAGAAATTATTCGGACAGCCGAATTGTTTGAAGCCACAGCGGAAGCTGGACTACAGCAAGAAGGGGAAGCTATTTACGGAGATGCTTTTAAAGGTTTTAGTAAAGATAAGATTTCAATGACATACAGGGTTCCTCTGGGAGTGATCCTGTGCATTGGTCCTTTTAATTATCCTTTTAATCTTACTGGATCGAAAATTGCTCCCGCATTAATGGCAGGAAATACAGTAGTGGTTAAATCTCCTTCTCAGGGAGCAATTACTCCCTTATTTTTAGGATTAATCTTAGAAAAAGCAGGAGTGCCTGCAGGTGTTTTTAATATCGTTACCGGGAAGGGTTCTGAAATAGGAGACTATTTAGTACAACACCCTCTAATTAACATGGTAAGTTTTACTGGATCATCCGTGACTGGCAAACATCTTGCAAGCATTGTAGGAATGAAACCCTTATTATTGGAGCTAGGTGGAAAGGATGCTGCTATTGTACTAAATGATGCTGATTTAGACATAACTGGAGATGCAATTGTCTCTGGTGCCTTTTCATATAGCGGACAAAGATGTACTGCTGTAAAGAGAGTTCTTCCAATGCCAGGAATAGCTGATAAATTGATAGAGTTAGTAAAAGAAAAGACAATGAACTTATCCGTAGGAGATCCAGAAAAAAATGCCACTATCGGTCCTCTCATAAGTTCACAACAATGTGATTATGTTCAAGGATTGATAGATGATGCCTTGGATAAAGGAGCGACTCTGCTATATGGAAATAAAAGGGAGGGTAATATCATGTGGCCAACATTGCTAGATAACGTAACAACTGAAATGAGAATAGCTTGGGAAGAACCTTTTGGTCCTGTTTTACCTTTTATAAGAGTTAAAAGCGCTGAAGAAGCCATAAAAATTTCAAATAAATCAGAATATGGGCTTCAAGGTATGATTTTTACTGAAAACATCGATCTAGCATTTAATATCGCACAAGAGCTAGAAGTAGGAACTGTGCAGATAAATGGGAAAAGCGAAAGGGGGCCAGATCATTTCCCATTTTTAGGTACTAAATCTTCAGGTTTAGGAACACAAGGAATAAAATATTCAATTGAAGCGATGAGCAGACCGAAAGTTGTAGTAATGAACTTATCTGAAAGAGGAAAGCTTGTTAAAAATTGTAAGTATTGAGACACTTTTTAATTAAAATTTAAAGTATCTCTTTGATTAAATATCTGGATAAGTTTTCCTTTTTACAGGATAAGCAATTTCAGGTCGCTTTGAAATAAATGAATCATTAAGATCGTTGGCCATATTTCTCGCTATTTCAACAGAGAGTCCCATTGATAAATAATTTTGAGGAAACCAGTAGTTTCCAGTTGGATCAGTAGGACCTATAATAATAGAATTCTTTGGACCATTAATAATCATCTCCGCTGGATATGAAATAAAAGATGTACATGCTGCTCCCCATGGAATTTGAATGCTAGAAGCATTACCTGGACGAAAATGAGCTAATGAACATAAATTTCGTATTTGTTCTGCCCGACCGAAGCATAAAATAGTTTTAACATCATGATTTTTTATAACTTCAGATTCACATTTACTAATTACAGTATACTTACCAAGAGGACTAATCATCCCAATAGAACGTAATTGTTGTTCAGCTAGCTCAGGGTTTGCTATCAAAAACTCAGCAGCACCTCCCCTAAAATCTGCCGAACCTTTTGATAGAAAGTATTTTAACATTGGAAAAAATGATGAATATCCTAACCATGCTGTTCCCCCCGGACAACAACCCTCTAAGGAGTCATTTCCAAGATATGCCGAACTAAGATTTTTATCAACAGATAAGGTAAAAATAGCATTGGCAATACAACGATTAATTTTTTTTATTGGAGAAGCATTAGCAGGGATTATATCTGAACCAAAAACGCATAATGGGCTTGTTTTTAACTTTCCTGCTTGAGTTAATTTGATTCCAATTTCTTTAATTGTTAATTTTTCCATAATCAAACCTAATGATTATTTCATTTTAAATCTTAAATTTTACAAAAATGCTGAAAATCAAAATCTTTTTATATTTTTGTCAAATAGATAATAATTGGAGAGAACATCTCCTTAATTTAATCCAAAACAATTAAATTACTAGAATTTAAAATAAATGTTAAAGGAAAGGTGAAATCATAATTGAAGAAAATTAGTAAAATAATATTATGCTTTACAGTAATATGTCTCGTGTTAGTACCAATTTCAGTTAATTCTTGGCCAAGTTCGAAAAAGAGAATGTATATTCTGGATAGAGCTTATAAAAAAGTAACCTTGGTTGAGCCAACTCCTTTGAGAGGGTGCAATGGGCTTATATTTGGACAAGATGGGGCTCTTTATGTATGTCAAACAAGTCCAAACACAATTTCCAGAATTACACTTTATAAGAGACATGCTCCTCGTGTAGAAACTTTTGTAGGGCCACACCACGGAGTTATTACTCCCGATGATATTACAGTTGACGATAAGGGTAATTTTTATGCGACTAGTGCGATCGGTGGAGAAGTATACAAAATTAATTCGGAAGGGATGAAGACGGTCATAGCTCATGGGTTAAATGGTCCGAATGGTATAAGTTTTGATGAAAAATCTGGAAGATTATTTGTGAGTGAATGTTTTTGGGGCAATTACATATGGGAGTTAGATCCTGAAGGGATAGCCCCCCCTCGATTTGTGAGTGATGCCTTATATGTACCTGAAGGATTTGATATTAGGGATGGAAAGCTCGTTATTCCTGATCTGGGGTCATATTGGATTGTTGAAGTGGATATGGATACAGGGTTTATAACGCCTATTGTAACCACAGGATTAATTACACCTGTAGCCTTGAAAATAGGTCCTGATGAATATATTTACACTGTTGAGTTAGCTACAGGAGCCGTTAAAAAAATAAGTCCAGATGGCTCTTCAATAGAAGTACTAACATGGTTACTTCCCGGCGTAGATAACCTTGCTTTTGGACCAGACGGGTACCTCTATGTCAGTAGTTATCATGACTGCACCGTTTGGAAGGTTAATCCTCAAACTGGAGATTATTCCGCACTCTTCCCTATGGGAATTAATTCGGTAGCTAGCATAGATGTGAAAGATGATGATATTTATCTCTGTGATTCTATAATGATAAGGATGATTGATGAAGAAGGAAATCTTCATAAAACAGGGGCTAATGCGTGGTTGTCACCATCTGGGTATCCATTACCCATGACTATGACAAATGGATTTGGAGATTACCTTATTACTGCTGACTTTATAGATGGTGTTGTGGTCTATGTAAATCCAAACGATCCTGAGGATTGGAATTACCTTGCTTATCCCGTTTCTAGCCCTGCGGGAATGGAAGTAGACTTTGCAAGTATGATGCTATATATTGCGGAATATGGTTTAGGACAAGTTATAGAAGTTAACCTTCTCAATGGAGTTAGAAGAGTACTTGCTGGAGATCTGTCCGGACCAATAGATGTAGCAATTAAGAGTGGAACTTTGTATGTAGCCGAAGCACTCGCTGGGCGAATAACAATGATCGATATAGCAAGTGGGGTTAAAGAAATATTTCTTAATGGCTACGTTGGAAAACCCAAGGGTCTCGCCTGGGATGCTAATGGAAATATGCTCATTGTTGACACAGCAAAAGACGAACTTATAAATGTAAATATGAA
>JBHLLU010000002.1:0-146393 GCA_048938895.1 Promethearchaeota archaeon
TTAGTAGCACTTGCTCCTATAACTGCAATACTCTTTGGATCGAAAAAAAATGAGATGTCATTCGAAGTCATTTTTGTACCAGAGACGAATAAATGTAAGAAAGGTCTATAAAGTTGTATAAGCATTTTACCTTTTAAAATTTTCATAGATTTAGAACAAACATGTAAAATACTAAAAATTCATAAGAAAAAATAAAAAAAAAAAGAAAATTAAAGTGTAGTCTTTTTCTGAAAGATTTTTACCCCTAAAAAGATGAATGTCGATGTGAACGCTAAGATAAATAAGAGGCCACTCCAGATAGGAAAAATCGAAGCTTGTGATGTGGGTAAAATAATATTGCCACTATACATCAAATCTGTAAAGAAATCCCCAAGAACAGTTAATTGGAGATAAACCTGTTTTACCCAGTATTGTGGGGTAAAGAATACTCCAGCATTGTCTAATGGGAAAAATGAACCGGATACAAACATTAAACACATATGTGTTAACATGGCAATTCCATTTGCACCTTCAGTAGAATTAAAAAAACTCGCAATAATAAGGCCCAACCCAATAGAACCAATTCCATAAAGCATAGCAAGTAAATATCCAAGTGGTAGCATCGCGAGTTCAAAATGGGCTCCTAGAATTCCATAACCAAATGTAAATAATAACACAAGCTGTAGATTCATAAAAATAGTTTCAGAGATCACAGCACCTAAAAATACATTTCCACGACTGACTGGCATTGAATCAATACGTTCTAAAGTTCCATCAACTTTACTCATGGAAAACATAACCGCACTAGTAACTGAAGCCATACCTATAGTATATACTACTATTCCAGGAAATTCTACATCAAATACATCTAATCCATTTATCATTGTAGTTTCATCACCGCTAAAGGCTAACTTGTAGACGAGTAACATCATGATTGGAAAGGCAACTGTCCAAAACATCGAACCTAAATTCTTTAATTTTTCTTTAATATTCTTTTTAGCGATATACCATGCTTTTACATCAACCGAATACATTAATCTCGCAACCCCCTGCCAGTTAATTTTAAGAATATATCTTCAAGCGAATCTTCTCTAAAATGTAGAGCTTTAAAAGATTCAATTTTCTGTAAAATTTTATTTTTAAAAGTGTCAATTCCCCCAGTAAAAGAGACGACTAACTTATTATGTTGCATTTCTTTAATGCTCTTAACATTTACGATTTGTTCTAATTCATCTTTTGCTTGAATAAGTACCTTTTTTGAAGAAAAACTAAACTCAATAATATTACCATTACTCATACTACTTTTTAGCTCATCTAAAGTTCCAAATGCAATAACCTTACCTTGATCCATGATAGCAATATGATCGCTTAATGAATCTGCTTCAATCATATCATGGGTAGTAAGAATAATTGTCATTCCTGTGGTTTTAAGTTCTTTAATAAAGTCCCAGACCAATCTTCGTGCTTGAGGATCTAGTCCCGCTGTTGGTTCATCAAGAAACAAGATCTCTGGTTCATTAATAAGGCTCATTACTAGAGTCAAACGTCGTTTCATCCCGCCCGAAAATGATTTCACAGGTTTTTTTCGTCCTGCTATATTCATTTTCTCCAATAAAACCTTCATACGTTCTTTAATAACAGCAGAATCCATTCCATGCATACGCCCAACAAATTCTACATTATCTTCTGCTCTTAAAGCCCCAAAAACTACATTTTCTTGAGGGCATACACCGATAAGTGGTTTTATCTTATTTTTTTCTTTTATTAGGCTATATTCACTGATTCTTGCATTTCCACTTGTAGGTTTTAATACTGTAGTTAACATTCTGATGGTGGTAGATTTTCCAGCTCCGTTAGGACCTAATAATGAAAATAGCTCACCCCTTCGAATTTTAAAGCTAATTCCATCTACTGCTCTAACATCATCAAATGTCTTCTTTAAATCTTGAACTTCTATGATATAGTCATTTGAGTATGTCTTATTATCGATTTGATTAGTTTCCAAATAAATTTTTTGTGTTTCTTTTTTTAATGATACATTCATAATTAATATCAAATCGAGGTTGTATAAGTTTCTTTTATAGACCAATTTTTGTGATAGCCATGGCTCTTAAAAAAAAGTGAAAAGCATAAAAATATGTGAACCTTTTTTGTTGTATGACTAAAATTGAAATGATTACAAACAAAGGTGTAATTCATTTAAATCTCTTTGATAAGGATGCGCCGATGACTGTAGCCAGTTTCTTGTTTTTAGCTAAGCAGGGTTACTATAACGGTCTTAAATTTCATCGGGTTATACCAGACTTTATGATACAAGGAGGATGTCCTTCAGGAACAGGATATCATGGACCTACCCAGAAAGGAATTGCTTCATTCCCATTTCAAGGAAAAAATATACCCTATCCTTTTGAGGATGAATTCCAATCCGGGAGAAAATTTAATAAACCAGGAATTTTAGCAATGGCAAATGCTGGTAAAAATACAAACGGTTCTCAATTATTCATTACTCACGTTTCCACACCCCATTTAAATAATAAACACACTATATTTGGGGAAGTCATTGACCCTATCGCAGACCAGAAAGTTGTTAACTCAATTGTTCAAGGAGACACCATAATAGAAATTAAAATTTTATAAATAACCCTATATACTTCTTTTTTTTTGAAAGGAAACATTATCTTTGGTATAAATACTTCAATAATGATACTAAAAGTTTTTAGTATTTAACAACATTAATATATTTGAGAAAACAAATTTAATACTTATATTATTCTCGTTAGATGTCACAGTTATGGATGAAGATCTAAAGGATTTAATCGATACAGTTGAACTAGAAACTAAGACACGAGCTCAATTGGAAGCTCAAATCAACTCAATGAAGGAAGAAATAAAACGTTTGAAGTTCACGATAAAAGAACAACAATTATTAATCGAAGAGCAAGGGGACCAAATAAGTTTCGCACAAAGTGATTTACCCAGCGAAATTAATATACTGAAAGAACTAATCACATCTCAAAGGAAAGATTTAATAAAAAGAGATGATAATATTGAGCGATTAAATAAAAAGATCGATGAAATAACAACTCAAATGGAATATGCGAAGGATCCTTCATTAGAAATTCAAAAAAATGATCTGAATGAAGCTCAAGAATTAATATTAAAATTATCGCAAGAAAGTGAAGATTATAGAAACCAGATTGAGATTTTAAAAAATCAAGTTGAAAACTTAGAAAACGAAAAAGCTACATTAAATGAAACAAATATAGCTCAAACTGAAGAAAATGAAGAAATGGTGAATATCAAACGTCTTAATTTTCAATTAATGGAGCAAAATGGTCTTTTACGTGTAGAAATAGAATCTCTAAAATCAAAATTAAATAATAAGATTAAAGAAGCAAGCTCTGAAGAGTTGATTTTAGCTAACGAGAAAATTAAAGAATTAAGTTCAGAACTCATATTATTAAAAACCCAAATTCAAGAACAAGCTGAAAATGAAAGTTCAGAAGAACTAGAAGTCGCAAATAAGAAAATTGAAGATCTCATCTCACAGATTCAGGATTATAATGCTCAATTAGCCTTCTTACAAAAGGAACTAGAAAAAACCAGTGAAGTTCCAGTAATCTCCACTGAAGAAGCACTAGAATTTGCTGAACTCAGGGAAGAATATGATAAAATTAAATCTGAACTAGAACAATATCAGAAAGAAAATGAAGAACTCAGCGAATTATTATTGGAAAAAGAAGAATCTGAGATTCAACTAGAAGAATTTCAGGGAGAGAGCGAAAAGATTACTGAACCAGCTACAATCTCCACAGAAGATGCATTACGTTTTGCGGAATTAGAAGAAGATTATCAACAATTAAAATCAGATCTACAAGAATTTCAAGAAAAGAATGAATATTTAAACAGCAAGATAATAGAACTAGAAAAAAGCCAACCATATCTTACCGAAAAGGATACGACTACTCATAGCATTGCCTACGATTTTCCAAACCACTTCCAATTTTCTCTCTTTAAAAGAATGTATAAGCTATTAGATGATTCTAACAAAGAAATAGTAATTAATACTCTGATTAATGATCTAAATAGCAATAATAATGATATAAAGATAAATGCAATTAGAATTTTAAGTGAAATAAAAGACAAAAAGGTCTATGAGACATTTCTAAAATTAATCCATGATGAGGATTGGTTAACTAGATATAATCTTATTAAAGCTCTACGTAAATTTAATTTTGAAACTGAAGAATTTAAGGATTTATTAAAGAAACTTACTAAAGACGCTGATGTAGACGTTCGAGAGCTTGCTGTTAAAATGCTTAATGAAATCTCTAAACTTTAAAATCATATTCTTGATTAAGTTTTGATGTTTTCTTTTTCACTTCTCCTCTAGAAAGATGATCCGCCAAAAAAAGAGGTTCTGGTTGCCTGTGTCCTAAAGATGTAGATAGGCAAATTTCGATAGCAATGTCAATTGTTATTTTATATCCAACACTTATAAAAACTGGTTTAGAACGATCATTTAAGCAAACAGCATAACCTAATAAATTGGTTTGACCTTTATTTGCCCATATAGGAGTCATATTACTTTTTTTTCTTTCAATTTTTTTCCATTTTGAATAACCTATATATGGATTTTTTGCCACACCTATAGAAGGTATATCTAATGAATATCCTAATTGAACTGCTTCACCAAATTTTCTTGGATGTATTATACCATGACCATCACACATTATAAGGTCTGGGGTAGTTGATAATTTTGAGATAGATTTAGCTAACAAACCACATTCTCGAAATCCTAAAAATCCTGGTTTATATGGAAATCTAACAATATCTTGAGTAAATGATTTTTGTTCAATTAATTTTTTTTTAACGTTCCAAAGAACGGCACAAGCAACGCCGACTTCCATCCTACTGATGTTATAATACGCTATATCCACTCCAACTACTGATTTAATATCTCCAACAGTAATTTTATTAGATGCCTCTTGTTCACTCTCAATAATTTCCCGATATTTTGATTGAAGAAACTTAGCTTCTGCTAATGAATAATCATCTTCCAATAATTTTTCTTTATATAGCATTTCTGCTGATAACGTCAGTTTTTAAAGATCTAATATTATTCATTTTGTTTTACTCTATTTATAGTTTATAATCATATCTGGTATTTACATTCATGCGTAAATGTGGTTCAAAGAGTTATCTTTCTAAATTTTAACCGTGAAATTCAAATCTAAATAAATCCTAATTGAAATATTATATTTCATTTATTTAAAATAAATTTAAGGTGAAATTTTGAAGATTGCTGTTTCTGGTAAAGGAGGTGTTGGAAAAACTCTTATCTCTGGCACGCTAGCAAGGATGTTTGCAAAAGATGGTTTTAATGTTTTAGCAATTGATAACGATTCTGCGATGAATTTGAGTTATACTTTGGGAATTGATCAGGAGAGTAAAGAAAAAATTGTCCCCATTTCAGAGATGAAAAATTTAATAGAGGAAAGGACGACAGTGAAAGGTGCTGGTCCTGGGGTGTATAACATTAATCCTATGGTTTCAGATATTCCTGATAAATATAAAATTACAGGTCCAGACGGTCTAGAGCTTTTAGTCTTAGGATCAATAGAAGAACCTGCGACAGGTTGCCTTTGCCCGGAAAATGCTTTAATCAGAACCTTATTACACAATTTATTTGTCAAAAGAGAAGAAGTAATTATTGTTGACTTTGAAGCCGGATTAGAACATCTAGGAAGAGGCACCGCAAAGGGTATCGATGTTATGTTGGTTATAACAGAACCCTCCCAAAAATCATTAGATTTATGTAAAAAAATCATTGATTTATCTAAGAAGCTTGGAGTCATTAATATCTTTTTAATCGCAAATAAAGTAATTGATGACTACCAAAAAGAGATAATTAATAAACGAATTGAAGATTGGGAAGTACCGCTTTACCATTCTATTCCTTTTGATTCAGAAATAGGAAAAGCGGATCTTAATGGAGAATCTCCTATTGATTTCAATCAAGAGTCAGAGGGGATTCAATCTATCAATAGTTTGTATCTGAAGCTAAAGCAATTAAAAAAAGAGCTTTTTGATCTGTAGAGATAGTAATAATTGGGTATTTATCTCTCCATATTACACCTTGAGAAATATATATTCTATATAGTCAACAAATATATACCTAATTATTATTTGGTGTATTGGAGATTATCCAAAATTAATAAAATTAAAGGAAGGGAGGGGATATTGAAGAACTTGAGGAAGAAAGAAAACCTTCTAGTATTAGGAATGTATTTTTTAATTATTGCATTTGTGCTAGAGATGGCGGGGAATGCAAATCCTGTAGCTAATGTGGTTGTTCTGTTATTCATTGGATTATCGATTTATTCCAATGCTAGATATGTGATTTTGACTTCTATAGAAAAAAAGAAGAGCTAGCTCAATTTTTTTTCTACCACTTAACACCGCAATTAGGACAAAATCTGGGTTTTTCTTTCATTTTTATCCCACAAAAACTACAAATAAAAATAGATGCTTTTGGTCTATTTTTCTTCTCAGGTTGGTTAAGCTCACCATTTTTCTCAATATTGAGCTTTTCAGTAGAATCTTCATTCAAAAGTGAAACATTATTAATATCTGAAATGATACCGCTTATAGAGTCTTCAATTAAACGATTTATTTCCCTTAACTCTTTTGCCTCATTAAACCGATTGGTCATTGTATTTGGTAATTTACGATATTTCTCTTTTATTAGATTTTCGACGTTTTGAAATATTTTCATTGATTCTTCAAATTGAGACTTTTGCATTAATTCAATACCTGCTTTTATTTGCTTTTTAACAATATCAGAATATATATCAAGAATTTTATCAATCTCCTTGATTATACGCTTTTTTTCTGCTGTTGGATACATTCTTTCAGCAATTTCTAATGCGTTATTTATAATTTCAAAAGCAGCTTCATGAGAATTACTTTTTCTAAGACGGATACCTTCTTCAAGTTGACAATTTATTTGTTTAAGGTAAATTTCATTCGTTCTTGTTTCTCTCAAATCTTGATCATAAATCTTCATAACTTTAATAACATTGAATGCCTTTTGATATTCTGAAATAGCTTCTTGAATTTGCCCTTCTGTCTTATAATTATCGCCTTTCTCCAAAATTATAATAAGTTGGTTTAATTGATCTCTGTTTATTCTGTTCTCAACAATTTCTATTTTTTTTTTGAGCTCACTAATAGATTCGGGGGTATTCTCAGGATTTATTTTTTCCAAACTTATGGCATTCATAAGTAGATCTCTAGCTTCTTCAAAGAGTCCCTTAGAAAAAGCTTCCTCCGCCCTACTCAATAAAAAAGTTTTCTCCTTTTTAAGTAAAATAATCTCTTTTTCAGTTAAAGGGCCTGTATTTATACCTGATTCTCTACCTAGAATTACAAGAGCAATCGCTAGGCGAACGATCCATGCCATAACTAATGCTTATTAGATTACTTATTTAAGAAAAAATTGGTAGTATTAAGATTGTATTGATTAAGTGTTATAAAAATATGTGCTTTATAATAGATCTGAAAGATCCAAATTTTGCTCTTCAGCAAGCTCTTTCCACTGGTCTATTGCTTCTAAAGCATCTTTTTCATCCATCATTTCAATCGCATAACCCGCATGGACAATTACATACTTACCTATCTCTGGATCTTGAATTAACGCAATGATTACTCTTTGTTTAATACCATCAAAATCCACTAAGGCGGAATTTCCTTCAATATTCATTATTTTTCCAGGTATAGCCAAACACATATTAAATCGATTAGGAACTTTATTCTATTCATAAATGGTAATATAAAAAACCAAATAAAATTATTGGTTCATTTTGAAAATAGAATTTTTAAAATTTAATTTGGGGAATCTAACTCATTTCTTTATTCTCTTCTCGAATAAAAAGCAATTAAGTCATCCAACCAATTAAAAACTTCTTCCTTAGATAAACTGTCAATATTAAATTTTAATCTTTCTAATTCCCGAAGTAAGTTTTTTATGTCTAAAGGAACGGGATTATGACATAATTCAAACAGGTACTCATTCGTTTTCGTTACCAATGACTTAATATCTAAATCCATTGGGTCAAAAACACTTTTTTTTGTAATTTCATTAATACTTTTATCTAACTCAACTAATTGATTAATTAAATCAAAAAGACGCCCTGTCTCGTTTCCTTTAAAAGAACTGTCAACTTGAAAGAAGAAACCCCTATAATCATCAAACGGTATTAATTCATTGTATCGATTATCAATTCTTATTATAGATTTTACATTTTTATAAAGGTTTGATGGAGCCCAAGAATATATATCATAACTAGATTCTATTCTTCTATTATGAACAACTAATCTAAATTTATGCTCCTCCTTAAAATAACCGAAAGGGATTATAACAAAATCTAAAGAGTTCATCGGTTCTCTATTTAATACATATTTAAGGTCATTTATCATATGGATCTGATCGATTGAATGTTTATACAAATCAAATTTGATTTTAGTCGAATGAGGTTTATACATATAAAAAATTATCCCCTCAAAACCTTGCACATCTAATTCAATAGAAAAGGTTATTTGTTCTTGAATTATATTCCTATTGTTGAACCGTATATTCAAAAACAAATGGTAATAATTTTCTAGATGATGAAAAAACCAAGGAACTTCCCGATTTAGGTTATAGGTCACCATAATTAGCTCAATTGCAAACTGCAGAAATTATATTCTTATTGTCTAAAACTCCAAAATATTAAAGAAATCTCTATTATTTAAATTTTACAATCTGAAATACAAAAAATAGAAAAAATAAAAAAAATAAAATAGAGATTTATTATAGACTAATTATTTCATTCGGACACGATGGAATTTTAATCCAATATCGTCTGGACTACTCCCCATTGCTAAAGCATATAATTCTGTCAAATAAAGAACAGGTATACCGTATTCTGTCTCAAATTGTTTAGCTAAATCCCTTTGTCTTGTATCAAATTGTTGAAAACATGCAGGACAATTCACTACTATTGCATTTGCTCCTGCAGCTTTAATACTATCCATCTTTTTCTTCAAGTTTGCCATTCCGTGTTCTTCATACGCATTGGTTACAGCTGAACCGCAACAAAGAGCTATCTCATCATAGTCAACCACTGTTGCACCAGATGCAGCTACAAGCTCTTTTAAATTCTCAGGTCTCAGTGGATCATCTGCCTCCATCCATTCAGCAGGTCTCATATAATGACACCCTGGATGACAAGCAACTTTTAGATCACTTTGAGGGTTTGTAATGGCACTTTTAATTTTATCGATGCCAACCTCATCTTTTAGCACGTCTACAAAGTGCTTTACATCAATTGATCCTTTAAATTCTTTTCCAATCTTTGCTAATTCGGTATTGACTTTATCTTTCCTAAGACTATCATGTTTTAACTGATGTTGTACTCCTCTTAATGTATTAGCACAACCATTACATAATGAAATAATATCTTTCCCCTCTGCTTCTGCTAAGCAAAGATTTCGAGCTCCTATAGCCAACCAAGCGTCATTATCAAAACTTTTCATCCCTGTTGGATCTGGACAGCATGAAAATGGAGCTTGTGAGGTGTTAATTCCTAGTTTCTCAAAAACTTTTCTTGAAGCAGCTTCAATGAACGGGATTCTATTTCCAATTGTACATCCTTCAAACATTTTATATTCTGTCATTTTTTCTTACCCTCGAATTATTTTAGTTTTTTATCTGAACCAATGTTTTTTAGTAATGTTTGTACTTCAGTAACATTAGGAGCCACAACAGCAGGTAAGCCTAATTGCTCCCGTCGTCTTTCTATTGCTGGTTGTGAAGGAATTGCTTTAGCATTATCGAATATTGCTTGTGCTTGTGCATAAATAAAGTCTGGTCCTTTTCCTAAAGCGATACTTTGATTTTTCAGAAACGTAAAAATCTCGGTAAGCTCTATATTTTGTGGACATACTTCATCACAAGTGTCACATACAGTACAACCCCAGATCGTTAAATCATCTGCTCCAAGGAGCATGTCTTTATACCCTAATAAAGCTGCTAAAATATTACTTCGGGGATTGTATCCTGTGGTAGTATAAAAATCCACGGTCACAGCAGTGACTGGACAATTATCAGCACATCTACTACATTGATAGCAATATTTAATTACATCAGGCCCAATATGAAAATCCATAACTTGTTTTCTAAATTCAAAATTTGTTTCCATTTTTTTTCCACTTTTGTTTATTTTGTTTGTAATATTATTTTTGTAGGTTTTAACCCCACGCAAGGGGCAGTTATACCCAATTTTTTATATTTTTATTGGATAATCATTCTATAAACCTACGTTTAACTCTCGAGAGTAAATCTCAGTGCCCTCTTCATCAACAACTGTGATGTGAGCAGCACACGATAGTCAACAGTCAAAACAGCGAACTATCATTTCGAGGACATTTACTACTCCTTCTGGTATATCACTCATTTTTTTGTTCACTTTTCTCTTTAATTTTGAATATATTTATTTAATCCATGGGTCTGGTAATTTTAATCCTTCTAAAGCCTTATCTTCAAATACCTGCTTAGCTACGTGCATTAATGTCTTTTCAATGCCAGCAATATTATGATTAGTCGCAACCAAAAGATTTGCTTTTTTACAAATCCCTTCAGAATCAGACCAAATATTGTACAACAAAATTCCTCTTGGAGCTTCTGTAAGGCCTACACCATTTCCTTCTCTAGGTTGTACATCAAGAGTTTTACAATCTGGGTTAACAACATCATCATCTTGTAGGAGTGTTGCAATCATCTCAACTGACTCTACAAGTTCAATCAATCGAGCCCAATGATATGCAAATGTATGATGAATCACATTAGTACCGACTTTTTCTCGCATTGCTCTTAATGCCTCATCAGCCAAAGGAGTTGCCATTTTATCAGCACAATTAATCATCGCTAATGTATTTGCTCGATAGATTCCTTCAGGATATCCTGCGGGTTTATAATACATGTGGGTTGCATAAGAATGCTTTGGAATATGTTCACCTAAGGCATCTAAATACTTCTGAGGTGGATAATCGAATTTTTCTCCAGTAGGAGATACAATACGAATGTCACCATCATAGATATCATGAACACCATTTTTAGTCATCCCTGCATAATATGTAGGAACAACACCAACATTGGCTACAACATCCCAATAATCTTCTACAACTTTTAAACCGATATCTACTGTTTTCTTTGTCCATTCAACTTGATCTTCAATTTGTTTTAAAAACAAATCTCTAGCACTTTCGTCCATTGGCTTTTTCATACCCCCAACGATTGCTGATATGGGGTGTACTGATTTTCCACCGATCTCCTGGCATAATTTTTGACCAAAATCCATCATCTTTAATGCCATTGCACCAACATCGGGCATTTGATTTATTACATGTACGACATTTCTTAAAGCAGGATCTGCAAAAGGTCCTAATAAGAAATCAGGTGCTGCTAGAGCATAGAAATGTAATGCATGTGATGAATATTGTTTTGCGTTCTGTAATAACTGTCTTAACTTGTAAGCCGCTGGAGGAATCTGCACTCCCCAAGCATCTTCTACTGCTTTAGTAGGTGTTAGATGGTGAGGTATTGGACAAATACCACAAATTCGTGGTGTTATTCTTGGAATATGTTCACAGTAACGTCCCTCAAGGAATTTCTCAAAGAATCTTGTAGTAGTAATACTAAATTGAATGTCTTGAACTGTTCCATTATCACCAAGTACTACCTTTAATTTATTGTGCCCTTCAAGCCTAGTCACAGGATCAACTACTATTTCTTTTGCCATTTTTTATTCGCCTCCCTTATACTTTTTATTCGATGCTAAGGTGAATTTTTCAAATGTACCCAAATGATCCTTCACCTGTGCGAGTAATTCTTGTTTAGAAATACTCACATTAAATCCTTTAATTACTGTATCTGCAAATCTTTCTGC
The DNA here is from genome assembly GCA_048938895.1 of Promethearchaeota archaeon. Classification (GTDB taxonomy): domain Archaea; phylum Asgardarchaeota; class Lokiarchaeia; order Sigyniarchaeales; family SOKP01; genus Loki-b32. Next base: position 11,970 of record JBHLLU010000002.1, read on the forward strand.
TTGATTAACACCCCATTCTGTCTGACCAAAACAGCCAGTACATGGAGAATTAACCTTTATACACATACCGCCGCAACCAGCCTGAGTAATAGGCCCTGCACAAATATATCCTTGCTCAATGAAACAATCTTCCATATTAGGAAGGCCTTCGTAGTCTCGTTTTACTCTAGTCATTGTAGATTTGCTTCCTATTATCCTAGGGCATGTATCACAAACATTTGATATTTCAGTGAAACCACGATTATCTTTTAGGAACCCCATTAACTTTCCAGCAATTTCCTCTGTTGTGGGAGGGAGATTAGCTAGAGTTGTATTAGGAGAACCATGTCTCTTAATTTGCTTTAACACATCTCCTGACAAATCAAATCCCGCCATGAGAGGTACGTTTAGAAATAATGGTAGGAATTCATATAAGCTTTTCATATCTCCAGAATCAAGCTTACTTGGTTTCTTTACCATTTTATTTAGTTTGTCTGCTCTAGAATCGACTGTTTTTGCTGGTCCAAAGCAACCAACACAGGGTTTACCATTACTGGTACATTTCAGATTGCAACCAATACTTGTAATTGAACCAAAACACAACTTTCCTCTATCCAATAAACAATTGTCTTTGATAGCACAATCATTGCAGAATGATAAATCATTCATCGGAAAAGGCTTTTGACCTAATAAGAAAAGTACAGCACTAGCAATTGCTTCCGGTTTTGGTGGGCATCCTGAAAGGTAGGCGTCAACTTTTATAATTTCATCAACGTTTACAATTTTTTCTTCGAAACCTGGAACATTTATTGTTGGTTCCCCACCTGTATCATCTGCAATACTTTCAACGTTAGAAAATTTACGCTTTACTAAGTTTTCCAAGCTCCATTGGTTAGCTAATCCATGTACGTTTCCATAACATGCACAGCTACCAAAGGCAATAACTAAGGCGCATTTTTCCCTAAGTAGTTTTGTTTGAGCAACATCATGTTTGGTCCGTAAGCATCCTTCAACGAAACCTACAAGAATCTCACCGTCTGCTCTTGACTTCAATGACTCATATTTAAAATCCGCTACAGCTGGCCAATAGACAATATCCAATGCTGGAAGAACATTAAGCAAGCCTAAATGTAAATTAAGCAAGCTTTGATGACATCCCCAGCAATCAGAATTTTGCATGAATGCTACTTTTACAGCCATTTTCTTTCAATTTTTTATTTTTTTTTTTATTTGTTAAATTAGCTAATTTGTAATAAAAAAATTAGTTGAGATAGTGTATTCATAACTTTATTAAAAGCTTCTGATTCATTTAAGTCCTATTTAAGGGATTTTTCTCATATATTTTGAATAAATATTCAGAAAGTACAATTAGTTTATATTTGTTATTCAGAAAGAACAATTAGTTTATATTTGTATAAAAAAACATGGATTATGTACTAGCTTTAAATGTATTAACAACTAGATTTTGTAATTATATTGAATAATTATTCAAAAAATCAATTAGAAATTAAAAAATAAAAACGTTAAAAATTGCCACAACCCATACATTTTCCATCTAGATATGCAGCACATTTTTTGCAAACATTTTTACAATCATTTTCATGACTTTCTTGGCTATATAGATTAATTGGAATATATTTTGGCAAAATAAGATTAGATACAAAAATTGAAGCAGAGTGCAGAATTCCCTTTTTATTCGTAGGACCACAATGATTTAGATATCGGTGTAATACATCAACATTTTGTCCTATAATTCCTAATATAAGGTTGTATTGACCCGTTAATTGGGCTAATAAAAATACTCTTGGACAGTTTTGATATGCCTTAATAATATTTTGAACTTCGTCAAAGTTACTCATTTCCATTAATAGAAAGAGGGCTTTATAATTGAGTTTATTGACATTTGTATTAGCTTGAACTTTAAGAATTTCTGAATCTTCAAGCTTAGTAATTCTTTTTGCTATTCCAGTATGACTCATCGTTTCATTTCTAGATTTAAATACCATCTTTTCAAGGTTTGTTAAACTCTCGCGACCATTTTTAAAAAGTAGCTCAATAATTTGACGATCTATATTATCTATTTCCATGATCTCTTACAAAAATTATCTCTATTATAGCCTTGAATTTAAAATTTTAAAAGATATTGGTTATAATCTTTAATATTTCTGTATATTTAATGATTTAAGTTATTAATTGAAACTGATCCCACTCAAATTCTAAACACTAAATACAAATTTTTGTGTTATAAATTCAAAAATAAACTAATATAAGAAGACTTTTATTTTATGAGAGCTTTCAAATTGAAACTTTAGTATCGGTATTGTTTCAAAAATAAAATCATAATATAAAAGGCTGTTTAAATTACCTCCAACAGTAGTTTAAATGAGCCTTTTTATAAATGAGATATTCTTGTAACATTATTATGCCTCTTGATAAGATTGATAAACAGATAATTAGAAAATTATATGAAAATGGTCGAGAAAGTTTAAGTTCATTAAGTAAAATTATTACAAAATCAGATCAAGATAAAATGAGCCATGCGGGAATCGGCAAGAGGATTTCAAAATTAGAAGAATTAAATGTTCTTAAAATTCAAGCTAATTTAAATATTCGCGAGTTAAGCTATAAAATTGCATTTATTCTAATGGAGATGGAGAACTACGAAAGAGTGAAAGGTATAATAAATGCATATTCCGATTGCCCACGCGTATTTTTATTAGCTCATGTTTCAGGACAATATAACTTAATCATTGGAATAGTTGGTCAAAATATGGAAGTCATACATAGATATGTTAATTATTGCGGTCCCACGAATAAAAAAGGTGTTTTACACTCTGCAGTTATTTTTGTATCTGAACTTATAGTTCCAAATTTTCTTCCTTTAAATTTATTTAGCGGTACTAGTATGGAAGATAAATGTGGGAATGTATGTAAAACCTGCGAAGCGTTACTTGATGGGAAATGTAAGGGTTGCGGTGATTTTTAACATTAAAATGATTATATCCTTAACTGAAAAGATTCTTTGAACGGATTTAGACGATTTATCTTTCGAACGTTAAGTTTCTGTTAATTATTGGATAATCAAACACTATATTAGGTATATCATCATTATTAATTGAATCAAAAATTTCTTCTGAATTTCCTAAATAATCAGAGTTTACCTTATCTTTTAGCACAAATTTACTACTTAATATAGGATATTCAAAAATAGAATCAATATTATTTAAGTTAAACGATAAGTCTTTTAGATTTTGTAGATTTTTGATAGATCTTGGTAGGGAAAAAATTCGATTGTTATCCAAATTTAACTTTTCAAGTAAAAAGAGTTTTCCCATTGAATCGGGTAAATAATATAAATTATTCCCATTTAACCATAATTTTTTAAGAGATTTCAAGGTATTAATAGACTCAGGAAGATATTCAATTGCATTACCGCTAAGATTTAGTGTTTCAAGTAAAATAAGAGTACATAGAGAATTTGGTAGTAATCTTAAATTGTTATCACTCACCTTTAATGTCTTTAGAGATTTTAGATTTCCTATTGATCCTGGGAGGAACTCGATCTTATTAAAGGAAATTTCTAAATATTCAAGATTGGAAAGATTACAGATTGATTTATGCAGACTAACTAAATGATTACTAGTTAAATTTAGGTATTTAAGTGAGGTAAGAGAACCGATAGAAGAAGGTAATTTTTCGAGTTTATTCCATCCTACTTTCAAAATTTTTAAAAATTTGAGTTGTTCTATAGATTGAGGCAAATATGAAAGGTTATTATCTTCAACTTCTAAGTTTTTAAGTTTTGAGAGAGAATTAATTGTATTGGGGAGTTCCCTTAAATTATTATTAGACAATTTAAGACTTTCAAGTGAAGACAATAATCCGAGTGCTTTTGGCAATGATTTTAAATTATTTGAATTCAAATTTAAGAATTTGAGAGATTTAAGTGATCCTATTGAGGATGGAAGCAAACTTAAATTATTTCTTCCTAAATTTAAACTTTTTAGTGAATATAGATAACCAATTGATCGTGGGAGTTTCTTGAGCTTGTTGGATTTTAAATTTAAATCTTGCAGAGAATTTAAATTCCCCAGCATTGAGGGTAATGTTTCTATTTGGTTATCACTCAAATTTAAGATTTTTAAAAATTTTAATTGAGAAATGGATTTGGGGATTATTTTTAGGTTATTTCCCTCTAAATCAAGAATTTCTAAATTAGTTAACGATGCCAAGCATTCAGGGATGCTATATATCTTGCATCTTTTTAAAACTAAAGATTGAAGTGATTTAAAATAAGTATAATATTCAGGGATTGTTATTAATGAAATATCTTCTATTTTAAGGTTATAAAGCTCATTGTCTTTTATTTCATATTCTAATGAGGAATATCTACTCTTTATGAAGAGCATAATAAGAAAATTTCTAAGGATGTCTGATAATTTCGAGAGAGAGAGATTTTCAAGTTTAGATTTACTTTTTAAGTTAAATTTATGAACAAAATTGACATTCTCATTATCCAGATTGTTTAATTGTGAAATTATAATACTTTTTGCATTTGAGTTTATTAACCCCTCTATACCTTGAATTAAAGCAATTGAATTCATGAACGTCAATTCATTTTGGAAAACCCAGCTCGTGGGAAAGAACTTTACCTTTTTAAGATGATTTAAATAGGATAATCCTAGTAATTCAGTATTATCTTGTAATTCACACTTATCTCTCCAATAAATTGTATTTTTTTCAACTTTAGAGAAATCTAATTCAGTAACATATCCCCCTTCAAACTTATATTCGAGTTTATCAAATTTTTTTTTTAAAAATTTTAAAGTTTTGAAATTGATCAGAATATCAACCAATGTTTTATGTGGTATTTCATCATAATCCTTTTGAAATAATGGAACATTCCAAAATCCTTTAAATTCAACCTTTTTTATTTCTTTCAACAGAATGGTATCTAATCGTTCATCTTTAATCTCTTTGAAAGATTCGAGAATAATCATTAAACAATTATAGTAAGATTCATGTTGTAGCGACCAAAGAAAAGGATCTAAGGCTTTGTTTAAAAATTTGGATTTAATTATTTTAGCAGCAGCATATCTCAAATTTTCATTTTCATCGGAAATGAGTATGTTTTCTAGTATTTTAAATACTTTAGTATGTTTTAAATCAAATTCATATAAAATTTCGACAGCATCTTTCCTCAACTCATCATCTTCGATATTTTCAAGTTGAGATAGTAATAGTTTAATTGTTTCTTTTTTGTTAATAATCTTGTGTCTAAATTTCTCATATATTTCTCTTGGTGTATAAAACATAATTTCAAAATCCTTTCTTTAAATCAAATAAAATTTATGAAATCTAAAAAAAATTTAAATTATTTTAGGGTAATACCAATTATTCCATTTTCTTTAAAGATATTGATTAATAGCTTATCCCAATTCCACGTTAATTATTTTCTTAGCTAACTCCTTTCCCTTACTATTTGTTATAGCAAAATTTAACCGAGGAGTACCAGCCAACATTAAATTAAAATATTGACTAATATTTTCCTTACCTTCTACATCGATTTCTGGAATAGCTATTAATTCTTCATGTTTTTCTTTAATTAATACAGATTCAACCATTTATTTTCAGCTTTTTATTTTTAATTTACTTAAATAAAATTTACTCAAAGTTAAAATCTGAATATTTATATATAAATTTATCGCTTTTAGGTTAATTTAAACACCAGGATTAAGTATAGTTTAAATTTGCTACAATTTTTCAAGTTAAAGTTTCAGTTTGAAAAAAGATAATTTTTCTATTTCGTTATTTTTCGAGCAGTGATGATCCATTTTAGACATCTAGCAAGATTATTTGATCATTTTGAACAATTTTTTCTAATTATGTTAATTGTTTTTCTTATATATTATAAATTATATAATATCTTTTTAATAGGGTATATGAAAAATGTCTGTTGCATAGTAGGTTCATATTGAAACTTTTAAGTAATATAAGGTCAGAAATTAAAACTGTATTTAATTAGAATGTTTAAAATGGTCACATTCCAAAAGAATTATAAAACACTCATTATTTTGATAAACCAAAACACTTTTTAATAGATTTTTACTATTTGGAGAATTATAATTTTGATTGTAGATAGTATCTTTTCAGTGCAGGATTATTCAATCCATGAAAAATTAGTTTCATTACCACCCTCGGGAAAATTCATATTATACCTCTTAAAACGGTTAGGACCATTAACTCAAAAAGATATCATTAAAAAAACTCTACTCTCCAAGAGGACCGTTGTTTATTCTCTTAAAAAATTACAGGAGGAAAATTTTATAAAAAAATTTTCTAACAATAAAGATAAGAGATTACGATTCTACGAAAGTATTGTTTAAATGTGAATAAAAAAAATATTTATTGAAATTACAAATTTGTATAACTTCTTTTTTTTTGGTTTCAGATTTAAACAATTTAAGAAATATTGTTAGAGATTGAAACTACAAGCACTTTGGTTGTTTAAATTACCCTATTTAAGTAATACTTATAAAATAAGTTATTTTTTTTAAAGTTAAAACAATTTACTTAAAAAAATCAAAATATACAAAAGTGAGATAAAGAGTGAAAAAAAAATTTTTACGATTGTCCATTATACTATTCTTTGTTTTAGCTATTGTAGGTACTGTTAGTGCATGGCCTGGTTATCTGATAGAATGGGAAGAAACTGATCATGGCTCATGTCATGCTGGAACCTATACTGAATCTTCCGGTACATTGTCTGCAACTGTTTCACCTGCGAATGCCACAACAGCAGTAGTTGATCCTGGAACCCGATTCAATGTAACACTTGATATAACAGGATTTACCGACGCAGCAAATAAGCATGTATTGGTTGGTATTTCTGGTCAGCTTGGTGATAATCATAATTTCTTTTTTGGTACTCATGATTATATGGGAGAGCTTCAAGCAACTGCATTTGAGGTTGGATTAGACGCTTCTGGGAATGCTAATAATACGGTAACTCTTATTGTATACGCTCCAACGAAAGGAGGCAAACATACTTTAACAATTGTTGCAGTTGAAGGTGGTGAATCGTTTGGTACTGTTCAGTCATTTAACTATCTTAAAACCGAAATAACAGTTACTGTTAAATCTACGGCTGGCGGAGATATTCCTGGTTTTGAATTAATTTTTATCTTTGGATCTGGACTTCTTACTCTAATTCCCCTAATTCTAATTATACTCCGTAAAAGAAAAAGATTACGAGGTGTTGACTAAAATGAAAAAGAACAAAATCTTTGTCCTAATAATAATGGTTTCTATGGTTATGGGAGTAGTAGGTATAAGCTTAGCACATCCTACTGAAATTTTGAATTATTCAGGTGGTACACATTCAGGATGTCATGGTTCTAGTGGTGCAGCCTCATCAGGGACTTTTACTGTCTCAACATCAACTTCTGGAAGAGTAATTACCTTAACAGCCTCAATACAAGGATTTACCGATGCCCTTGAATCTAATAATAATAGATCAGGAACTTTTAGTATTGGTATCCCTTACGCCCTTGGAGATAATAAAGAATTTGGTTTAGGAATTACCCAAAACACGGTAAATGGTGAAACCAATTATTGGGGAGTAGGAATATGGGAAGTTGAATTGGACGGAAACGGAAATACTGTTAATCCCTTGAAATTTAGAGTTTTAGCTCCTGACACTGATGGATCTTATCAATTACTTGTTGCTGTTATTAATGCTGCGAATACTACTGGAGATGAGCAAAGCATCATTTATTATCATAAAACAGTGATGGTAACTGTAACTTCAGGTTCTATTACCATTGCCTCATTAACGACTGCTATTCCATTCAATAGTGTGTTTTTATATATTGCCTGTGGAATTGTAGCATCAGGAGCAATTATTCTATTGATCAAAAGGAAAAGGAAATAAAATCTAAACCAATTTTTTTTTTTTTATAATATCAACTTTTAAATTTTTTAAAAAAATGTCTTAAATGAAAAGTAAAAAAATAGTAATTTTGGACAAACAAATAGCAGAATCAAGTTTTCATAAGTATCTCATCATGAATATCCATAAATTGTTTAACACTAATTTTTTATTAATTCTTTCAATATCCATGCTTCTAATTAACTTATTTCTTATTATAGTATTGACATCTTTTAACATTATTGTATGGGGTGAACCTAATCGGGTAGTATACATCATATTTTTTTATCATGTCTCTGGTGCATGGCTTGCCTATTTATCCTTTGGAATTAGTTTATTGTTTCATGCTCTTTATTTAAAGAAACGAAATATAAATTGGAATCGATTAGGAACAAATAGTATAATTGTTGGAGTATTCTTTACTATTTTTGCTTTAATTACCGGATCTCTGTGGTATAATGCTACTTCTGGAGATTATAACAATATTTTTTGGCAATGGAGTGATGCCAGACAAACAATGACATTTGTTTTACTCCTTTCTTATTTAGCTTATTTAATTTTTAGGAGTATGATTGAAGACAAAGAAAAGAGGGCAAAATTGTCGTCTGTATTAGGCGTTGCTTTATTTCCTACCGTTCCATTAAGCTACTTTTCAGCTTTAATATTTACAAGTTTACACCCTCTAATTAATCCCTCACCGGGTGAACCAGGTAATATTTACTGGGATCCAATCAAATTATTTATGTTAATATTTAATTTAACAGCTATAACTATCCTATTTTTTTATATTATTAATAAATTTGGAGAATTAGATAAAGCAAAGGCAGAATTAAATGAAATTATACAAAAAAGATTAGGAGAGGTATAAATAAAATGATATTACAACATTTGTCTTCAGACATAATAACGATAACTATTGCCTATATTTTATTCTGGGCAGTCATAATTATTTTAATCGTATATCCTAAACTTCGATTAAAAAAAATATCAGAGAGAATTAAAAAATTGGAGAAAAATCTAAAGGAGTAAATTGAAATATGAGAAAGAAGAAAACTAAAATTATTGCTTTGGTCGGTATTACCATATCTATTATAGTTATCGCAGTAATGCTAACAAAGGCTGCTCGTCCTTATCTTAAGGTTTCTCAAGTAGCTTCAAATCCTTCTAGATATGATAATAAAGAAATTCAGGTTATAGGAATTGTGCAAGGATTTATAGATAGTAATTTTAATTTAACGGAAAGTGATTATAGCATTTTAATTGATATAAATGGTTTAACTCCTCCAACTGATTTGAAAAATGGGATTGAAGTTGTAGTTACTGGAGTATTTAATTTATCCATGATAATGTTAGCAAACCAGATTCTTACACAATGTAGTTAAATTTTCTTTATTCATAGAGAAGTGTTTCTGAAGTTAATGATAAAATTGAACTCATGAGGATGATATGGGCACTAAAAAAGATAATCTCATAAGATAAACTTGAAATTGACTCTCCTTCTAAAATTTTGATATTTATTGATATAATCGGTGTGATTATTGGTAATATTAAAGGAAATAGTAAAATTGGTAACACAAACGATTTATTTTTAACATACATTGATAACGCAGAAACTAAACTCCCACAGATTGACAAATCAAAAGAAGGTATTAACACCCCCAAACTAATAAAAAGAGATAATTGGGTGAGGTTGAAATTAGGAATTGATGGAATAGATATAAAGACACTAAACAGAAAGAGGATAATCTCAACAAAACACAATAATATAAAACAAAATACGGTTTTACTTAATATAATTAAGTTTCCAGAAACAGGAGCTGAGAGTAATCCCCCAATTGTTCCTGAATCTTTTTCCTTAACAAAAAGTTTTGTCATTATATAAACAAGTGTAAAGAATATAATAAGCCAATTTTCAATAACAAAAATCTCCAATGGCATAGACTGATATTGAGTTCCAAAGTTATAAACAGAAGAAAATATAAAAATAGAGATTATATCAAAGAGAAAAATTGAAAATAAATCATTAATTTGTCGAAGTTCTGATTTAAGATCCTTGAATAGAATTACTTTAAATTGTTTCAGTCTAGATTTAAAAGTAATTTTCTCATTTTTCAAAATTGAATCACCTTAAAATAAAGATTTAATGTTGATTTCATTAAATTCGTCATGTGCCACTGTTCCATTAATTCTTCCTTTTTTTAAAATTATTATATTATCACATAATTGTTGATATACATCAATATTGTGAGTTGTGAGAACTATTGATATGTTTTGGTTCCTTTTTAATTCTTTAAAAAAATTTATTAACATTTCAGTAGCATTGTAATCTAATCCCGAAAAAGGTTCATCCAGAAACAGTAAAGAGGGTTCATGAATTAAAATTCTAATTAATTCTACTTTCTGTTTCATTCCATGGGATAAAATTCTGACAGGTTCGTGGATCCAATCTGTCAGGGTAAATTTTTCACAAAACTGTTCAATTCTATCTGCAACCTTCTTTTTTTCAAAATTTAAATGTAACTTAGCATAATAAAGTAAATTTTCAAAAATTGTTAACTCTTCAAAGAGAAATGATTCATCACTAGTGATCCCAATATTTTGTCTAATGATACTTGAATTTTCTTCATAATTCATTCCATAAATTAATATATTCCCAATTGTCGGTTTTAAAAGACCGGATAAAATTTTAATTAATGTTGTTTTTCCCGCTCCATTTGCCCCTGCAATCCCAAATATTGTATTTTCTTTAATTGTAAAAGATATTTTTTTAAGAGCAAAAAAAAATCCAAATTGTTTGGAGACATTCAGGCAATTTACTGCATCTTTTTCGGATTCTGCCATGATAGATTTCTAACGTCTTAACGAAATTTAAAGTTCAATTTAGAATGCTTATAAAAAGTAATTTAATATTATATATATCTATTTCTCCTATATGTTTTTCTAGTGGTGACAATTTTCCCATAACTACTCTGCTTTACTAATGAATTTACTTGAAAGAAAAGTTCTAAATATTGAAGGAATTATTCCCACCAAAAATAGGAAGAAACCTGTTATGAAAAAAAAATCTTGAAAAATATGAAATGTTAATGGAATTAGTGTGCCTACAAGAATGAACGACATACCTAAATGGATAATTGTCTTAGAATTTAACCTGAAAAAATATACAATTCCTTTTCTCATTGTAAGATTTCTTGTAAGCTTATAAAATGAAAAAAATATAGAAGCGAAATATATTGCTATTATTGGATTTATCCAAAATCCTGTTAATGATCGTAATGAGAAAGACAATATCGATTGAATTGATATCACTAAAATTAATGCTAAACTTATTTTCTTTAGATCAAAATATTCATATGTGGAGCAAAAAATTAGTGTTATAGATAACCCAAATGCTAGAATTAAAAGAATTATAATATAGAACTCAGGACCAATATAAACTTCATTTATGGAAAGATAATTTGATAAGATATTAGTTAAGGGAGTAATAAAAAGTCCAAAAATGCAAATAAACGCTATTGCAAACAAAAAAAAATAGCTTAAATAATCAAATAGTAGTTTTTTGCTTTTATATTCTTCTAACAAATAGTCTAAGATAATATATATTACATATAGAGAACTGCATGTTAATATTAAGCCTACTATTGCTGTCCAAATTATTAATTCAGTCGTTCCAGTGAAAGAATGAATTGGTGAAATTCCACCCCTAGTAATTAATGTAGAATATATTATGGATATGAAAATCATTCCGACATTTATTTTTATTAGAATAGGATTTTTTTTTTTGAAAATAATGGTGTGAAAGAAGGCAGTACTTAAAAGCCATGGGATAAGCGATACAGTTTCAACGGGATCCCAACCCCAATATCGTCCCCAATTTATAGCAATTTTAGCCCAATATGCACCTAATCCAATACTTAAGGTGAGAACTAGCCATCCAAATTTAGCTGAAAAATCATAAAAATTCTGTTCATATGAATTCATTGGTTTTGAGTTCTTTGAAATTATTTCAGCTAATGTTATTGTGAATGGTATCAAAAATATTGCATAAGCAATAAAAGTAAAAAACGGATGCCAAATCATAAATGGTGACATTAATATAGGTCTAGGATCTAGACTAGGATCTAAATCTGGATTTCCGTTTAATGAAGCAGGTGTTAAATCTACCTTAAATGGATTCATAGTAAATAAAATAATAAAAAAGACAATTAAAATGAGTAATGAAATAATTGTTGAACGAATAAAGACTAAGTCTTCTTTATTTTGGTTTTTTAATCTATAAAAATATATTACTATCGAATTGAATACCATCCAAGTCAATATTGAACCATGTTCCCCTGCCCATATAAAAACAATTTTATAGATTAGAGGTAGTGCTGAATTACTATAATTAATAACATATAAAAATTCAAATAAATCATTAAGAAAACTGTATAAAAAGAGAATAAATATAGATAGGATAAGGAACAGATTGAGAAAAGAAAATAATTGATAATTCAACCTTTTAACAATTAGAAAGAATAAATCAAAGAGCGATAAAACAATTAATATAAGCAAAAAAGCATTACCGAGAAATGATATCACAATTATTCTATTACGATATTCTATGAAATCTAAGATTATTGGTAAAAATGTGAATAACAAAATAACTAATAACCCTTGAATTATTATGGGCTTTCCAGACTGTAATTTTTTAAACTTCATAAAATTGACCTAAAATGAATTTATTAAATAATTTTATTAAATATTTTTATTATCGAATAAAATAGGAATAAAATAGGGGAAAATATTGCTATAATCTTTTAAAAAAGCTATAGATTTTAAAATATATCGATCAAATTTTTAAATTTCTTATACAAATAAGAAATAAACTTATTTATTAAAAGGGGAATATCAAATGAAAAAGAAAACTCTCATCCTTTTCCTTAGTATAACCGGTTTAATTTTTATATCGCTGTTTTTGTTCGGAAGTTCTAGACCTTCTTTTGGGAATAATCATGAATCAAGTGGGTGTCATGGGAATTCTGGGGGGTATTCCATATCAAGCACAGCACCAATTACAACCGTTGTTAACAATACATCATATACATCATTTAATGTTACTGCTACAGGACCAGACTTATTTGTACATACTTATCCCGGTGCTAAAGATAATGATCTATTTAATATATTACCTACATCTGATAGAATAGTCGATGGTTCTGCAGACGATTTAGATCCTGCTGCTAATGTAATTATAGTTGCTTATAACGTGACTCCCACAGTAGAACAGAAATCATACACAATTTTCATAATAGCAGGAGATAATTCAACAGGGCAGCCTCCTTTTGCTTATATTGAAATAACAATTGGAGCTGCTCCTAAAATTGATATACTTTCAAATATATTTGACCATTTAGGGTTATATTTAGGTTTGCCTGCTTTATTACTAATATCCGTTGCTACTGTTTTGGTGCTTGTAAATGAAAATAAATTCGTAAAAACGCACGGACTTATGGCAGGTGGTGCTTGGATACTAACTGTAATCAATGTAGTTGTAGCAGTTATAAAAATATCACCAAATGCATGGTTAAAAGGATATCCTCTCGTCTATCATTTACCTCATATAATCTTTGGGGCTTTTGGCTTAGTTACAGGCTTTTTCAGTATGTTATTTGGAATTGCTGCTGAGAGATCACCTGCGAAAATTACTGGTTATATCACATTGGCATGTTGGTGGGCTGCTTTCTTTTTGGGATTTTTCCTTAATAATAATCTTTTACTAATATCATAATTATGGGTGTCATGATTAATTGAATATAGCTAACAATATTGAAGCAAAACCAAAAATAGAAACGGGAAAGAAAAAAGATCTCGAAAGTAAGTTCTTAGAGTTTATATCTCCATACCATGTAAGCACCAATCCATTTGAACTCGAATCTGCTTCAGCAGATCTTACTTCCTTACCATCTTATCATTACAAATTTAAAAAGAGTTATCTTGCGAGTCATATTATTCGTCCAGCTAATATTGATCAGCTTTCATTGGCCATTCAAATTTGTAGAGAACGTAATATCCCAGTTACGATTAGAGCCGCCGGTACTTCCTGTTTTTCCTCAGCAACACCTTCTAAAGGAGGGGTTATTATAGATACGCGTAGATTAAATAAGGTTCTTGAAGTCAGTAAAGATAAAATGATTGTCAAGGTTGAAAGTGGAATTTCCTGGTTGAATTTAATTGAAGCACTCGCAGATTATGGACTTGAACCGAAATGCTTTCCAACTAGTTTTAAGACGTCATGTGTTGGTGGTTTTATTGGAACTCCGGGAAAAGCCGGAATTGGAGTGATAAAATATGGAGCAATGGAGGAATCAATAATCTCATTAGATTTAGTAAAACCAGACGGGGCCATTATTAATATCTCTAGAGATTCTAAAGAAGAAATATCTCTAAAAGATGTGATTGGCACTTATGGTATATACGGAGCTATAGCAAATGTCGAATTATCAGTAACGACTCTTAAAACTTCTTTAGAAATTATTGGTTATGGGTTTAATTCGATTGAGCAAGCATTTAAATTATATAGAACACTCAAAAATGATCTCCCTCATAAACCTCTATTTCTGTCAATTTCAGAAAGAGATTTTGAAAAATATTCACATGTAACTTTTCCAAAACAAGAATGGATAGTTTGGGCTGTATTTTACGATGATCCTGAACTAACTTCAAAAAGTATATCGGAAGTTAAGAATTATGCTTCTACAATGGAAACATTTGAAGTTGATAATGCTTATCTAAAAGAAAAGTGGCGTGATATCAGTGACGCTGAAGTATCAATTGGACTATCAACCAGGAATTTAATCTTCCAGGAGTATTGGATTTCTGATAAAAGAATAGATGATTTCATAAAACTTTATTTAAAAGAAAAACAGAAATATAAATTCCCCACTGCTTCTTATTTGATATCAGGTGATAAGGATTTCACTAGAGTCAAGATTTTTGGACTTACTGATCTAAGCAAACCAATCGAATTTTTTACAGTGAAAGCATTTTTGCATGAGTTTGCTGTTAATGCATTTAATAAGGGAGATCGACTATATACTATCGGAATTGTCAACACTTTTTATCTACTTAAATTTAAGCCAGAAGAAGTTAAGAAATGGAAGATCCTCAAGGAAAAATTAGATCCAATGAATTTATTCAATTCATATAGATTAACTGAAGCCAGAATGAAATTCTGGAGAGTTTCTTTGCTGTTTAAAACAGCAAAAATATTATACAAGATGTTTTTAAAAAAATATATTTAAATACTAAAATCAAATCAATAGAAAAAGGTATATTATATAATAATTAGGTTTAATACACACTAAAATCTCTCTCAATACAAAAAAGAATTAAAAAGGAGATTATAATAAATGAGTGAGGGTAAAGAAAAAAAAGACTTAAAAGATGTAATTACTACCGGGCCACCAGTAGCAGGGCTAGTTTCTCCTTCAAGAGATAACCTCAAAGAACCTTCAGAAAAATTTAAAGACAAATACTCTTATGAGCGTTGTACTCATTGTGGATATTGTCGCCATGTTTGTAAGGTGTATAATACGTCATGGAGTGAAACTGATTACGCTGGAGGTCGCAATAGAATTATCAAAGCGTTAGATCGTAAAGATATAAAATTCGATAAGGATGATATAATACCTTCAGTATTTCGTTGCATGTTGTGTGGCAATTGTAAAATAGTTTGTCCTGTAGGTGTTGATACTTTAAGTGTTTTTCAAAACCTCCGAAAGGAAGTTGTAAAAAAAGGGGCAATGCCAGAAAAGTTAAAAGCTCTTAAAGGTTCGATAATAGCAAATAACAATCCTTTCCTTGAAAAACACGTTGATAGATTTAATTGGTGTGAATCTTGTGAAGAAGGAGCCGAAGCCTATGAGCGTGCAAAACAGAGAACTACAGTAAAAGAAGAAGAAAGCACTTATCCCGTTGGTTATTTCGTTGGGTGTACATCTTCATATAGAAATAAAGAACTAGTTTCCGCAACAAGCCAAGTTTTAAATAAATTAGGTATCGAATTCGTTCTTTTTCCAGAAGAGAGGTGTTGTGGTTCAGTATTATTTCGTACAGGTTTGGAAGATGAAGCGCTTGAGTTAGTAAAGCATAATACTGAAATGGTTCGCAAGAGTGGTGTAAAAGATGTGGTATTTTCATGTTCTGGATGTTTTTCAACTTTCAATTTAGAATATACTAGGCTTGCAGATTATAAATTAGGATTTAATCTCTATCATTTAACTCAATACGTTTTAAAAGTTGTTAAAGAAAAAAATTTAAAAATCAGATACACAAAACGTACTAAAGATAATCCCTTACTAATAACTTATCATGACCCTTGTCATTTAGGCAGATATTGTGGTGTTTATGAAGAACCTAGAGAACTTATTCGGATGATTGAAGGAGTAAAATTATTTGAAATGAAACATAATAAAGATATGGCCTGGTGTTGCGGTGCTGGAGGTGGAGTAAAAGCATTATATGGTGATATCGCTGCTGAAGTTGGTAGGGATAGAATAACAGAAACTCGTACATGTATGGTGCGGATACGTGAAGATCGGTTGAAAGAAGCGTTAGAGACAAGCGCAGAAGTTCTTGTTAGTTCTTGTGTTTTTTGCAAAAACAATTTATTTCAGGTTGCAGTTGAAGATAACTCTCCAATTAAAGTTATGGATATCTCACAATTATTACTCGATTGTGAATTTTACTAAAGTTAAGATTAATTCATTTTCCTTGCTTTAAAGAAGAAAGACTAAGATAATATAGAAATAATTCATTTTTTCAATTTTTTAATAAGATGTCGAAATCCTTTGACTGGGTGTGAATATATCATTCGAGGTCCGGCATACCGCATAACTTTTCTAACTTTTTCTCTCATTTCACTTCTGTAACAGTGAATAGGGCATTTTTCGCACGTTGGTTTATTTTCACCATAGTGACAATTATTTAATCTTTGATTAGCGTATTCGTATAGTTCTAAACAATTTTCACAAAGATTATTCTTAGAGCCATGGAATTTTCTGCAAAACATGTGAATCATTGTCAGAATTGTTTTTCTCTCCATTTCTAAGGGATTTTTGGTATATTTAGACATGAATTCTAATTAACATCTTTTTGAACAATTCTACTAAAATGAAAAAACGACCTAAATTATTTTAGTGTACTACTTTTATTTTATAAAGATTTTTATTGATCAGAACAAAGCTGAATCTAATCATCAAATTCTCTGCCTCATAAATTATGACCATTAATTTAATACCTAAATTCTTTTAATTATCATTTCTTTTTTCTTATTATGAGTGGAAAAAAAGGGAGCTCAGAAGTGATACGTTTGGCACATGGCGCTGGTGGAGTTTTACAAGAAAAATTAATAGATTTTATTATTAAAGATATCCCAATTAAAAAAGTAAAAACAGGTATTGGGGTTGAAGAGTTAGATGATGGAGCAACCATTCCTTTGGATAATTACGATAAAGAAATTGTTGTTACCGCTGATGGACATACTGTTTTTCCCCTATTTTTTCCTGGGGGAGATTTGGGTACTTTAAGTATATGTGGTACTGTAAATGACCTTTTAATGATGGGAGCAGAACCAATTGCATTAACTTCAATGATAATTATTGAGGAAGGATTTGAATTTAGAAATTTAGAAAAAATTTTAAGTTCAATGAATCTAAAAGCAAAAGAAGCACATATTGCAATCATTGCTGGTGATACTAAAGTAATGCCACGAGGTACGTTAAATGAAATCATAATTGCGACAACAGGCATTGGAATTAAAGATAAATCTATTAAAGTCTTAGATAATAATTTAAAAAGTGGTGATAAAATCATACTGACTGGCAGTATCGGTGATCATGGAACGGCTTTAATGGCTAGTCGAGAAGGATTGAATATTACAACAGATTTAAAATCGGATATTTCTTTACTCTTTGAAATCTATAGTATAATAAAATCCGAGATTGAAAATAATATAATTCATGCTATGAAGGATCCTACTCGTGGTGGAATTGCTGCTGCTTTAAATGATTGGGCTAAAAAGTCAGATGTCAGCATATGGATAGATGAAGAAAAAGTGCCCATTAAAAAACAAGTTTCAGCAATATGTGATATGTTAGGTTTGGACCCTTATAATATAGCAAGTGAAGGGAGAGCTCTCTTAGCGGTTGATCCTGTGTATTCAGAAACTATTTTAAAAAAAATAAAATCAACTCAAATTGGTAAGAGTGCTGAAATTATAGGAGAAGTGAAATCAGAGAATCCCAAAAGAGTTTTGCTGAGAACCATAGTGGGAGGAACACGTTTTATTGATATGCCTTTAGGTGAACCAATCCCTCGTATTTGTTAAAAGGTGAACGATATGGAAATTCCAGGATTAAAGATTCTGAGAAGTAAGGATTTTACTAATAAAATTATTAAACGAATTAAGGAGATTGTAAAAGAAATAGACAAACCTGTCAAATTTATGCATGTATGTGGAACTCATGAACATACAATTTCTAAGTATGGTTTAAGAACGCTTTTACCTAAAGAGATTGAAATATTATCTGGTCCTGGATGCCCTGTCTGTGTATGCCCCGCTGCAGATATTGACAAAGCAGTTGAGCTTGGAAAGAGAGATGATACAATAATCACAACTTTTGGAGACATGATACGAGTTCCAGCAACTAATATCTCGTTAGCAGAACTTAAAGCGAAAGGGGCAGATGTACGTGTCGTTTATGGACCGAATGATGCTATAAAGATTGCTAAGGAAAATCAAGAGAAAGAAGTAATATTTTTTGCAATAGGATTTGAAACAACTGTTCCTCTTATTGGGTATGAGATTCAATCTGGACCTCCCTCAAATTTTTCGGTGATTTGCGCCCATAAATTAATCCCTGCAGCTTTAGAACTCTTAATGAGCCAATCTCAATTAAATATAGATGGTTTTATATCTCCTGGACACGTATCTACAATAATAGGATTGAAACCTTATGAAATTTTTTCTCAAGGGTATAAAATTCCTAATGTAATTTCTGGGTTTGAACCCAACGATGTTTTACTTTCAATCTTAATGCTTCTTAAACAATTAAAAGATAAAAAATTTGAATCTATAAATGAGTATTCTAGAGTGGTAAAACCTGAAGGAAATGTTGTCGCTCAAAAAATTATTGAAGACGTTTTTCAACCGATTTCCTCACCGTGGAGGGGAATTGGAAGAATTTATGATGGAGGGCTTATAATAAAAGAGAAGTATCAAGATTATGATGCGGATAAAAAGTTTGACATAAAAATTGAAAAATCCCAAGATATTCCTCCTGGGTGTTCTTGTCATTTAGTCATGGTTGGAAAACTATATCCATATGAATGCAACCTTTTTAGAAAAGAATGTACTCCTATTAACCCAGTTGGACCATGTATGGTTTCAATGGAAGGTACTTGTAGTATTTACTATAAATATCATAGTGATAATACTTCTTAGATGGACTATAGAAAGATTTCTAAGTTTTAAAACAAGAAATTTATCAAATATTAATTATCATAATAAATTATTAGATTTTTTTTCTACCAATAATTAACTAATTATACAACACTTTTGTGTAAAAAATTCAAATGTAGCCAATTGAAGGATTTTAAAACAATAGAGATTAATATTACTGGAATTGTTCAAGGAGTAGGTTTTAGACCCTTTCTATTTAACCTAGCTCGTTCCTTAAATCTAAAAGGATATATATTAAACAGAGGGAATGCTGGTGTTAGACTAGTTCTGCAAGGATTCTCTTATAATTTAGATAAATTTTTGAATGATATTATGTATAAAAAGCCTAAAATTTCTTATGTTGAAAAAATAGATTCAAAGAATTTAGACCATTCTCAAAAGTTTAATACTTTAGAAATAAGGAAAAGTGAAGAGGGACGTGGTATTAGTTTAACACTCCCCCCAGATATTTCCATTTGTAATGAATGCTTGAATGATATGAGAAATCCCAAGCTAAAAAAGTACTACAATTATCCATTCATAGCTTGTGCTGTTTGTGGTCCTAGATTTACTACCGTTACTGAATTACCTTATGACAGAGAGCGAAGTACAATGATTAAATTTCCCTTTTGTCAACAAGCTGAACCAGAATCCTGCATACAAGAGTATTCAGACTTCAATAATAGAAGATTTCATGCTCAAACCTTTGCATGTTCTGTATGTGGGCCTCATTATACCCTATACAATAATAAAAAAGAGATTCTTGTAAATGAATCAATAACTAAGATTTTACAAGAAACGGCGGTGAGGATAAACAGAGGCGAAATTGTTGCAATCAAAGGTATTGGTGGGGTGCATTTAGTTTGTGTGGCGAATGATGATGAAATAATTAATAAATTACGTAAGCGAAAAGGAAAAAGAAAATTTAAACCATTTGCATTGATGATTCCTGAATTAGAAGTTATTGAGAGTATACTGAAGATTTCTGATAAGGAGAGAGAACTGTTAACATCATTTCGTAAACCTATTGTTCTCTTAGAAAGAAAAAATCTACATGAAAATTCAATTATTAGTAGAAATGTTGCTCCAGGATTGAATAATATTGGGATAATGCTACCTTATTCTGGAATCCATTACCTATTATTTGATAATGTTGGGAAAAAACCCTTAGTCTATACAAGCGGGAACAAATCGTATATCCCAATGGGAATTGAGAATTCGAAAATATTTGAACAGCTTGAAAACCTCGCTGATGTATTCTTACTTCATGATAGACCAATTCATCAAAGGGCTGATGACAGTGTTTTAAGGATCCATGATGATAAAATAAAAGTAATTAGGCGATCCAGAGGATATGTACCCGAGTATATCCCACTTCCATTTGAAGTGTCCGTTCCAGGAGCAATAGCAACAGGTCCTCTATTAGCAACCACAGGAGCAATATTAAGGCGAAATAGGGTTTTTCCGACTCAACATATTGGTAATGTCTCTCATTTAGAAACTTATGAATTCCTAAAAAAAGCAATATATCATATGAAAAATCTTCTCCAAATTGAAGAAAAGGAAATCAAATTTGTGGCATGTGATGAACATCCAGGATTTATTACAACGCGGTTCGCAACCGAACTTGCTGAACAATTTAATTGCCCTGTGTATAAAATCCAACATCATTATGCTCATGTTTTATCATTGATGGCTGAGAATGGAGTGCCACCAGATGAAAAAATAGTCGGAATATCAACTGATGGTGTCGGCTATGGTGAGGATAATAATATATGGGGTGGTGAAATACTTCTTTCTTCCTATGATAATTATAAACGTTTGGGTCACCTTGAATACCAACCAATGATTGGAGGAGACCGATGTACAAAATATCCGGCTCGTATGACTGCCTCTATAATTATAAACTCAATGGATTTGAATGACGCTATAAGGATTCTTGAAAAACTAAAGATTAAAGATGATCTAGAATATAAAGATAATGAATTACAAACTTTAATTTCCCAATTTAAGAGATCAAACGGTATTTTTCCTTCCCAAAATATTCCAGCAACAAGTTCTACGGGTAGAATTTTTGATACTATTTCTTATCTTTTAGGAGCTTCGAAGATTAAAACCTATCGAGGTGAACCTGCTATGAGACTTGAAGCTATGGCTATGAAAGGAAACCCTAATAATATTGAGTTGAGTGTAGAATCTGCTAGACGAGACGGAGTCTATAGCATTAATACATCAAAACTAGTATTAGATGTCATTTCTTTAATAGAACATAATAAATTTAATAATGAGGATATCGCAGCCAAATTCCAAATTGAATTCGCAAGCACGTTTGCTGAAATTGCCATGAAAATAGCCGAGAAGAATAATCTAGATAAAATAGGTTTAACGGGAGGCGTTGCTTATAACTATTTCTTTTCTAGAACAATAAAGGAGAGAGTTGTCCAATCAAATTTGAAATTTCTGGAACACAATAAAATTCCCCCCGGTGATGCTGGAATAAGCACTGGACAGCTGATAGGTGGTATATTTAAATCTTCAAAAAGTTAAATAAGAGTTATGAACGCTTACTCAAACATTTCCTTCTTATTGAATTTTGTAAGGAAATAATAATAATATACAAGCAATTAAAAAGATTAATCGTCTTTGGTATTCTGCCATAATGATACTGAAAAGGTAGATTTTGAAAATATAAATATAAAAGCAATGTATTTACATTAAATATCAATTAAATATTTCAGATTTCATCAAAAAATGATCGTAAATAATGAACACAAAGAATCTTTAATAAATATTGCCAAAAAATTAATAAGAAAACCACATTCCGTTCCTACAGATGAAAATGATGAACCTACTATAACTTATATCGAGTATTTAAGCCTTATGTATACCCCTGAAATTGCACAGTTAATCCAAATTCTTCCCGTTTTCCCTGAAGGGATAAACATTACACAATTTGCTCAAGAAGTAAAAATTGATAAAGAAGAATTGATTGAAAAACTTAGAGATGTTAGTAGAAGACGATTTGTAATAGCCCGAGGTACAATGTATTCATTACCTAATGCATTTATGATGTATGATATTCCTTTTATTGTCAAAGAAAACTATGAAGGACCTGATGCAAAAAAATTTGCTGATTTAAGCAGAAAGTTCTATATTGAAGATAAATATTATCAAAAGTGGGAGACCTCTTGGAAAGGTACACCTTATATGAGGGTGTTAACTGTAAGTGAAGAGATCGATCCAGAACATGAAATTGTGCCTTTAGAAGAAGCATATAGTATTATTGAAAAAAACAACTACTTTGCCATAATTCCTTGTCCATGTAGATTAAGAGCAGGAATAAGTGGAGTTAGAGAATGTACTGATAAATATCCACTTAATAATTGCCTTCAAATAGGTCTAGCGGCTGGATTTATTGCCAATGAACCTGATAAGCAGATAATTTCAAAAGAGGAGGCGAAAGCACTAATGAGAGAGTCAGCAGAGCTAGGTCTCGTTTTAACTACCGACAATACTGCTAAAATTACTTCTGTTATCTGTTCTTGTTGTGAATGTTGTTGCGGTATATTAAGGGGTTTAACTAAATTTGATAATCCAAGAGCAATCGCTAAAGCAAATTATATATCAACTATAGAAAAGGATGCATGTACTGCATGTGAAACTTGCCTTGATCGCTGTAAATTTAATGCTATCACTGTGAACGATGTTGCTAACGTGAACCCTGATAAGTGTATAGGGTGTGGTTTATGTGCAGTGACATGCCCTAGTGATGCAATAACGATGAAACGGTTTGAAAGAGAAACAATTCCCGGATTGTCATAAAAATTATTTTACTACATCTTTTGTATTATCTAAGCTTTGTTAGACTAAAAAAAATGCCACTAACTAAACGCATAATTCCTTGTTTAGATGTAACAAACAATAGGGTTGTTAAAGGAACCAAATTCCTTAATCTCAAGGATGCAGGAGACGCGGTTGAATTAGCACAGTTTTATGATGAAAATGGAGCAGATGAACTTATTTTCTTAGATATAACAGCATCTTCAGATAAGAGGAAAATCTTAATAGATTTAGTTGAAAGAACAGGAGAACAGGTCTTTATACCTTTTACTGTAGGAGGTGGATTGAGAACAGTTAAGGATATTAAAGAAATTTTAAGGGCAGGAGCGGATAAGATTACTCTAAACACCGCTGCAGTTCAAAATCCTGATTTGATAAAAGATAGTGCTTATATCTTTGGTTCTCAATGTATAGTAATTGCGATTGATGCTAAAAGGAATTATATAAAAAAACCGCATAAGGATAATAATAAAGTATTTTTAAAAATAAAAGATGAGTATTGTTGGTGGGAAGTCTATATTCATGGAGGAAGAACACCAACAGGTAAAGATGCTCTTTTATGGGGTGAAGAAGTTACTAAATTGGGTAGTGGTGAAATCATGTTAACATCGATGGATTGTGATGGGACTAAAACAGGATATGATTTAGAATTAACACGAGCTTTTAGTGAAAGGTTAAATGTCCCGATCATTGCCTCAGGTGGTGCAGGAACTCCTCAGCATATTATTGATGTGTTCAAATACAGTAAAGCAGATGCCGCCTTAGCTGCTTCAATTTTTCATTATAATGAATATCCAATAGAAATTGTCAAAAGAGAATGTAAAAAAGCGGGAATTCCTATGAGGTTATAATTATGTCATTTAATATTGCCATTATTGATTATGAGATGGGAAATCTAAAGAGTATCTATAAATGTTTAAAACATTTAGACGTCACTAGTTCAATTACTTCTGATCCTAAAGCAATATTGAATGCAAATGGCGTAATATTACCTGGCGTGGGCGCTTTTGGTGATGCTATGAGACATCTTGAGGAGAAAGATCTTATTGATGTTATTCATCAAGTGGTTAATAATGGTATACCCTTATTTGGGATTTGTCTGGGGCTTCAATTATTATTTACATCAAGTTCAGAGATGGGAACTTTCGAAGGTCTTAATATAATTAAAGGGAATGTAGTTTTATTCGATATTGAACAGGTTGGAAAGATACCTCACATAGGATGGAATAGTGTCGAGTTTCAGAATACTTATCACTTCCTCATTCAAGGTATCCCTAATAATTCTTATTTTTATTTTGTGCATAGTTATTACAGTATACCTGAAAACAATGAAAATAGTTTGGGAATGACTAAGTATGGAGATATAAAGTTTTGCTCAGTTGTTAGTAATGATAACATTTTTGCTACTCAATTCCATCCGGAGAAATCTAGTAAATATGGGATTAGAATTTATCAGAATTTTATAGATTTTTGTAAAAACTAAGCTCTTTTTCATAGTAGATTAATAAAATTCTTTATTAGCAAAAATTCAAAATTAGCATATAGTGACTTATCATGGGTGGACTTTTTGGAGTATTTTCAAATAAGGATTGTATAGATGATTTATTTTATGGAACCGATTATCATAGTCATTTAGGAACTGTTAGAGGAGGTTTAGCAGTAAAAAATTCTGGTGGGTTTCAAAGGTATATAAAAAATATTACAACCTCTCAATTCAGATCAAAATTTGAAAAAGATATAACGAAAATGCACGGTAATAAAGGAATTGGAGTAATTAGTGATTTTGATGATCAACCTTTAATTATTAATTCACAATTAGGAGTATTTGCAATTTCTACAGTAGGAAAAATAAATAATCTAGAAGACTTAGCTAAAGAAGCATTAGAAAATGGAACACATTTCTCAGAAATGCAGGGTAGTGAAATCAATCCTACAGAAATGGTTGCTACTATTATCAGTCAAGGTAAATCTTTTGAGGAGGGAATTCAAAAAGTTCAAAGTATCATTGATGGTTCATGCACCATGCTTATTTTGACAGAAAATGGAATTTTTGCTGCAAGGGACAAATTAGGGAGAACACCTCTTATTTTAGGTGAAAAACCTAACGCATTTGCAGTCACCATGGAAACAAGTGCTTTTCCTAATCTGGGTTATGAAATTTCTAAATATTTAGGACCAGGTGAGGTTTTTTTTATTAACGAAAATGGTTTTGAGCAAAAGATCCCCCCAAGTAATCGTTTGCAGATTTGTGCCTTTTTATGGGTCTATTATGGTTATCCAGCATCTAATTATGAAGGCGTTAATGTAGAAGTCGTACGATATAAATGTGGATCTTATTTAGCAAGAAATGATGCTGTGGAAATTGATCTTGTAGCAGGCATCCCCGATTCTGGTACAGCCCATGGATTAGGTTATGCAAATGAAGCTCGAATTCCATATTCACGTCCATATGTTAAGTATACTCCAACCTGGCCTCGAAGTTTTATGCCACAGGAGCAGTCAATAAGAGATTTGGTTGCTATAATGAAACTTATTCCTATTAAAGAATTAATTAATGATAAACGTCTCCTCTTCTGTGAAGATTCAATTGTCCGAGGAACTCAGCTGAAAAAAACAATTGAAAGATTGTTTGATTCAGGTGCTAAAGAAGTTCATATGCGACCAGCATGTCCTCCACTTGTGTATGGTTGTAAATTTCTAAACTTCTCTCGTTCTAAGTCTGAATTAGATCTAGCAGGAAGATGGGCAATAAAAGAATTAATCGGGAGAGATATCGGAGATCCTGCAGAGTATATAAATCCAGAGTCTGAAAAGTTTAAAGCTATGGTAGATATAATACGAAAAAGATTAGGACTGACAACTTTACAATACCAGAGACTTGAAGATTTAGTCAAAGCTATAGGATTACCTAAAGAAAAGTTATGTACTTATTGTTGGGATGGTGCAGAATAAATTGTGAATTAGGCTCTACTTTTCACAATAGATTTTTCCATTTCTGCTAGTTTTTGCACCGATTTCAGAGGATAATCACCAGTTAAACATGCTAAACATAGTTGAGTTCTATTTTTTCCAATTGCCAGCATCAAATTATCTATAGTCTGATATTCTAAAGTATCTGCACCAATTTTCTTTCTTATTTCTTCTAAATAATCTTCATTGTATAGTTCCTGAAAACTCCCAGCTATTAATTCTGCTTTTGTAGGGAAGTCGATTCCCATATAACATGGACTTATTATCGGTGGACAACTAATCCGTAAATGTACTCGTTTAGCTTGACCTTTTTCTCTTAAAAGTGAAACAATCTGTTGTGTTGTCGTCCCCCTAACAATTGAGTCGTCTAAAAGAATAATATCCTTTCCTGAGATAACACTCTTGATTGTGTTAAGTTTTTCTTTTACCGCTATTTTTCGCTTCCCTTGTCCTGGCATAATAAATGTTCTGTGAACATACCTGTTTTTCATCAAACCTTCTACATAGGGAAGCTTAGCTTCCTTAGCATATCCTACTGCAACACTACGACCAGAGTCGGGAACAGGCACTACTACAGCGTTCTCTCTAATTTCAGGATTTTTTAAAATCGGATCGCTTTTAGCTAAATATTCTCCTAATCTAAGTCTAGCTTCTGCAACTGAGACACCATCAATTGTGGAATCGGGTCTAGCAAAATAAACAAATTCAAATTGACATAAAGCAGTTCTATTTGATTTTATTATATTTTCAGAATGAATAGCTTTTTGATGACTAAGATGCACAATTTCACCAGGCTTAACATCTCGTATAAAATTTCCCCCAACAACATCAATCGCACAAGATTCTGATGCTACAAAATAGATGTTTCGCTGAGAATTTTTTATCTCTCCAATACATAGAGGTTTAAATCCAAGGGGATCGCGTATTGCATAAATATCCCCCTCAGAGGTCATTAATATTAAAGAATATGACCCATCTAACAACCTGCTAGCTAGAGTTAAAACTTCTGGCCAGTCTTCTGTCCCTACTGCAATAGATCCAAATAATTGTGCTATTACTTCAGTATCAGTATCTGTAATAAAAACTCTTCCCATCTCATCCATATTTTTTTTAACATCATCAAAATTAGCTATAGTTCCATTAAAAGCCATAGAAAATTCAATATCACTTGTTTTAAAATGAAATGGTTGCATATAATCTGTAGATTTATATCCTGTCGAGCCAGTGGTTGCATATCTATTGTGTCCAATACCTACATTACCCCAATATTTAGATAATGTTTTATTATCTAAGACCTGTGAAACTAATCCACTTTTTTTATATGTATTGATTTTGCCACCAGTTTTTAAGATTGAAATTCCCGTTGATTCTTGACCACGATGTTGTAATGCAATTAAACCTTGATATAAGAGTTTAGAAACAGAAAATCCTAAATCATCAGAAGTAACACCAAAAATAGCGCAATGATCTTTTACTTTATCTCTCATTATTATTTTCGGGTATTTTAACAGTTTTCCATTAAGACAATTAAGAGAGGAAAATTAATTATCTTCAATTAATTTAAATCATAAATAATTTTTAATTATTAGTCTAATTGATTATTAAATTTTCTATGGAAAATCGTGTCAATTAAAAGCAACAAAACTAAATACATAGCTGTAGCCATTTTAATCGGAGGTAAAAGTTCTCGTTTTGGGAGTGACAAAGGTCTTTTTAAATACATTGATAAACCATTGATATCTTATCAACTCGATACTTTAAGTCAGAGAAATTACGATATTTTTTTAGTTGCTAATTCAAAGCGACAAGTTCAAAATTACATCAACCAGATTGACGTTAAATTTATTACCGGATTTATTATTGATGAAAACAATGTCTCACCTGAATTGAAATCACACACCCCTATTATAGGTTTATATTCTGCATCTAAAGAACTAAAGAGTTTAATCTACGAAAAATTGTTTGTAATTGCATGTGATACCCCATTTATTAATTCAAATGTATTAGAACTTTTGATAGAAAGATCATTTGGATATGATTGTTGTATTCCTCAATGGAATAATAAATTTGTTGAACCTCTCTTTGCTATTTATTCAATCAAAAAATTGTTCAGAAAAGCAAAAGAAAATCTTAAGGATAATAACCTTAAATTATCAAATCTCTTAGATAGAAGCTGGAAAATTAATTATTTATCTATTGAAAATGAAATTATGCCATTGGATAGAAATCTTCTAACTTTCTTTAATATTAATACTCCTGAAGATATTGAAAAACTCTCTAAAATCCAACCTGAAAAAACTTAAACGGTTTTGAAAAAAAAATAAAGTAAATAAAAAAACAAAATTAAAAAAAAAAAATCTTTTTAGAGAAATTAATCTAGAGTAGCTCCACCTATAATTCCTAAAATACCACCTGCAGCGCCCATAAAGAAACTAATCCAAATTCCCCATCTCGCACCAGCAAGACTTCCAAAAAATAGACTATCTCCAAGTCCCAAACCCTCAAAATAACCTAGTTCAAGAAATAATTGAAGCGAAAGGATAATTGGTCCTGCTAACATGAGCAATCCACCTAATATACCGAGGAATTTAATTTCTACTAATGCTGCTACGAAAGCTACTGCTCCTCCCGCAACTAATAATATACCGATGAGAAGTAATAACATATCCTCTGCGGAATCTGGTCCAAAATCAATACCAGATATAATTCCAGCTCCCGACCCAAAACCTCCGATATAGATTGCATCTCCCCCTCCCCAAATGCGCCATAGAGAAAATAAACCAGGAAATAGATAGAATAGCACTATGCTAAGAATTCCTAAAATACCTCCAACTATAGCAAGAGGTTTACCTGCTCCCATTTTTTTCACACTTTTATTTTTTTTTAAGAAATTATTAAACTTCTGTTATTACTTTGATCTGATGTGATATATAATATTTGTTATACTTTTGTTGAAAAAATATGATTAGATTGATATCTGATGAATGAATAAATATTTAGAAGATCTCAAGAATATCCTTACTAGAGAAAATAGCATTTATTAATAAAAAAAAAAATTGAAGAAGTTAATCTGAAGTTGCTCCACCAATGATTCCTAACACGCCTCCTCCAATAGCCATAAAGAAACCAATCCAAACACCCCAATTTGCGCCTGCTTGGCTTCCCCAGAGAGCAAACTCAGGAAATCCTTCCCAGAATCCTAATTCAAGAAATAATTCGACTACAAGTAAGCCTGGACCTGCTAACATAAGAATTCCTCCGATTATTCCAAGGGCTTTATTTTCTGCGATTCCCCCAATAAGGGCTAATACACCACCAGCAATTATTAAGATAGCGACTATTAAGAAAAGCATATCCTCAGCAGAATCGGGTCCATAATCAATACCCACCAGTGTGCCAGATGTAGATCCAAAACCGCCAGCAAATATAGTAAGAGCTGCTCCTCCATCGAACCTCCATAAACAAAAAAATCCAGGCATCGCGTAATACAAAACAATACTAAGAATTCCTACAATTCCACCAATTATGGCAATAATTCTTCCTGCTCCCATTTTCATCACATATTTTTGTAAAATGTAAGTTTTATATAAAAATTAGCATATATAATAGTTTATTATTTGAATTGATCTTATATATAAGATTTACTAATACAATTTATTCAGGGTAGATTAATTTACAGATTCCTCAGAAATAAGGTTATATTCAGAAATTATAATAAAAAAATAGTAATAAAAATATAATTTAAAAAGCTCCTGGGCCGTAGACAGTAGCTACAAGTCCTATAATTCCACCAGCATATAATAAATACATTCCAATATCAAATCCACCAAAATCTAAGATTTTTAAAGGAATAATATCTTCTACTAATGGAGAATCTGTTCCTAGAATATTTGTAATCCAATCGTCAACACTAATGACTCTATAACTTCCTAAAAAGATTAGGGTAGCTATTCCAAGAGTTAAAAGAGTCCCGATTGCGGCAAAAACTCTTTTCTTCATGCCTAAAATAAGGAAAAGTCCCGCAGCTAGGAACAAAATGAACCCCACCGCAATAATATAGAGCGAAAAGCCTGGTATATTTAATGTTGATCCTAAATTCTCCGCATCAGTAAACATTGCTCCAAGATTATTTATGATTCCCAAACCATTAGCATAGTAAGGAGGTACCGTATCAATCGCATACCACGAAAAGAAATAGGTTGCCAGAATAGTAATTATTCCAGATAACAGACTTAACAATTTTCCAGTTTCCATTTTGAACCACTTATTAGAAATTTTTAATATTTATAACTAGATAGATCTTGAACTATATTTAAGATTATCTTATTTCAATAAGTTCTTAATTTACATGTGTGTAATTCAGTTGAAATCATATTAAATGAAACAATATCCTAATTTTAAGAGTAGGCAAACACTTTCAATTTAAATTTCAAATTTAAAGTTTCAAGTTTCTAAAACTAATTCGTTATTTACTTCCTTGATAACAGATAACAATTTGCGCATATTAAAAGGTTTATCAAGAAAAGCACAAGCTCCTATAGAAAGAGCCTTTTTTTTTATTGTTATGTCCGCACTAGCAAAAATAATTTTAACATGATTATTGATACATAAAATTTCAGCCATGGCGTCGAGTCCATTTTTTATTGGCATACGATGATCCATTAACACAATATCCGGTTTTTCTTTAAGGTTATTATATTTCTCTATAGCAGTCTTGCCATTATATGCGGTATCAACAATTTCATACCCCGCTTCAGTTAAAATCAAAGTATATAGCCGTTGGAGAGATTGGTCATCATCCACAATAAAAATCTTTACCATACTGGAACCTTAAGTGCTTTTTGAAATATTCTCTACCAAAATATCCCATTATGTTTTACAACTAACTTAATAATAACAATAACTTTTATTTAAGTTTAAACAATTGAAAAGCTAACTGCTACTCTTGGTAATTTTCAATAAAATTGCTATTTCTAGAGAAATATTTATATATGTACAATCGATAATTATTCTAATAATGTTTAATAAGTCTCTCTCTAACAAATTGGTATTGTTATTACTGAGTTTAGTAGTAGTATTATTATTACTCTAAATCAAGAGAGACGAACCTGATTCTTTTTTTGATATAACTTTTCTCATGGATTTGTTCTCTCTTGAAGTCCAGAGGATTCCATCTAAAAAAGAAAATTATGGTTCACAATAACAATGTAGAAAGAAAAAAGGAGGTGAAAAAATGGAGGAAACCGAAGAACAGTTGATAATAAAAACTACTGTTAAGAAAGAAGAAATTGATTGGGCTAAGTACCTTGACCATACTAAATTTCTTCAACCTGCAGAAATGAATAATTATTCCCAAGAACGCTTTAAACGGGATTATGAAGAACTAGGATAATTTTATTATCTTAATATATTTTATAGCTATATCTCATTCTTATTATTAAATTATATAATAAATCTTTATAAAAATAATAAATTCTTTAATTTAGTAGATTTACTTCTATTAGTTTTACTTACAAATTTGTATCAAGATTTTAAAAATAATTAAGGAAAATTACAATGAAAGATTTAATCATTAAAAATGGCCTGGTTTACGATCCTCTGAATAATATCGATGGGGAAAAGAAAGATATCTATATCAAAGATGGAGTCGTTGTAGACAAGGTTAATAGTGATGCAAAGGTTATTGATGCCTCAGGAATGGTTGTGATGCCTGGCGGAGTTGATATACACTCCCATATAGCTGGTACAAAAGTAAATGCTGGACGACAATTTCGACCTGATGATAAATTGGAGGAATTTAATGAAAAGCGAACAAAAATAACTCGGAGTGGCACAGGTTGGTCAGTTCCATCAACTTGGGCTACAGGATATCGATATGCGCGCCTTGGATATACAACCGTTGTAGAGCCCGCTATGCCAATGTTGAAAGCTCGCCATACTCATGAAGAGTTTTTAGATATGCCTATTATTGACAAAGCAGCTTTTCCTTTATTCGGAAATAATTGGTTCGTAATGGAATTTATAAAAGAAAAGAATTATGATAAGCTTGCTGCCTATGTTTCATGGATTTTAAAAGTTACTAAAGGTTATGCCGTTAAAATAGTAAATCCTGGAGGAGTTGAAAATTGGACCTGGGGAAAGAATGTTAATTCCATAGACGACCACGTTTTTCACTTTGATGTCTCACCTAGAGAAATTCTAGAAGGATTATCAACGGTTAATGAAAAACTCGGATTACCCCACACAATACATGTTCATGCAAATAATTTAGGGCATCCTGGTAATAAAAAGCATACTCTTGAAACATTTGAAGCTGTAGGAAAAATCAAACCAAAAAAAGGAAGAGATTCTGCTTTACATTTAACCCATTGCCAATTTAATGCTTATGGAGGTACAAACTGGACTGATTTTGAGTCTGGAGCCGCGGATATTGCTGAATATTTAAACAAACATAATCACATTACAGTTGATGCGGGGCAAGTAATATTCGGTAAAGCAGCTACTACAACGATGACCGCAGACGGACCTTGGGAATTTGCACTCCATCATATTGGTGGAACTTCTGTTTGGGGCAACCGTCCAGGAATAAAGTGGATTAATGGGCAAGTAGAAGGTGAATCAGGTTCAGGGATTGTACCATATTTCTTCTCACCAAAAACGGCAGTGAATGCAGTACAATGGGCAGTTGGACTAGAACTTATGCTCTTAATCAAAAATCCATGGCAAGTATTTCAAACTACTGATCACCCGAATGGGGGACCATTTACATCTTATCCTCAAATTGTTCGTTGGCTTATGGATAAGAAGTCTCGAGATGATGTACTTTTAAATCAATGCTCTAAAAGAGCAACAGAGAAAACCCAGTTAAAAGATATTGACCGAGAGTTTACATTAAACGATATATGTATTGTAACTCGAGCAGGTACCGCAAAATGCTTAGGAATGACAGATAGAGGTCATTTAGGCAAAGGAGCAATAGGTGATGTTGCAATTTATAAAATAAATCCTGAAGAAACAGACGGATACGAAATTGAAAAAGCATTTTCATTAGCAGCTTATACAATAAAAGATGGAGAGATTGTTGTAAAGGATGGGGAAATTACAGCTACTCCGATGGGTACAACGATTTGTTCTGAAGGAAAGGTTAAGGATGAAATCATGAAATCTATGCTTGAAGATGTTAAATCTCATTGGCGCGATCATTATAGCATTAACTATGCCAATTATGCGGTTCATGATGCGTATGCTCCTAAAGTAAAAATTATGAATGGAGTTTAAGATTCTTTTTTCTTATTTCATTCAATTTGCCTATACTTTTTTTATAAAAAATACACAATTATTCCAATCACTTTTTTAAAAGAGAAAAAGTATTAGTACTTCATATATAATTGTAAAAACATAGGTTTTAACATGCATAATGAAGATTTAATGAAACTTTTAGCAGCTCTTGGGGCAATAATAAGTTTAATAGACGCTTTATTGGGTTTTGATGACAGAAATTTAGACAATTCAAAAATAATTTTGCTAGTACTTTCAATTACTTTAGCAGCAATAATTTTAATAAGTATAATTCTACCCCATAAGTTTATGGAATTAAATTGGATTATCTGTGTAGTAATAGGTATTATAATGATAATTTATACTAGTTTAATAGGCGGAATTCTCGTTTTAGTTGCGGGATTTGTAGGATATACCGAAAGATAGTTAAGATAATTCTTAATTTCATAGTAATCGCATAAAATTGAAACCGTCATTATTATATGGCTTTTTATTTAAATGCCAAAAAGAACAATTCGGTATTATATCCATTCCAATATTGAAGAACATCCCAGACCTTCCTTGTTTTCAACCCTACCGTGAACTAAAAAGGTATCGCCTTTATATCCACACTCAGGGCATTTATTTCTTGAAACAATCTCAACGATGTCATCAACAATTATAGCATGGTTTACTGAGGCCTCAACGCCAAATGGAGTTAGCACTTCCAGAAGTCCCCTATCTCCTGCTTTTTTTAATGGTTCAAGGTCTGTTATATCCCTGACAATAATTCTAGCTTGAGATGGACAATGAAATATAAAATCTTGATATTTATCTGACCAGTGGCTCCCAAAAGTTATTGGCGTTTCGGTAAAACCATACATATCAGTAATTCTATCAGAGCTAGTCCCAAATGATTCCACACAATCAGAAACAAATTTTACTTTATCTATTGGAGGATATTTTAATTGTGATTTATGTCCATCCCATCCTCCACCTCCAAAATTTACCACACTGTTGGGTAAATTAAATTTCAGATCCTTTTCTTTCATGATAGTATTCATGAACGTGTTTAATAATTGAAGACTCCCTCCAAATGAGATATGTTTCTGTTTTTCCAACGGTTTTTCTAAATTTTTTCTTACATGCTTAATCACATATTTTGAGTTTACACCAAAAGCACCAACTAGACTTCGCTTTTTAATTATTTCCTTAAACGCTTTTAGAATAAAAAATTTAATCAAAAATTTTGGATTCGACATTCTTGTTGAAATTTCATGCAAAATACTTCCATATAGTTTGATCGGTCTTACTTTCGTATACCTCATAGCAATTCGGTTTAAGAACTTAACACTAGGGGCGAAATCAAATGAAATTGTATTAAACCATTCATCTTGAGGAATTGGAATGAATTCATAAATACATTTGATAGTCATACTTGCTAATAATTCAATATCGTCTTTTGAACGTCCTACTAAAGAAGCATCCCCTGATGTACAAGATGAGACATTCCATAGTTCAAACTTAGGGGAATATAAAGGTATTTTTAAGAATTTTTTAAACTTTCCTGCTGATTCTTTGAAAAGATGTGCGGAGATATAAGGTATGGACGCTAAATCATCAATATTATTCAAATCACTAATATTAAAACTATTTTTTTTTACCAAATCCCTATAATAAGCATTAAATCCAATAGCTTCTTCAGTAATTTCGCGCATTAGATTTACGAACTCTTGGCTATTATAATCTGTATTTATGATTTCTCGTATTTTTTCATCATCAACAATTTCGCTACTTAACATTATCAATCACTTTTGAATCGATCTAAATCTTTAGTAATACTTGTAATAATTTCTTGAATTTATTAATTATACTTATTTTTTTTCCAAATAGGTTAAATGAAATTAAATCCTGCGTTCTTGAAAGAGGTAATTAATTCTTGATTCATACTTACCATTGCTTCTGACGGATATCTGAGTTTAAACAAGAATTGAGCATGATTCTTTATATCTAATCTTTTAATTCTTTTTTTAGCAAGTTTTAGCCATCTATCTCCTTGTTGTTTACTAGATTCTATTACTTCAATATAAGCTTTCGTGAAATATTGTTCCGGATCTTCATCAAAAGGGCCATATTTATCACTATAAGCTTTCTCGATTTCAGAATCGCTTAAAATACTATATTTTTCCCTATGGGTTATAACATTTCTATCTAGTTTTGGTATAGTATTTGGGGTAGATTCAGGATAGCCTATACATAGAAGCATCATAGGGAGCACTAATTTTGGTATTGAAAAATTTTCTCGAATTTCATCAATTATTCCCTGAATTGAACCTACATAAACTGATCCAAGGCCAAAGCTTTCTGCTGTCATAACTACATTTTGAGCAGCACACATTAAATCTGCATATGCAATAAGAAAGTGAGAGAGTGCATTTTCACCTTGAAAGTCAGTATCAGACAATGCAGCCCATTTCTTTATTCTATTAAAATCAATGCAGAAAATCATTGATAAAGGGGCATTTTTTACCCAAGGTTGTGACCCTATCATTTTTCCTAAATATTCTCGACCTTCTGCAGTTTGAATTGTAATTATAGATAGGGGTTGAATATTTCCCCCTGAAGGGCAATTGTTTGCAGCATCTAGCAATTTATCTATAAGATCTTGCGAAACTTCTTGATTTTTATATACTCTTACAGATCTTCTTTTGATCATTAAATCATAAACACTCATAGGTATGAATGATTCTAAGTAGCTTATAAATTTATGACATTGTAAGTATGAATAAAAAACTCAATATTAGCAAAAGAATTTTTATTGGCTAGTTAAATATAGAGCAGTTTGAAATTGTTTCCTTCACTTCTGGAAATTCATTTTCTTTATCCAATTTTGATTGTCGTTTATTTTTAATTGCATAATAAACCAAACAAACAGGTCCTATTTTCAGTTTGATCACTCTTTATTTCGAACTATTTTTAATTATAAATATGATAAGAACAATAAAAGAAATCAGTAGACTAATTTTTTATTTTTTTTAGAAAGATATTGAAAATTAGAAAATAAATGATGAAGCCAGCGGTGGGATTTGCACCCACGATGCCTAATGGCAACGGCTCTGCAGGCCGCCTCCTTAACTACTCGGATACACTGGCAATAATAAGAATAACTTCTATTTGAGTATCATTCAATTAGATATTAATATTTATTCTTGCTTTTTTTTTAGCTTTTCTATTTACAGACTTATTATCACAACTTATATTTGAATATATTATTATTATGTAGAAAATAAATTGAAGAAGGATTTATTAACCTCCGGCAATTGCGGGAACGAAAAAAATTTCATCATCTTGTTTCAATTTTGTATTAAGCCCATCTAAAGCACGGATATCTTTGCCATTTACCGTAATTAATACATATTTACTCAAATTGGCCGAATTTTTAAAAATTTGCTCTTCAAAAGCCTTTCCATATTTTAGAACAAGTTTTTCTAGCAAAATTCTAATATCTGAATTATTTTCTAAAGAAAAGATTAATTCTTCTTTATCGGTAATATCAGTCAATATTGAAAAGAAACTGATTTTTACATCAACCATAACTAATCAATGAAATGTTAATATATACCTTTATAAATGTAATTAATAAACTTAATATTTTAGATTATAAATATTAAATTCTAATGTTGTAAGTGATAATTCCAAATAAACAAAACAAGTGAATATTATTAAAAAAGAAATTCTTAATATTGGTCATCTTTCAACAGCGTATCATACCAATTTTATATTAATGGGGGATGATAAGTTAGAAAAAGATTTAGGCGTAAATGTCAATTGGTCATTGTTTGGTACAGGTCCTCTAATGGTTGAAGCGTTTAAAAGAGGAGAACTGGATGTGGGGTATATGGGGCTACCTCCTGCGATAATTGGTATAGATAATGGTGTTCCAATTAAATGCGTTGCAGGGGGTCATGTAGAAGGCACTATAATGATTGGAAAAAAGAAATATATGCCAATTTCAAAATTTAATGGTGAGATTTCAGATGTTCTCTCTCAATTCAAGGGTCACGCAATAGGAACTCCAAGTGTGGGCTCTATTCATGATGCAATTCTCAATTATTATTTAGAAAAATATAATATGAAAGAAGAGGTTGAAGTAGTGAATTATAAACAAGCTGAATTCATAGCACTGGATATGAAAAAAGGAAAATTGGAGGGAGGCGTAGGAACTCCTGCTTTGGCAGTTTTTGCAGAAACTATCTTAGATTCTCATTTAATTATTCCTGCTCATTATTTATTAGCATACAATCCTAGTTATGGTATTTTCTTTCATGAATCGATTATTGAAGATTATCCTGAATTCGTCACAATATTTCTTAAGCATCATAAAAGAGCGTCATATTTACTCCGAGAATCTCAAGATGAGGCGGCAGAAATAATTGGAAGAACATTTTCGATTCTTAAGAACAATATTCCTTATGTAAAGGCTGTCCTTGAAATTTCATCTAAATATTGTATAGCCCTTTCTGAAGGATATTTAAAATCAACTGATGGCTTTATAAATACAATGTACAATCTCGGTTATATAAAAGAAAGACTCACCCGAGATAAAATTTATAATTTTAAGTTCGTTACTGATGTACATCCAGAAAACGAGCACTATAAATGAATACTCCAATTTATAATGAGATAATAAGTTGCCCTTCTTCTTGATACTTCAATAATAGGTCCGCAACTACATTTGATTCGACTAGCTCTATCCCATTTATTAATTCCGATTTATCTAAACCAATAAGATTGGCCGCAAGATCGCAACATTTAAAATGTATCCCAAGTTCAAGACATTCCTGTATTTCTTCATCATATCTCATTCGACCAACTTTATTTTTCTTACCAAGGATGATTCCCATTGGTCCCCATAAAACAACGGTAACATCAATTTGTTTACTTTTATAATACTTAGCAAATCGAATTATTTCTAATGGGCTAGTTGATTCATATATCATATCTTTAAGTAATAATAATGCTTTTGTTACCTTTCCCATTTGATTTGAACAACTCTTTTACAAACTTTATTTAAGTATAACTTATAGGATATTTATCAAATTAATATAAATTTTTCTTTAATGACACATAGAGTATTATTATAAATCATTAAAGTAAAAAATAAATGTCTCAAAATCTATTTCTTTCTTTAGAAGTTATAATATAGAAAAATCTTCAGCTTCTTTTTTGAAAAAGAATAGAGAATAAAGATTTGATTTTTATGTCATTTACTCATGAACAAATAGAAAGGTATTCCCGTCAAATAGTCTTAAAAGAGATAGGAGGAATTGGTCAGGAAAAGTTATTAAAATCGACGATTACCATAATTGGTTGTGGAGGATTAGGTTCTCCTGTGGCTTATTATCTTACTGCAGCAGGGATAGGAAAATTAAAACTTATAGATTTCGATGTGGTTGATCGTTCAAATTTACATAGACAAATCCTTCATTTTACTAATGATATTGGTAAGAAAAAAACAAAAAGCGCAATGGAAAAATTACATAAATTAAATCCTGATGTAGAAATTGAAGTAATTAATGAAATTTTATTACCAAATAATATTAAAGGGATAATAAGGGGTTCTGATTTTGTTATAGATGGCTCTGACAACATACCTACAAAGATGCTCATAAATGATGCATGCATTCAATTGAATATACCCTTTTCCATTGCAGGAGTGGTACGATTTAATGGACAAATCATTACTGTGAATCCTAATGAAAAAACTGCTTGCTATAGATGTGTTTTCGGGGATATAACTGAAAATAATTCTACCATGTCATGTTCTCAAGCAGGAGTAATCGGATTGATTCCTGGTATAGTCGGATCTATTCAAGCTAATGAAGCAATTAAAAGCATTTTAAATATTGGGGATTTGATAACCAACCGCATGCTTTTTTTGGATTTACTTAAATATAGGTTTAGCTTCATAGATGTAACCCGAAATGAAAAGTGCTTAGCATGTGGGAATAACGCTGTAGACTTAGTTGATACACACGATTATAGGATAGGTGATGCATGTTTTGAATAGCAAAGTAGGAAATAATGAACAGATCCATAGATTAGACATTAGAGGAAAGGTTTGTCCAATGACGTTTGTCTATACAAAATTACATTTGGAAAAAATGAATACAGGAGAGTTATTGGAGGTTATATTGGATTTTCCCGCAGCTGTAAAAAATATTCCAGATAGCTGCAAACGTCAAGATCTAGGAGAAATTGTTGATATAAGAGAGATTAATGAAGCAAAAAAGGAATGGATGCTTATAATCAAAAAATTATGACAAAAAGTAATACTTTGGTTAAATATCTAAAAGCAGTGGGCTTAATTTCAGGTGGTTTGGATAGCTTAACCGCATGTCTTCTAATAAAACAGCAAGGAATTGAAGTATTAGGATTACATATTGAATCTCCCTTTTGTCAATATAAAACTAATTTGGACATTTTTCAAACAAAGTTAGGAATAAAAGTACACAATTTACCGCTGGAAGATGATTTCTTAGAAATTATTAAGAATCCTAAATTTGGATATGGTAAACACATAAATCCCTGTGTAGATTGTAGAATTTATATTTTGAAGAAGGCTAAAAAGTATATGAAAGAGATTAATGCGGATATTATTTTTACAGGGGAAGTTCTTAACCAAAGGCCAAAATCTCAACATTTAAAAGCACTTCATATCGTAGAGGAAGAGTCTGGACTCAAGGGAAAATTATTAAGACCTTTATCTGCTCTTCTATTAGAACCTACTATCTATGAAGAAAAAGGGTTAATAGATAGATCTAAACTTCTAGGAATAAAGGGAAGAAGTAGAAAGTCCCAATTAGAATTAGCTAGAAAGCATGGATTGTTGCAAGATTATTATGCTGGTGGAGGGTGTCTGTTAACAGATGAAAATTATGCAAATCGAATGGAAGATTCCTTAAAATTTGATAATGTTCAAACAATAGAAGATATGAAAATCTTAAGATATGGAAGACACTTTAGATTTAACGATACAAAAATAATAGTTGGTAGAGAAGAAAAAGAAAATAATATACTACTTAAACTTAGAAAACCTGAAGATTTAATAATGGAAGTTAAGGATGTTCCAGGGCCAGTAACTATAATTCAAGGGAAGATAAATGAAGATACGTTAAATTATGCTGCTTCTCTTACACTAAGATATTCTGATTTAGAGGAAACTAGGGGAAGAGTCCTCTATGGAAACGATTACAAAAATCTTGACAAAATTATTATCGCCAAAATTCAAACTGATGAAGATCTTAAAAAATACATCATATAGGGAATTAGAAGAGAAAAATAATATTCTTTGAAAAACTAAACTGACATTTTACATACTTGTCTATATAAACATTACGGAAATAACCTTAATCAGCAAGATATAAATAAAAAATCTAATACTAATGAAATATCATTGCAATGTACTTGATGATCTTTAGAAGATCATCTGAAAATTAGGTGTCTTTTTCGTGATTTCAAAAAAGAAAAATATTTCTGTAAATGAAGAGTATAAAGAAATAGTCCATAATCTCGATGTGGGATATTTTCGAGTTGGGTTAGATGGAACTATTCTAAAACATAATCCAAAATTCAACGAGATTTTTGGCATCTCTATAAATAAAAGTTTAGTAGGAACTAAATCATTTGATTTTTGGCAACAATCAGAGGAGAGAGACAAATTTATTGAAGAATTAACAAGGGTAGGGCATGTTAAAAATTATTTAGCTCACGCCAGAAAAGTCACTGGAGAAGAAATTGTTGTTCAAGGAAACTCTCATTTGGTGAAAAATGAAAATGACCATCCCATCGCAACTGAGGGGACAATCATTGACATTTCCGAAAAATTTATCCTTGAACATAAGTTAAAAACTTCAGAAGAGAAATATAGGGATTTAATTGAATTTTTACCTGATACTATTTTTGAAACTGATTTGGATTTAAACATTACCTTTGTCAATTCAGTTGGTTTTGAAAAATTTGGTTATGTAAAAGAAGACCTTGATAAAGGGATAAATATTGGTCAACTTATCGATCCTAAATATAGGGAGAAAGCTTATTTGAAAATCAATGAGGTGCTTGAGGGAAAAGCAACTAAACCCGAAACATATTTAATTCAAAAAAGAGATGGAACTCCAATTTATGCTAGAATTCATTCAAGACCTATTATAGAGAATGGTTCTATAGTAGGAATGAGAGGAACATTAACTGATATAAATGATAGGATTATAGCTGAAAAAAAATTAGAAGAATCCGAAGAAAAATATCGAATGATTTCTGAAAATGCAAATGATCTAATTGCCGTAGTTGATATGAATCTTAGCTATGAATACATAAATAAAGGTTATGAATTATTAGGCTATACAAAAGAGGAGATTTATAATACTAGTGCTCCTGATTTAATACATCCTGATGATGTAAATCGAGCTGTTGCTGCATTTATGAAAGGGAAAGAAACAGGAACGGGCTCCGAAGAATTAAGAATAAGACGGAAGGACGGTACTTATTCGTGGTTTGAAGTACAAGGACAGCTTTTCAAAGATCGAAATGAGGAACAAAAAGCACTTCTAATTTCAAGAAATATAACTGAAAGAAAAAATTTTGAAGAACAATTAAGAGAATCTGAAAGTAAATATCGTTCCTTATTTGAAAATATGAATGCGGGATTTGCATATCATGAGGTTGTTGTGAATGAAATCAATCAACCCATTGATTATATTTACCACGAAGTTAATCCTGCCTTTGAAAAGCTTACAGGTATGAAAAGGGAAGATTTGATAGGGAAACGAGTCACTAAAGCAATACCAGGAACGGAAAACGATCCAGCAGATTGGATAGGGAAATTTGGGAATGTAGGACTTACAGGTGTTCCTTTAACAGTGGAAGATTATTCTGAAGCGATTGATAGATGGTTTAAAGTATCAGGATATTCTCCTAAAAAAGGATTCTTTGCCGTGACATTTACAGATATAACAGAAAGAAAAAAGGCAGAGCAAGATTTAATAGAATCAGAATTGAAATTCAGTACAATCGCAGAGCAATCATTACTAGGGATAGCAATATTGCAAAATGATAAATTCAAATATGTAAATCAAAGATTTGCGGAGATGGGTGATAGAACTGTTGAGGAAATAAGTAACTGGGGGCCTAGAGAATTTCTAGAAATGGTGCATCCAGATGACAGGAGTATAGTAATTGAACACGCAAAGAATCGACAATTAGGATTAGATAATAATTATTCCAGCTATGAATGTAGAACTTTTAAAAAGACTGGGGGTTTGATGTGGGTTCAAACGTATTCTCGAACAATTATATTTAATGGAAAATCAGCGGATTTAATCACCACAATTGACATAACGGATCGTAAGCTTGCGGAACAAGAGTTAATAAATTCAGAAGAGAAATATCGCAAATTATTCGAAAATTCTCCAATCGCCTTGATGGAACAAGACTTCTCAGATACAAAAAAATATATTAACCAATTAAGAACGTCAGGAGTTCAAGATTTTGAGAAATTTTTTGAAGATTATCCTAAAGAAGCATTAAAATGTATGGTAAAAGTAAAAATAATTGATGTGAATAAGAAAACTTTAGAGATCTACAAAGTTGAGAGTAAAGAGGACTATATTTTTAAAATGAATCGACCGCAGAATATTTTGGAAAATAATATGCCTGAGGAAATATTTTTAGATAATAAGAAGGAATTATTAGCTCTAATAAATGGTGAAACTGTTTATGAATCGGAAGTTGCATCCAAAACCCACGATGGTATAGATCTACATCTTTATGCTAAGACATCTATAGTTCCTGGTTTTGAAAAAACATGGTCAAAGGTAATATTATCTATTGTAGATATAACAGATAGAAAATTAACAGAACAGAAATTAAGAGCTTCTGAAGAGAAATTTTATCACCTTTATGAGAGTTCTCCTTATGCGATTCTATTAATCAATATGAGGGGAGATATTGTAGATTGTAACTTATCAACCGAGAAACTTTTAGGTTTCAATAAAAATGAACTGATAGGAAAGCGTTTCCAAGAAGCAGTTTTCATTCCTAAACAGCATATATCCTTAACTATGGAAGATTTCAATACTCTACTTAAAGGAAAGAAAATAGAATCAAAAGAAGTTCAGTTGTATACAAAATCTAGAGATCTAAAATGGGTTTCATATCAAGCCTCAACATTTTTCATAGAAAAAGAAATGATAATTCAATTAAGCATTCAGGATATTGAAGCAAGAAAGAATGCTGAAAAAGAATTAATTGATTCTGAGGAAAAATACCACAATTTATTTGAAACTTCTCCTAATATAATAATATTAGCTGATCCAAGAGGTACAATAGTGGAGTGCAACTCTGCGGTTGAAACTATATCTGGCTATTCTCAAGATGAATTCATAGGGAAAAATTTTATAGAATTAGAGATTTATCAAGAAGGGGGATTGAAAACTCTTTCTGAGGGTTTTATGGATTTATTTGGGGATAGTAAACTCGAGTATGTCGATCTACCAATAAATCATAAAGATCATCGTACTATTTGGATCCGTATTATTGCCAGTTTAATCACATTGAGAGGACAAAATTTCATTTTGGTTATAATTCATGATATAACTACCCAAAAGA
Source organism: Promethearchaeota archaeon (assembly GCA_048938895.1). Taxonomy (GTDB): domain Archaea; phylum Asgardarchaeota; class Lokiarchaeia; order Sigyniarchaeales; family SOKP01; genus Loki-b32. Next base: position 56,093 of record JBHLLU010000002.1, read on the forward strand.
TAGCAGAGGAAGCCTTAAAAAGAAGTGAAGAACAATATCGTGATTTACTTGAAACCTCTTCCATAGGCGTACTGGAATATGATATGCTTAACAATAAATTAACATATATTAATCCTAAATTGTTAGAAATAATTGGATATGAAAAAGGTGAATTAAACGAAGAAATTTTTATTAATAAACTGATATATCATAAAGATCTACAGAAATTGATTAGAACCAATGAAGAAGCAGATTTAGAATTTCGAATTTTTGATAAACAAGGGAAATTAAAGTGGTTATCAGGAAAAAGAATTCCTAACTATGGGGATAACAACGAGATTATTGGAATTAGGGTGTGGTTGGATGATATTACGGAAAAAAAGATGTATGAAGAACTCATTTATGAGCTTAATGTTAATTTCCTAAATTTTACTACCGATATAAGAACCAATATTGAATTACTTCTAAATACTGCTATGAAGCTGTTGGGGGGAGATTATATAATATATGCACATAAAAATCATTATGAAGGAGAAAATCAATATCAAATAATCACTTCAGATAACGAAACTTACCTATTTGAACCAAAACAGTTTAAAGAACAACTTCTTCTGAGTGAAATCCTTATTGAGGGACACGATTTTCCTCAAATATTTTATGATATAGATGATGTCTCATTTGCTCAGTCTGATCCATTTATTAAGAAAGTTTCTGCTAAAGGGGCATTTGGAAAATTAATTAAGTCTCAAGAGGGGTTTGATAATTTGATATGTGTTTTATATAAAAACAACCCAATCATTACAGGTCAAGATAAATTGGTACTTTTTTTAATTTCTGATGCAATTGAAATTGAGCAACGGAGATGGCAAGTTCAACAAGATTTAGAGAAGCAAAATATTACATTAAATAAGATAAACAAATTAAAGACTGAATTATTTTCTAGAACATCACATGAATTAAAAACTCCCTTGATTTCAATTAAAGGATTTACTGAGCTTCTATTGACATTACATAAATCTAAGCTAGATACTGAAACCATTTCAATACTTGAGGAAATTAAAGATGGAAGTAAACGTTTAGAGAAAATTATAAATCTTCTTCTTGAAAGCACCAAATTAGAGGCTGGGCAATTAGCATTGAAAAAGTCTAAAGAAGATTTAACCTTCCTAATTAATTTTTGCGTGAAAGAACTAAAGGGCCTTGCACGATTAAGAAATCAAACCATAATATTTGATATGGATGATACTATTGAAGCATTTTTTGATAAAGAAAGAATCTATGAAGTTATTTCAAATTTACTGCTAAATGCTGTTAAATATACACCTCCTGGAGGTGAAATTTCAATCCGAGTTCAACAAGATCAAAATTCATACATAATTTCTGTCAAGGATAATGGGATTGGGTTCACAGAAGAAGAAATGGAAAATGTATTCAAGCAATTCGGTAAAATCGAAAGATACGGACAAGGCTGGGATGTAGCAATAGAGGGTACTGGACTTGGTTTATATATCACTAAAAAACTTGTTGAACTTCATGATGGCAAGATTTGGCTAGAATCTGAAGGACGAAATAAGGGGAGTACATTCTATTTTTCAATTCCTAAAAGTAAAATAATATCGTAGTATTATGGTTGAACAAGATTCAATAGTAAAAGGTTTATTAGAGGACCCCGATTCCTGTAATATTATTGTTGGTGCTGGATGCTCTATAGATAATCCTTCTAATATAGCTCCCTCTATCGGAATTATAGAAGCAATTATCAAGTTTACATGTGCTAAATCAGAAATAGAAAACATTTTGGGACTTGAAGGCTTACGCTTTGAAATACTATTAGAAATTATCAGAAACCTCTTTGACAATGAATTGAAAATATTGGAATATTTAGAGAAATGCGATAAACCTAACAGTATCCACTTTTATTTATCAGAAATGATAGATCGAGGAGTAAACGTTATAACAACGAACTTTGATTTCCTAATTGAGCATGCAATTATACAGTCAAACAAAAATCATGAAATGTTCAATTTAGTTATAACTGAAGAAGATTACCGAAGATTCGAAGATATTATTGAACATAAAAATAATGGAAAAAAGTTTTTGTTTAAAATTCATGGCTCTACAAAAGATATATTAAGGGGAAGAGATACTCAAGAATATTTTCTGTCTTTAATTAAAAAACTTGGTTCCTTCAAAACTGAATTCAACTTATTTTTTGTAGAACCATACAAAGGGGTTCTTTTTAACAAATTGTTTAATAAAGCTAATATAATCCTAATAGGATATTCTGGTCAAAATGATTTTGATATTATCCCGATTTTAAAACGATATCATAAAATGAGAAGAATTATCTGGATTAATCATCTTGAAGACAAAAATGAAAAAGAAAAAATTACTCAAATTGTTAGCAACAGAGAAGAAAATGTTCAAACAGAGGATAAGATAGATCAGATCCTTTTGGAGATTAAAAACCAAAACCCAAATATCGATTTAATCCGGATTGATACAAACCTTAGCAATTTTTTTAAAAGTATATTAAATTATTACCCTGAACTTTCTGAAGAGAATTTTTCACTTAACTTTAGTGATTGGTTACCTGAGAACCTTGAGATACCCACTATGATGATGAAATATCTCATCCCTCATGTAATATATTTTAACTTTAACAGACTTGAGGACTCTTTCAGATGTGGTATTAGAGCTCTTGAATATATTGACAGTGCAGATAATCAGTGTCTTAAACAACTCATTTTAAATAATATTGGTTGGATTTATTATAAAATGGGAAACCTTTCCGAAGCAATCGAACACTTCAAAGAGGCAGCAACCATTGCTCAGGAGTTAGGTAAAAAAGATCAAGAGCTGGTGTATTTAAGTAATTTAGGAGATATAAATGAACGAATTCAAAATTTTCCACAAGCACTTGAGTACTATAAAAAAGCTATGGCGCTAGCAGAAAATTCTGGAAACCTTATGGAAGAGTTAAGGATTTTGAATAGTGTTATAGAAGTTTATGAAATACTTGAAAATTATTCTGATGCCTTAAAATTCTCTGAAAATGCATTAAAATTATCAGAAAGACTTGGTGATTTAAAGAAAAAAGCAATGGTTCTCAATAATATAGGTTCAATTTATTATAAACAAAATAACCTTGATTTAGCATTGGATTATTTCCAGCAATCAGAGAAAATATTCCGAAGAATAAACGATAATGAAAACATATCAATTTGCCTTAATAACATTGGCACAGTTTTTCAAAATTTATATGACTACCCAATAGCATTGAATAAATTTGAGGAAGCGATAGAATTTGATGAAAAATTACAGAATTATAAAGGAAAAACTCAACATTTGCGTAAAATAGGAGAAGTCTATTTTGATCAGAATGATTATGTCAGAGCGTTAGATTACTTCAGGGATGCTATTGAAATCTCTAGGAAATTAAAAGATGAGAAAAGTGAACTTGAACTGCATAATTGGATTGGAAAAACATTTTTCTTTCTTAAAGAATATAATAATGCATTAAAAATATATAGGGATGGATTAAAAATAGCAGAAAAACATAATGATTTGGTGATTAAAGCAGATTTTCTCAATAATATTGCAGGATGTTATTATATGCAATTAAAGTATAAAGATTCCTTAAGATATGCTCATGAGTCGTTATTGACTTTAAAACTGATAGGAATGGGAAAATCCATTAAAGCAATAACTTTGGAAAAAAAGATCCTAAATATTAAAAGTCTAATAAATTCATAACTGCTTCATTTCTATATCGCGCTGAGTTCTTACTTTAATGTTATGAGCCGCATCGATATGTATTAAATTGTCAGTAATAACCTCTTTCTTACCTAGCAAATAAGCAGGTTCCTCAACTAATAATTTATCATCTTTAGCAGCAATTTTTTTCACAATAACATCTGGAAATACAGGAGTTGCATAACAATAATGACAAAAAGCCCGCTCTTTTGTTAGGTTAAGAATTTCTATGAGTTCCTCATCAGAGACATTGCTTTCCACTTTAAGTTCAAGCTCATAATCATCTATCATTGGATGGCCATCTTCAATTCCGAATCCTGTAGTTAAATCAATATTCATTGTGGCATGAGTTTCTAATTTTTTAAGTTCAATTCCATTTAAACCAGCTAGTGTGGCAAATGTACTGGCAAAATCACCGCAAAAACCAGCTATACAAAGTGCAACAGGATGAAAAGATGTACCCCCACCACCTAAAATAATCGTTTCGTCAGTTTGAACTGTAATATCTCCCGCTCTTTCTGTTGGTAAAATGATTTCAAATTGAGGACCATATTGTACATTTAATCTCCAACGACCTTCCGCTTCTATGACTCTTTTACAGAGTGATTTATTTTGTTTAAAGACCTCAATAGTGTCTCTATAGGCATTTAGATTAATTCGATTAAGTTGTTTATAATATTTAGAATCTTCTTGATTTGTTTTAATATTAGTCGTTCCCTCATTCAGTAATGTAATCTTTGGAATGGTTGATGTTGATATGCAATAATAACAAAAACAACGTCGTTTTGTTATTTCTGAAATTTTTTGGAGATCTTCATAACTTGCATCGCTTTCAATAAATAACTCTATCTGATAATGGTCAACTATGGGTATGTTTTTCTCTATACCCAATATAGTAGTGAAATCTAAATCACCTTTAACTCTAATCATCAATTGTTTTAATTCAATTCCTTCCATCGCTGCCCATTTTGCATATGCTGCAGAATAACATCCACAAAATCCTGCCATACATAGTGAAATTGGATGCAAAGCAGTACCTCCGCCTCCAAATAATGTTAGTCCATCCGTTTGGATCGTAATCTCTCCAGCTCTTTCTGTTTTTAATCTTACTTCAAATTGGGGGCCATAATCTAAATGTAGCTGCCAGATCCCCTTAACTTCTAATTTTTTCTTACACAGTTCCCGATCCTTTATATATTCACTCACAACTTGTTTAAATCCATCTAAATCAATGCGATTCAAGAATATATGTTTTGGTTTGCCGTCATCGATAACCTTTTCTTCAATTTTTTCGGCGAGTTTTTTCAAAGTATCGTTAAAATTTCCAAAATCCATTATAACCTTATATAAGCTATTTATATGTAATAACAAAAACTCAATCTAATAATTACATTCTATAAAAAAATCTATCTATTTCAATTTTTTGAAATGTATTGATTAGAATTATAAATAAAAAAAATAATAGAATAAGTTTTCTAAATATCACTCATTCTAAAATATAGATTTAATTTGTGTTGAAACTCATTAAAAAAATCAAGATCTCCATTCCATTTTGTAATATCATTAATACTAAACATTTGTTCAAACATTTTACCAATAACAGAACACACTTTTTGAATCTTCTTTTTATTCACATCTAAAGGTGACCGGCATACAAGTACTATCTCATCTTTCATGCAATGAATGCAGGAATACTTATTATGTCCTATGTTGAATCCTTTTAACTCTCTGCCAGAAATTTCCTTGCTAAACGTCTTAATTGCAGAAATAAAAAATCCTAGGAAAGTTTTATCCACTTTTTCTTCTTTAGAAAAGTCAACGATCGGAACACCAGCTCTGGAAAAAACCCAAAGTTCATCAAGCATGGGAGACATAATTATTTTTCCTAATTTCTTGTATAAATTTTCAATTTACTAATTTTTAGAAGAACCTAAAACAATTTCTTTATAAGTCTTATAACTTAGATTTACAACGATTAAAACAAAAAACCCTCCAAAAACATATACAACAGCAACCATAATATTTGTAACCACAGTATTTTCGAGAGCAAGAAAGATTATATTAAATACATAGCCACACAAGAATAAGATGATTAACACTTGGATGATTATCCATTTTTTAATTAATCTAGTTGCAGGAAACAATTCTTTAATTTTAGAGACAATTAGAAGGCTTATAAAAAAAAAGACTATCCCTCCAATTGAACAAATCAAACTAAAATAGAAGTATGCATCTAATGCCATTATCAACCACTTATATTATTATAAATTTAGTAATTTTGTGTTATTTTATCAATTATTTGTTTTTAGAAATATAAAACTTTTTTCCTGTCTTCTTTAATATATTTTATTTTATTCGATAACATGTTTTATTTCCGAAAGGAACCTCTGTTCGCTATTGGAAAAGATTTTTCTGTCCCCTTTAAAATCTTCTATTAGAATTGTAGGATATATTTGAAAGAATCTTTCACATATAAAATCTAATTCTTCATTAATTTTAGTTTCTTTAACATCCGGATCAGTACAAGCAAGAAAAATTAAATCATCCTTTTTTTTAATCGTAATTAATGTATTTCCCCATTCAATATTCGATAATTCACCATTAGCAATGTGTTTGGTTAAACTCTCAAAAGCGGTTAGGACTTGGCCAAAAAACTCAGAACAAAAGGCTTGATCGTTAATACGTTCAAATACAATATTATTTTTTTTATCTAATATAGCAAGATTTTCAAAAAATTTTCCCAAATGAATCCCCAATTTTATTGTTAACCTTTAAAGATTATTAGTGAGTAAGTCCTTATTAAATAAATTTTTTTTCAGTTATTTTAATTTTAGCATATTGCATTGTCTTTCGTTGATAGTATAAATTATAAAATTTACTCTAAAGTCAGCAATATAAGGAATGAGTGCTTACTTTAAAATAAATTAATTAAGGTTCATTTTGTTTATTAGTATAAACAATTTAATCTGAAGAAATTCTTAAAAAAACTCTAAGGTGAAATTATATTAGCTTTGATTGGTCAAAAGCAGAAGAAGAACCAGAAAGAATTTTTAAAGTTGAAGGAAAATACCTTTTAGATCTTCGTGCTAAAACAACAGATTTAGAAAAAAGTATTGTAAATTATAGAGAAAATACAAAAAAGGCAACTGAGGCATTAGAAGTGGCAAATGCAGAGCTGAATAATCTTAAAAAAAATGTTGATACGGCGAATTCAGAAAGCAAAGAATTGAAAGAAAATAATGTAAAATTAGTAGCTGATTTAAATGCACGTTTTGAAGAAGTAAAAGCATTGAAATTAAAAATAGCAGATGCAGAGAATAAAGTATCCCAATATGAAGAGTATAAAAATCAAGCTACTATTAAAAACAATGAGCTTGAGTCAAAAATTAACGATTTGAAGGCTAAAAATAGTGAGAAAGAGAAAGAAATTGAATCATTGAAAAAAGATTTAGATATCCTAAAGAGTGAAACTGAAAGTAAATTAACATCATTGAGAAATGAGTTATCTGAGAATAAAAGCAATAAGCAAAATCTTGAGAAAAAAATAGAAGACAATGAAGGGATCATATTAGAATTGAAGAAAAGAAATAAAGAATTAGAAACCCAAATACTTCAAGCTATAAATATTCCCAAGCTATTAAAAGAGGTAAAAGAAGTTTTACAGCACAAAGGGTTCATCTCTGAGATGGAATTTGAAAATATAATGAAAAGATTATAACCTGATTTTACATACTTTTCTAAATTTATTTCTTACCTAACCAAGTTCTAAAGAAGAATTGGACTACTAATATTTTATTAGCTATAAAATTTATCTCTTAATTAAAACCAATATTATGAAAATTCTTGTAGTAATAGTTAGCAAAGTTGGTGATAATTGTTAGCGATAATTCGAAAAATAAAGATTTGGAAGAAATACCAGAGATAAAAAAATATTTTTCAAGGATTTTTACCGTAATGCCTAAAGAAATTAGAGATAGAATGAAGCATTTAGATATTCCTAAGGAAAAAAAGAAAATATTGAAAAATAAAGTAGCTTTTTTATCAAAAAAGAATCAAATTAAATATTTGGATGAAATGAAAAGATTATATGACTAACTTCTTATGAAAATTTACCTTTTCAACTATCTCTGAATTTTTTCTTTTTCCTTATAAAAATTTAAAGTATAACTAATAACTGATAAAATAAAATTAGTTATTAAGTATCGATAACAAATTTTTTTAAGAAAAATACTTTTACCTTCATAAGATTATCGATGGTTTTGTTTGATCAAACACAATAAGTAAATATCTTGTTATTTTACAAAATCGTAAATCAATTTTTAAAAATTATTGACGAGATTCGAAATAAATATGAGCGAGAATGTAGAAAAATATATTAAAAGAAAAGTGTATAAGGCTACAAGCTCAAAAATAGCTCAAAAATTTGTCGATGCCGGTTTAGAAAAACTTAGAGCTTGCATAAATTGTGGTACATGCACAGGTGGATGTCCTTCAGGAAGAAGGACCGCATATCGCACCAGATCTGCTATTAGACGTGCATTAACTGGGGATGAATCTGTATTGAAAGATATTGATATATGGCTTTGTTCTACTTGTTATTATTGTTATGAGCGTTGCCCCAGAAATATTCCTGTCACTGACATGATTATTAAACTTAGAAATATTGCAGTTGAGGAGGGATATATTTTAGATGCGCATTTTGGATTAGCAAATAATATTTTTTATGCTACAGGGCATGGAGTGCCTGCTAATGGTGAAAATAATAAAAAGTGGAGAGACTTAAGAGAATCATATGGATTACCTCCATTACCACCTACAGTACATTCCTATCCTGAGGCTGTGAAGGAGTGCCAAACACTTATGAAAGAAGTGGGATTTCGAGATTTAATGGACAATGTTGAAAAATTAAAGGAAGAACGAAAAAAAGAAGATGAAAAACATGAGGGAGAATCAAAATGAATGAGGATTATAAATGGCATTATGGCCTTTTTTTAGGTTGTGTAATTCCAAACCGGTATCCCATGATAGAAGCTTCAATTCGTAGTGTTTTTGAACATTTGAATGCTGAGTTATTAGATTTACCAGGAGCATCATGTTGTCCGGCACCAGGAGTTTTTAGAGCATTTCACATTCCAACGTGGCTTGTAATTGCTGCTAGAAATATTGCTATTGCAGAAGAATTAGGAGTAAGTCCTCTTACTGGTTGCAATGGGTGTTATGGAACTCTTAGAGACGCTTGGTACGAACTTGAACATGAATTTGATATGAAGAAAAAAGTTAATGAATATCTAGCTAAAATAAACCGTGTATATAAAGGGAATTTAGAACCAAAACATGTGGTTCAAGCTTTATACCTCGATATGGGAATTGATTATCTCAAAGATCATATTAAATATAAATTTTCAGATTTAAAGGTTGCTGTCCATTATGGATGTCACATTGTAAAACCAAGTGATAAGAGACCGTGGGAAGGTGAATATGAAGCTCCAACATTTCTTGATCGAATTGTAGAATTAACAGGAGCAAAAAGCATAGATTATAAAGATAAATTTATGTGTTGTGGTGCTGGAGGTGCTGTAAGAACAGCAGTGAAAGAAGTTGCTGACGATTTTACTCGGGAAAAATTAACAAATATGCGAAATGCAGGAGTGGATATTATCATTGATTGTTGTCCGTTTTGCCATTTACAATTAGATCTCGGACAAATGGAAGTAAATAATTTGTTTACTAATGAAATTGGTGAACCATTCAAAATTCCCGTAATATATATCACTCAACTATTAGGAGTTGCGTTTGGGATAGATCCAAATTTATTAGGATTAATTAAAAATCATGATTTACAAGGTGTTTCTCCCTTTATTTCAGTGGATCCATTCCTCAATATTGTAAAAGAACAATTAGTATAGGTGGATAAAGAGATTGACAGAAATTAAAAAGGAAATTAAAGTCACTGGAAATGAAAGACCGAAAATTGGAGTCTTTATTTGTCATTGTGGAGTAAATATTGGTGGTGTCGTTTCGGTTCCAGATTTAGTGGAATATGCTAAAACACTTCCTAATGTAGAAGTTGCAGAGGAATATAAATTCTTTTGTTCTGATGTGGGGCAAAAGATGATAAAAGAAGATATAGAAGCAGGTAAGATAAATAGGGTGGTAGTGGCAGCTTGTTCTCCTAGAATGCACGAACCAACGTTTAGAATCGCCTGTAAAGAAGCGGGATTGAATCAGTTTTTGTTTGAAATGGCTAATATCAGGGAACATTCAACTTGGGTTCATATGAGAGAGCCTGAAGGTGCATATGAAACTGCAAAAGATCATATTAGAATGGCTGTAGCGAAAGCAAGAGAGTTAATACCCTTGGAAGTTCAAAAAGTAAAGGTAGAACCTAAATGCTTAATTATTGGGGGCGGGATTGCTGGAATGAATGCTGCTTTAGATCTAGCGACTGAAGGGTATAAGGTGTATTTAGTTGAAAAAACCCCCACAATCGGTGGACATATGGCTCAACTTGATAAAACTTTTCCCACTATGGATTGTTCTTCCTGTATTTTAACTCCTAAGATGAGTGAAGTATCCCGAGAGAAAAATATTGAACTCTTAACTTACTCAGAAGTTGTGGAAGTAACAGGTTATGTAGGTAATTTTGATGTTACTATTTTAAAGAAACCTCACTATGTAGATCAAGAAAAGTGTACAGGATGTGGAATATGTGTTGATTATTGTCCTGTGGTTGTTGGAAATGAATTTGATCTAGGATTAGCGACACGAAAAGCTATTTATGTTCCTTTTCCCCAGGCCGTTCCCGGTCAATATACTATAGATATGGATCATTGTATAAAATGTGGGATATGTGCAAGAATAGATGTTTGTGAACCTGAAGCAATTAATTATGATGATGAACCAGAAGAAATCAAGATTAAAGTGGGTACTATAATAGTTGCTACAGGATGGGACTTATTTGATCCCACCGGATTAAAACAATATGGTTATGGAAGATATCCTAATGTTATAACTGGGCTCCAAATGGAACGTTTATTGAGTTCGTTTGGACCAGTAGTAGGAAGGCCTGTGCGTCCTTCGGATTTAAAAGAACCTCATAGTATAGCCTTTTTGCAATGTGTAGGAAGTAGATATTTTAGGGAGGGTGGAAATCAATATTGTTCTAGAGTTTGTTGTATGTATGCAACAAAACAAGCAAGACAATATAAAGAAAAGCATCCTGATGCTGATGTATATATATTCTATATGGATATTAGAGCATTCGGTAAAGGTTATGAAGAGTTCTATGAATCAGCTGCAAGAAATTTTGGAATAAACTATATCAGGGGAAGAATCGCAGAAGTAAGTGAAGATGAGGATCATAATATCATTATTCGAGCTGAAGACACTTTAATGCAACAGCCTATTGAATTAAAAGTAGATTTATTTGTTCTTTCAACAGGTATAGAACCAAGGGCAGATTCAGATATGATAACTTCTTTACTGAGAATCCAGAAGTCCGCTGATGGGTTTTTCTTGGAAGCCCATCCAAAATTAAGACCTGTTGATACTTTAACAGAAGGTATTTTTATTGCTGGTGTAGCTCAAGGGCCTAAAGATATTCCTGATGCAGTAGCTCAAGCTAAAGGTGCTGCTTCAAGTGCTTCTGCATTAATGGCTCAAGGAGAAGTGGAAGTTGAACCATTTTTCGCAGTGGTACGTGCAGAGCGCTGTATTGGTTGCGGAATGTGTGTTGAAAATTGCGCGTATGGGGCAATTGATCTTGTTGATGATAAACGATTTGGAACTATTGCAAAGATTAATGAAGCCCTATGTAAAGGATGTGGTGCTTGTTCAGGAAATTGTAGATGTTCCGCAATTGATATCAAGGGATTTACAGGAGAACAAATTTACTCTATAATAACTGGAAGATTATAACCATATTTATTCCATTTTTTTACCTAATTTTAATGTATGCTTGATAAGCAGAAAATAACTAACGAGGTATCCATTTAGGAACTCTCTTCTTGTATTCTAAATATTTCTCCTTAAATAATATTTCAAGCTGTTTCTCCTCATAAGTAGCTAATCGATCATAAATAATAAAAACTATTATCCAAATTGCAAAAGATATCAAGGAAATCGATAAAAAATTGCATGATAGATATATGAGTAAAACGCCAAGATACATTGGATGCCTTACATGCTTAAAAATTCCTTCGGTTATAAGTTCATCCTTATTTTCAGGAGTTCGAAATAATATATTATGGGAACTTCGAATTAGTAAATAAGCTATAACGATCAGGATAATAAATATTACAATTCTGACGATTAAATGAATAAAATTGTTTAATAGGATTGAGAAGGAAAAAACTAACGAATCAAGAATCCAAACTGATGTAAAGGTAATCATAGAAAGCAATTGGAAGAGATGAGAATGAGGCGCTTCGATTCCTAATCTATGTTCTTGATGAGGACTCATTTTTTAACAGATTTATAACTTTTTTTGTTATTTTTTTTTAATCTTAATATAGAAATTAGGCATACCTAAAAAAAGTGACTATAGATTATAGATAATTATAGTTAATTTTCCCAAGTAGATTGCAGTAATTTCATTGCTTGGGTAATATCATGAGTTGGTGGTTTACAAATTTTATTTATACAAATATAAGCTGTTGCTTTTTTATCCAAATTAATGAAAAATTCTACAAAATTAGATAATTTATCAATATCTGGAATTTCTTGATCAATATTTCTCTTTAATATCACTTTGTTAGGAATATATTCATTTCTAAAAGCCTCAATCATTGTTTTTGTATCCTCATCCTCCGTATTACCAGCAACTACTAATGAATATGTTGGGCCAATAGCAAAATCAACAGCTACCAAGAATTGAGTATGAGCCAAAGGATTACTTCTAATTCGTTCTGAAAAGACTTTATTTAAAATATAAGCTTTTTCCTCTAACTCTGAATCTCCTGTGATATAACTTAATCTTAGTAAATTCAACATAGCTATTGAATTACCAGAGGGAATAGCTCCGTCATATACTTCCTTTTGACGTGTCAATAATTCTTCTGCATTTTTAGCTGTAAAATAAAATCCACCGATATTATCATCCCAAAAATCTATTAATTGAATAGCATGTAGTTTTATCGCGCATTCTAAATAAAAAATATCGAAGGTGGCTTCATATAATTCAATTAATCCCCAAATAAGAAAACTATAATCTGTCAAATAACCATCAATTTCTGTGCTGCCATCTTTATAGCGATGGAGAAGTCTATCATTTGAATCAAAAAAGTTTGAAAAGATGAAATTTACAGCATTTTTAGCTATTTTTAGATATGAATCTTCCTTAAAAACAATAGCTCCTTTAGCTAAAGCAGCAATCATTAATCCATTCCAATCTGTTAGGATTTTTTTATCTTTATGGGGATGAATTCTTTTGTCCCTTTCTTCAAATAATACTTTTCGAATCTGTTCAGCCTTTTGTTGATGTTCATTTATTATGAATTCCTTAAGATGTAAAATATTTTTTGTTGTTTTTTTCCCTGTAGCCTCTTCTAAGTAATTACCTAATTCTTCTACATTATAGGTTTCTGTAACAAATTCGAGATCAACGCTATTTAATATACTTGCTAATTCTATTTTAGACCAAACATAGAATTTTCCTTCTTCACCTTCACTATCTGCATCTTCAGCTGAATAAAAACCTCCCTCCGGAGATAACATATCCCTTATTACATATCTAAAGATTTCTTGTGCTGTATTTTTATATATCTCTTTATTTGTTGCCTGATAGGCTTCAATATAAGCCATAGCAATTAGCGCTTGGTCATAAAGCATTTTTTCAAAATGAGGTAAGAGCCAAGATGAATCTGTTGAATAGCGATGGAAACCAAAACCAATATGATCATAAATTCCACCCTTTCTCATTTCTTGAAGGGTTTGCTCTACCATTTCTAATGCATTTTTTTCCCCAGTACGCTTCCAAAACCTCAGTAAAAATATAAGATTATGAGGTGTTGGGAATTTAGGGCGAGTACCAAATCCCCCATAAGTTTCATCAAATTGACTTTCTAATAATTGATATGTTTTTTTAAGAGTTTTTTTTGTAAATTCTGCTCCAGGTGCTTCTTGATCGAGATTTTGGAGACTAAAGGCTATTTTATCGGCCGAGTTTACTAATTCATGTCTCTCGTTATTCCAAAGTTCTTTTATTCTGTTAATTAACTCCACTAATCCTATTCGGTTAAATCTCGTATGTTTAGGGAAATAAGTTCCTGCGAAAAATGGCTTTTTTTCAGGAGTCATAATTATTGTAAGAGGCCAACCACCTGAGCCTGTCATCATTTGACAAACAGTCATATAGATTTTATCTATATCGAGGCGTTCTTCTCTATCTACTTTTATAGAAATGAAAGTTTCATTCATTAATTTAGCAACATCTTCATCTTCAAACGATTCATGAGCCATAACATGACACCAGTGGCATGTAGAATATCCTATCGATAAAAATACAGGTTTATTCTCATGTTTAGCCTTAAGAAAAGCCTCATCCCCCCAAGGATACCAATCTACGGGATTATGAGCATGTTGTAGTAAGTAAGGGCTTTTTTCATTTATAAGTTTATTTGGTTTTATCAGAGTTGAATCAGTCAATTAAACATCACCATTCTAATAAATCAATATAAGGTGTAAATATCAAACTATTGCTTATATTTCATGGGGTAATATATTTAATGTCAAACTAATCTAAAGATAAAAAGTAGGAAACATAATAATATATAAATTATATTTTTCGAGTTTAACTAGGTGAAAAAAAATGAAAGTGGTATTGTTTAATGGAAGTCCCCGAAAAAAAGGAAATACATTTCATTGTTTGAATACAGTAATGGAGGAATTAAAATCTGCTGGGATTGAGTGTAAATATATATGGATAGGCATGGAAAAGCTACAAGGATGTACCGCTTGTAATCAATGTGTAGTAAATAACGACCAGAAATGTGTTATCGAGGGGGATAAAATGAATGATTATATTCAAGAAATACTTCAGGCAGATGGAATAATTATTGGTTCTCCTACTTATTTTTCTGATTTATCAGTAGCTACTAAAGCTTTAATTGAACGAGCGGGTTTTGCAACTGGTAGACTTTTAAAAAATAAATTAGGGGCTGCTGTCGTAGCTGTTCGAAGAGCGGGAGCTAACCATGTATTTTCAAGTATCAATTATTTCTTTTTAATAAAAGAAATGATTGTAATTGGGAGTACTTATTGGAATATGGGAATAGGAAGAGCTCCAGGAGAAGTTTTAGATGATATAGAAGGGATACAAACCTTTAAGAATTTAGGTAAAAATTTTGCTTATGTGCTTAAAAAAATGAATGCTTAATTTTTTTTTTCTATTTGTTAGAAGTATCCAATCATTTGTTTCCATAATTATCAATGAAGATAAAGTCTGCTAATTTCTTTCTTGGGGGTCTCTGCTTCTCCCCCAATTTCATAGCATCAGAAAGAACGGGATTGATTTCATTTGAATGTTTCCCAATAATTACAAGTGTAATTAGTCTCATCTCTTCAGGTATCTGTAAGATTTCTTTTGCCTGAGTTTCTCTAAATCCAGCAATAGGGTGGGCTACTAAACCTAACTCAGTTGCTCGCAAAATCAAAAATGCTGTGGACATTCCTGTATCAAATAAATAGTATAATCGTTCCTTAATCATACAATCATTTTCGGGTTTGCTAAATATTGCTATAATCATCGAAGCTTTTTCTACCCATTTATTTCCTTCTGAAAGAGTAGTAAACAACTCTTTTAAAATGCCTTGATCTCGTACAAAAATAAAATTCCAAGGTTGTTTATTAGCACATGAAGGAGTTATTTGGACTACTTGGGCCAAATCAAGAATCAATTCATCATTTATTGCAACGGGATCTAGTGATCTATAAGCTCTTCTTCTTTTTATTGCATCTATAACATCCATAATAAGAGAAAAAAATTATTAAAAATTCATTTTTTTAATTTTGTTAAAACGTTTTGTACATCTTCGGCATGACCGTTAACAGACACTTTCGGCCAAATATGCACTATCTTTCCTTCTGGGTCTATTAAAAATGTACTTCGAACGACACCCATATATTCTTTTCCTCCAAATTTCTTTAGAGCCCATTTTCCATATTCTTTAATCACCTTTATCTCAATATCACTTAGCAATGTAACTTTTAAATTCTTCTTTTCAATGAATTTAGCATGAGATTCAGGACTATCTGGGCTTACACCAATAACTACTGCATCCAGCTTTTCTAATTTTGGTAAAATCCCCGTAAAACCTATTGCTTCAGTTGTACATCCTGGTGTATTATCTTTAGGGTAAAAATAGAGAATTACATATTTGCCTTTAAAATCATCAAGACACCTCTCTTCATTATCTTTATCGGGGAGACAGAATTTTGGGGCGTCAGAACCAACTTTTAATTCAATTATTTGTTGTGTCATATCTTACTCAATTTGAATTGGATCTATTAATAATATACTAATTAAAAATAGGTTCTTTGTATTATCAATATTCGCGTTATGAAGTATTAGACTGAAATAAAAAGAGTTTAATAAAATAACAATGTAAATAATTTTAATTAATAAATTATAATATCATTTTTAGTAATTTTTAGTAATGAAGTGGAGGAAACAAGATGAGCGAGAATTTTAACGATTTTCCTGTCGTTATGGAGATACCAGTTCGATGGGGTGATATGGATGCAAGAGGGCATGTTAATAACACAATCTATTATCGTTATTTTGAGAGTACGCGAATTGCTTTATTCCAATATTTCGATATATATGAAGAACCTACGGAAGTTCATGTAGGACCAATTTTATCATTTCAAAGTTGCTACTATAAAGCACCATTAGTCTATCCAGATACAGTTTTGGTTGGGGCAAAAATTATAGGTATAGAAGGATCTAAAATAATTATAAAGCATCTATTGTTTAGTAAGAAATTGAATAGGATAGCTGCTGAAGGTGAAGCTCATATTATTTGGTATAATTATGAAGAGAAGAAAAAAGTCAACATCTCAGATGAACTTAAGAGCAGCTTACTAGGTTAAGGGTCATTTCTAAAGGGATGACGCGCATTTTCTGCATTATTTATTCCATCATCAACAGTTGGTAAACCTTCCATTGCTTTTCGTATGGCATTTCGAGTTGCTTTATAATTGTTGATAAATACTCTTTTTCTAGCACTAGCACTAGGATGAACAAATACATTAGCAATGAGAACGATATCATCTGCCGCTTCTTTAGGAAGTATTCCATCCTCTACGCATTGTATAACTGCCTTGGCGATTGCTGCTTGAGCTGGTCCGTAGGTAAGACTTGCATGACGAAGTGAAGTAGGTCGTACAGTTGGGATCATAATTGTTGCTGGTTTTACCTGCATATTGGGTTCAAGAATGACTTGAAGTCCTTCACGCCCTTCTTCTGGATTGGTTAAAGCTTGGGCATACGCATTACCTACGGGGCCATTTTTATTTCCAATTAGAATATCTATGTGCGCAAGCTCAACTCGGTCACCTACTAGAGACTCTCCTACTTTCAATTCAAAATCAGTAATCTTTTTAGGTGTAATTCCAACGGCGTAAAAACGACTAGTAATTGGTTTTTCACCTAAGTCAAATTCGAGTTCTGTTTTTTCAATTAATCCTAATTTTTCGAGTTCCACTCGTAATTCATCCTTTATTTCATAAGAAAGTGCATCACCTAACACTAATGGTTGACGTGTAGTACCTACGGGAAGTTTCATCATATTTAAACAAGATTTAACCCCTAAAGCCCCAGAATTTATTAAAAGCCTTGCTATTTTTTGTACTTTTTTTTGAAGTATTTGTGCTTCTGGTAATCGGTTATTCTGAACATGATCATAGATTTCAAGCCAAATTTTAGGAAAAACATTTGCCGAACCTAAAATACAACCAGCTGCACCTCCTGCTAAGGCACCTAACACATTTTCATCCCATCCAATCAATACAGAAATTTTATCACTAACTTTTTCTAATAATGCTGAAAAGTATTTATAGTCGCCACTGGAATCTTTAATTCCAACGATGTTATCAATGTCGACTAAGTCTTCAACAACAGTCCAGGGTAATTCTACGCCTGTACAAGCAGGGATATTATATAAAAGTATCGGGATGTCTGTTTTCTCAGCTATTGTAAAATAGTGATCATATAATCCTTTTGCTTTAGGTTTTAAGTAATAAGGTGTAACAATTAGTACCGCATCTACCCCTATATCTGTTGCAGCGTTAGTAGCTTCTATCACCAACTTCGTACCAGTTTCACCTGTTCCTGCAATAACAGGAACTCTCCCATTAGTTTCATCAACCACAATCTCTGTTACTTTCAAACGCTCTTCAAATGTCATATTAACAAACTCACCTGTGGTTCCTACAGGAACAAGCCCAGTGACTCCTTGATCAATAAGGTGATTAACTAAATTTCTTAAATTCTCTTCATTTATAGATTCATCACCTTTATTAAAAGGAGTTACTAAAGCAGGCATAACACCTTTAGGCCTAAAATCAAATGTACTCATTCAATTTATACCTCCTGAATTTATTCATAATGATGTAATTTGGTTGCTGCAATAAAAGATAATCCATTTTTAGTAAGAGCTTCTGCTGTAGAGTTCACCGCATCATATCGATCGAGATGATTAATTCTTAAGGAATCCCATAATCCTGCTTTTATTAACTCTTCTTTAGGCATAAAATATTCAAGTATATCTGTAGGATGTTCTCTTTTTCCGTCTACTTCTACGTTTCCCCCTTCATGTTTAGCGCTAATATTTCTAACCTTTTTTGCTAAATCTATTAATTCATCTCTTCTATCATATGGTTGTCTGACAATACTTTTCCAAGTCTCTGTTATATGATGTTCTAATCTTACTACATCTTCAAATCCAAATGGTTTTCGGATATATGCTGCCATTTCAATAGTTTCATTATTTACTGAATTTGATAAATTAAAACCGATTAATGGACTTGTTCCATCTTCCCGAGCAAACAGTTTTGCTGTGAGTAATGTCCATAAGCATGAATAGGGATTATCATTACCCATATAAACACTTATTTTGAATTCATTATTAATTCCCAATTTATATAGGAAATAACCCAAAAGTACCGTACCAGGATTAACATTTAGAGCTTGCTTTATTCCATAATTTGTATAATAATAAAGATATTCATCAATCCATTTTAATGCAAAATCATTAGGTTGTCCTACTCCACCAAAATATCCCGTAATAGTATCTGGACCACCTAAATGTACATTCACTGGCATTCCATCTGGACCAGGAGCAGTTCCTTTAGTATCAAGCGTCTCAACCCACGTGGAGCCAATTATTTGCATAGCTGCGGTCATTGCCAATAAATCCCCATCCTTTTCTTGTTCTTTCATTCTTCTTACTCTTATTATTCGTCCTGGAACTAATTTCTTGTTTTTAATTGCATCTTTAGCTATATCAATTAAAAATGAAAAATATTGACATGCTGAAAGTTCCAATGTCACCGCATAATCCTCTTTGAATTCCATTTTTGATGCATTCTCTCCCAGGATTTTTTTCCTATAATCCGCTATACTAATAAATGAATGCTGGTCACGAGATTCTATAAGCCATTCAATATCCTTGACATAATCAGAATTAATTTTTTCTAATCGACTGATTAAGTAATCGAACCTACTCACTTCTTGAAATTTTCTATTAATCTCTTCGATGCCACCATATTTTTCAACTATGTTAAATAGTTCATTTATTAAAGGATTACTCTCATCCAGTAAAAAATCATTAACAGTTTTAAGTGCATCCTTGGATATTTCTAATTGTTTTCTTAAATCTTTCATTATAAAAGTCTACCATATCTATTTTTTTCATTATCTATACCCATAGGTCTCCCACAAACGCATAATATATTGGATAGACCATAAATTTAATACAAGATTCACTATATTATAAATTTAATTCAATATTGCTAAAAACTTATAAAGTGCTTCATGATTCTAAAAATTAGTATTAAAAATATACAAGGTATCTTAAATGTATAAATACAGTGTCTCAATATTAGGAACCGGTTTTATTGGATTGTGCTCAGCAGCGTGTTTTGCCGATAAAGATATTAAGGTTTTGGCTTCTACTCACAATCAAAGAAAAGCAAATATGATTAATGATGGAATTGCTCCATTTTTTGAAGCAGGACTCCAAGAAATGATGGATAATATAAAAAAATCTAATCCTGAACTATTAACCTGTATTACTAACCCAGTACAAGCTGTACTTGATACTGATATTTCAATGATTACCCAAGGTACTCCAATGAGGGAAGATAAAAGTATTGATCTGAGTTTTATAGAAAGTACTGCTCAAGAAATAGGGAAAGCATTAAAACAAAAGGATGATTATCATTTGGTTGTAGTTCGATCTACAGTTGTTCCTGGCACTACAAGAAACTTGGTTAGTACTATTATTAAACAAGTGTCTGGAAAAGAAACAGGTAAAGATTATGGATTATGTATGCAACCTGAATTTTTAGCTGAAGGACGTTCAATCGAAGATACTTTACATCCTGATAGAATAGTGATTGGGGAATTCGACGAAAAAAGTGGTGCTATGCTTCAGGAATTCTATGAATATTTCTATGGAAATCATTTAGAAAACTGTCCCATCTTACGGATGAATTTAGAAAGCGCTGAATTAGTTAAATATGGAAATAACTGCCTATTGTCTACAAAAATCAGTTATGCCAATGAATTTGCTAACTTTGCTGAACTTGTACCGAATGTCGATGTTGTCCAAGTAATGAAAGGTGTTGGACTAGATTATAGAATAAATTCAAGATTTCTTGGTGCGGGAGTAGGATTTGGTGGTTCTTGCTTTCATAAAGATGTTAATGCAATAAAGGCTTGGTCAAAATCTAAAGGATACACTTCTAGGTTGTTAGAAGCGGTACTAGATATTAATGATGATCAAGCAATTCATATTATTGATATTGCTGAAGAACTTGCAGGTAAATTAGCAGGCAAAAAAATAAGCCTACTAGGACTTGCATTTAAACCAGGAACAGACGACATGAGAGAAGCTCCAAGTATTCGAGTAGTAAATGAACTAAGGAATCGAGGGGTAACCAATATTATTGGTTATGACCCAAAGGCAAAAGAAACAGCTAAAGAAGTTTTTGGAGATTCTATCAAATATGCTAATTCAATTGAAGAAGCTTTAAAAGGTTCTGATTGTGCACTTCTCATCACTGATTGGGAAGAATTTAAAACATTAACACCAGGTGATTTTAAAAAATATATGAAAACGCCCAGTCTTGTTGATGGAAGAAGAATTTATGATTATGAGGAATTTGACAACGTTTTGCAATTCAGAGCAATAGGACATATAAAATTATAATTGAACTTACTACCATCATTAAAAAAAATAGGAAACTAAATTCCAAACTAATTTATTGTTTAAATTTTCAAATTTTTTAGTTTTTTGAGCAAAATTAATGTTGTAATACTGATTGTAGCGATTATTAGAATGGTATTATAACTGGGAATGTTTTCTGAAGGTGCTTCCCCGATAATTTGATAATTACTAATTGGAGCAATTAATGGATGATAATCAGTATAAATCCATTGAGATGATGGTAAGTGCTGATCCATTATAACAGGTTCATCTCCGATTCCATCGTTGTTATTATCTTCTCCTTGATATCCACCCCAATGATTACCAAGATATTTAGTAAATGTTCTACTGTTATAAATATATTTCATTTTGGTTGGTGTACGAAATCTGTTATTAACACTCCACCGATATTCGAATCCCATTAAATTTGTTTGGTGATTATCGTTAAGATAAATTACATTGCTATTAGACGCAAAAAAGCGGAGACCATTTTTTCCTATAAAATAATTTAGTGAAACGACATTATCAATACATTCATGTAAAATGATCCCATAAGCATTTGGACTAGTAACCCGATTATTGTGTAAGGTTCCATGATTGACAGAAATTAATTTAATCCCCGCATCATAAGTGTCTGAACCACAATTTGAAAGGGAGCAATTTTGGATAATGAAATATTCTGATGTATTTTCTACTAATATACATGAACCCACACCTCCTCCATCTATCTCCAAATCTTCAATAAGATATGGATTAGATTCCGTACCATCCCCTATGCAAATGCCAGCAGTCTTTGCGTCAGACCAGTTATTATTAATATGTATTTTTACAGATATTGCAGAGATTTTCAAGTTCTGCTTATAGATTGTTGATGTGCTACTAGTCTTATTGCCAATTCTAAGAATATCATTATTTATTGTTATAGTTGATAAAATGAAAATGATTCCCACACTTATCAGAAATAGCCTTTTCACTTTCATATTTATTTCTGTCAAAAGCTTATATATATGTTTTTTTATCAAAAATTAAATTCTTCAAAATTTTTCAAATCATTTTGGTATAATAATATAAAAACTCATCTCAGTCTACAAAAAGCTTAAATACTTACATGAAACAAATCTTTATAATGAAAAAATCTAGGATATTGGTAGCTTTATTATCCAGCGGGATACTTTTTTTAATTTCTTTTATCCCCATTAGTTATGGTAATCCCGTAATTATTTATAGTAAACCCAATTTTAAAGCGCTACTCCTTACTTTAGGTCTCCTAATTTACCTTCTGCTCATAACTATTATAATCGAGCTAGGACTATTATATTTAATTTTTCATAAAGATATTGTTGATTCAAGATGTTCTCTCAAATTCATCAAGTCTGTCATTGTAGTGAATTTATTTACATTTCCTATTACCCAATTAGTTGGACTTATCTTATCTGTTCTGTCTATTCAAATTTTCCTTCTAATATTATTATCTGAAGTATTCCCATTTTCAATTGAATATACATTATATCTCAGAATATTTGATGCTTTTTATGAATCTCAAGATTTTGTAAATCCTATCCCTAAAAAAAAAGTATCATTCTCAACCATTATAGCCAATTTGACTACAATGTTATTAGGTATTTTTATTTTTCTTCCCCAAATCCTATCAACCGCTTTTGGTTAAACTTTCAATATTATAATTACTTAATCGATCTATTAAAGGAAAATCCACCATGAGAAAAGAAAGAGGTTTAGAACGGAGTATAGATAATCTGTTTATAATATCAATTGTTCTTAATATTCTTTTTTTTGTAGCTTTTCTCACAATAATTCCACCTATAAAAACTGAACCCTATTACCCGAGTTTTTATAACGTTGTAATTGGATATGGTAGTAATCCCGCAGCACTTGATCCTATTGATACATGGGACGCTCCTTCTCGTGTTTTCCAACACCAAGTTACTCAATCTCTAGTTGAATATGATCTATCTACCCATCCAAATTATCAATTAAAACCAGTTCTATCTGAATATTGGATTTGGGAAAATATTACGAGAATTTCTTTTAAATTAAGAGATAATGTATACTTTCATGACAATACTCGAATGACTGCTGAAGATGTAAAATGGAATTTTGAAAGACTTATGTGGCTCTGCAATGCTACGGGAACTCTTCCTGCAAATGACAGCTCTTGGGAGGCATTTCCTTCAAAATTATTCTTTTTTGAAAATGGAACTTATATTTTTAAGAGTTTTGAAGCAAATGATACAATTGACCCACTAAGTTTCACGATAAATTTGAATGCTCCTTTTTCAGCATTGTTAGATCTTCTTACTTTTGGTGCAATCAACATTTTATCTCCTGCATCTACTCCATTTTATAGGTATTTAGATTTAGCAGAAGAAAAATTAATTGGTACCGGTCCATATGAATATGTGCATTTTAAAAGAGATAAAGAAGTGAGACTATCTAGGAATGATTTATATTGGGCATTTCCAGGATATTTTGAAACGGCAGTATTTCGAATTATTGAAGATGATACAGCACGGATGACTGCAGGTTTAGCTGGACAGTTTGATTATGTTAGTGGTGTACCAGAATCTTATATCGATACCTTTAATGGTGATCCTAATTTCCATGTGGAAGATGTCGGCGAAGATTTATGTTATTTTTATTTAGAAATTTATTGTGGTGCAAGAGATACGACTGGAGACTTAATAGTCCCTGGTGATTATCAATATCAGAGAAATAATGCAACATTAAGAAGAGCAATAACGCTTGCTATTAACTATACTTACATCTATGATGTAATTCAGAACGGATTAGCTACCGAGGGGACAACAGCAGTTCCTCGAGCGATGCCAGGTCATAATGCATCAGTAGTTCAAGCAAGCTATTATAATTTTACCACTGGCATAAAAATGGCAAGAGATCTCATGAAAATATATAATCCTATTTGTGCTACATGGGACTCAAGCTACCCCGGAACTGATGAGGGTTTATGGACTAATGCAAATCTACTTGGAAGATCTTTTTATTTATATAGACATTTTGGAAGTATTATAAATCAAAATCTGAATCTATTAATAGATTCTAATCTTAATTTAATCGGAATTCAAGCTTCAGAAATCCCAATAGATTGGGATCCAATCTACTTCCTAGAAGAGAAAAAACCGTGGGAAATGGATCTTAGATATATTGGTTGGTGTCCTGATTATTTAAATCCCTATAATATTATTGATCCCTTGTTTAATCTTGAATCTTATTCTTGTTTTTCAAGGATTAATGATACAAGCATTGGAGGGTTATCTTATATGATGAAAGCTGCGATTAAAGAGACGAATAGAACTAAACAGTTAGAAATTTATGGAAATATTCAATCATATATTTTTGATGTCGATCGACCACTTACACCGGCAAGTCATGTTCACATTCCTCTTTGGGTTTACCATCTAGAGCAAATCCATAAAAAATCATTGAAAGGAGTTCACTACAATGTAATGAAACTTTTAGAAGTTAAGAATTGGTATGAGGATGATTAATCAAACTTTTGTTATTAATAGAGGTTAAGAAATGGACTTAAAAAAAAAGGATTTAGCCATTACTATACTAACAGTATTAGTCGGAGCATCATTGATAAGCAATATTATTCTTCCATTATCCCCCAGAAATACTACTGATACCCCTTATCATTCTAATTACACGGCAGTAATTGGGGGGGTTAATTCTTATATTGTGCTTGATCCAATTGATACTGGGGATTACTATTCTCGTATGATACAACATCAGATAACTCAGTCTTTAGTTGAATATGATTTATCTTCATATTCTAGAATCGGTATACATAATTATAGCTTAAAACCTGTACTTGTAGAATATTGGATATGGGAATCACCTACTCGAATTTCTTATAAATTAAGAGAAAATGTATATTTTCATGATAACACATTAATGACTGCTGAAGATGTAAAGTGGAATTTTGAAAGAGGGCAATGGTTTTGTAACACTACGGGAGATCTACCACTCAATGAAACATCTAGGGAAGCTTTTTCGTCAAATTTATTTTTTTTTAGTGATGGGACCCCAATCTTTAATAAATTTATTGCCAATGATACGAGGGATCCATTTAATTTCACTTTAATTTTGAACACTCCTTTTGGAGCATTAAATGATTTTCTTGCTTCTGGTCTTGTGAAAATTTTAAGTCCTGAATCCACCCCTTTCTACAAGTATTTGGATATAACTAAGGATAAATTAATTGGTACGGGCCCCTACGAATACCTACACTATGAAAGATATAAAGAATTAATTTTGAAAAGGAGCAGTATTTATTGGGGTTTTGCAGGATATTTTGAGATGATTGAGTTTAGATTTATTGATGAACCTACTTCTATCTCACATAATTACTTTACTGCAGCTTGTAATGGAGAATTTGATTACTTATTTGAAATTCCTCCTCTAACATTTTGTGGTCCTCCTCCATATTTAGTTATAGATGTCGGTGAGGATCTATGTTATTTTTATTTAGAAATTTATTGTGGTTCCAGAAGTCCCAATGGCACAATGCTAGGGAATCCTCAATATCAGAGAAATCCTCCATACTTAAGAAGAACTCTTGCATTGGCAATCGACTATACATATATTTATGATGAAATCCAGAGTGGTTATGGCATTGAGGGAACTACTGCTGTCCCTCGTGCAATGCCTGGACATAATGCTTCAGTAATTCAAGCAAGTGATATATCTCGTACTTATGCTTACAATCTCGCAGAAGCAAGACAAATCTTAAAAGATAATGCTGCAGATATTGTTGCACGTGGCGGTCTCAATGTTAGCAATTATGATATTAATAACGATTCAGATTGGATTGGGAAAAATATACTTGGTAGAAACTTAGAAATTAATTGCCATTTTGGAAGTACAACGAATTTGCGTTTAAATCAATTATTGAGTTTAAATTTTGATTTAATAGGAATCCAAATTAGTGAAACTACAAGAGATTGGAAAGAATATCTGAGCGTGGGGGAACAAACCCCTTGGGAAATGGATCTTAATTATATGGGTCGGTGCCCTGATTATTTAAATCCCTATAATATTATTGATCCCTTGTTTAATTTAGATTCTAATTCTTGCTTTTCAAGAATTAATGATACAACCAAAGGTGGTTTAATTGATATGATGGACACAGCAATTAAAGAGACGAATAGAACGAAACAATTAGAAATTTATGAAAATATTCAATCATATATATTTGATGTCAATCGACCACTTACACCAGCCAGTCATGCGCATATTTCTGGTTGGGTTTATCTAATAAAACAAGCTCATATGCCAGATTTAAAAGGAGTTAACTATAATGTTATGAAAATTATTGAATGCTGGAAATGGTACTATGAGTGATATACCATTTTATAATGCGTCTCTGTTTTTTCTTTCACTTTGAACCCAAGTCGTTCATACAATCTTTGAGCCTTTTCATTCGAAATCAAAACTTGGAGATATACGTCCTTTTGTTCTTCTTTCGCTTTTTTTAACAATTCTTTGATTAATGTAGTACCAATTCCTTGATTCTGAAACTGTGGTAGAATTTCTATTAATGAGAAAAAGAAATGATCTTCTTCTTCTCTGATTGAAATACAGCCAATGTCTTTACCTGATTTGGTTACTATCTTAAGTTGAACTGGTTTAAAATGCTTAAAATGATAATCTTTCTGCCATTCTTCATCCCATCCCCATGTTTTAGTAATATACTCTCTTAAAGTAGCTTTTTTAAGAAGATAGCAGAAGTCGTAATCTGTCTCTGTTGCTTGGCGTAATTGAATCATGTATTAATTGCTATTTATTAAATCTTAATTAAAGTTAATATTATTTTAAATAATTTTAAATCTTATAAGTCTTAATCCATTTCTAAAAAGCTATTCTAAAAAATTTTATTATGCCTTCAGAAAAATCCTTAGGTGAATATTTTAATAATACTGGTCGTGAAGATGTGTTATCTGGAGGAGTAAAAATGATACCCATCCAGACACAATTTGGTGAATTTAAAGTTTGGACGAAAAGGATAGGAAATAATCCAACAATCAAAGTCCTTCTGTTGCATGGAGGTCCGGGTGCAACACATGAATACTTTGAATGTTTTGATAGTTTTTTTCCTGCAGAGGGTTTTGAATATTACTATTACGATCAATTAGGATCTTTTTATAGTGATCAACCTGAGGAACCGGGATTATGGGAGATTCCAAGATTTGTGGAAGAAGTAGAACAAGTTAGAAAAGCTTTAAAATTAAAAAAATCAAACTTCTATCTATTTGGGCAATCTTGGGGAGGCATACTAGCAGTTGAATATGCATTAAAATATCAGGGTAATCTTAAAGGTCTAATAATCTCCAACATGATGATGAGTGCCCCTGCTTATGGAAAATATGCTGATGAAGTCCTTGGACCTAAACTTGATCCCAAAGTTTTAGCTGAAATTAAAGATTTGGAGGCTAAGGAAGATTTTGATAATCCTCATTATATGGAATTATTATTATCTAATTATTACACAGAGCATTTTGTACGCATACCTGTTGAGCAATGGCCAGAACCCATTAATCGAACATTCAAACATCTTAATGAGGATGTTTATGTACCAATGCAGGGTCCTAGTGAATTTGGGATAAGGGGTACGTTAGAAAATTGGGATAGAACTTCTGACTTATCTAAAATAAAAATTCCTACTTTAGTAATCGGAGCTACTTACGATACAATGGATCCCGAGCATATGAGATGGGTATCTACCCAAGTACAACAAGGACAATTTTTATTATGCCCAAATGGTAGTCATTGTGCTTTCTATGATGATCAGAAGAAATTTTTTGAGGGGTTGATAAAATTTATCAACGATGTAGATCAAAAAACGTTTTCTCCAAAATAAAGATTTAATCGTTTAAGAAAGAAATTGATATCAAAAGAATTAATAGATTTTTTATCAAATATAATATAAGAAGCGATTATTTTTTATAGATTTATGATTACATAATCATATTTTCATTTCTTTCTGTGCAAAAATAAAATAGATTTGTGCAATATTATGTGTTAATGTCACAAAAAAAGTGAAAAAACATCTAATTTTTTATAAGTTCATAATCTTATGAATATTGAAACAAAGAATAATACTATTTCAATAATTGAACATTTAAGAAGTAGGTTCTAAAAATGGCTACAGAGTATGCAATTCTCGCGAAATTAGGTGGTTTCATTGGAAGTAATCCTGAAATAATAAGCTCAACTCCTTCTCTAAAATCAATTATGACTGAAACCGAACTTCTTAGTAAATGTTTTCCTATTGGTTCTAAAGTTGGACAATTCATCGAAGATAAGTTAAATAAATATCTAGTATTATCATACATTTTTAAAGTAAAACAAGAGCGTGAGAGAGATGATTTATTCTCTTTATCAATTCTCCTAAATAAACATGATAAAATTGATATATACAAACATACTCTGAAAGAACTTGTAGATATTTTAGAAGAAAATGGATTACTTAGTGAATTGATTTTAACTAAATACCATAATCTCATTTATGAAGGGATGAATCAAGAAAAGGATATTCTCATTGAAAACAAATTTATAGAATTATCGAGAATCTTTAGAGATATTAAAGCAAAGGTTTTAAAACAAAAACCACAGTTAAAAGGAAGTTTTTTCTAATGGTAGAAGATATTATTGTTGAAAATCTAAGAGTAATAGGTTATTTTCTTAGCGCTACTCTTATTCCATTTGCTACAGTAATCTTAGGAAGGAGGATTATTAAAGAAAAAAGGACAACAGGGCAACATAATAATGTTCGTTTAATAATTTTTGGAATCTTATTTAGTTTCGCCCTAATGAGTGTTTTGGAATACTTGGTTGAGTTGTCATTATTCCCAGAGGAAATATTTGGGTATAGTATAACATATATAAATTTATATTCGATATTAATTGGTACTATGGTATCTTTAGGTCTTAGTTTAGTATTTTATATTAATAGATTGGAGACTTTTTATTTCTTTTCACTATTTATCTTTGGTGGAATGATAATTTTTTATTACTTAACTGGATTTAGCGACTGGCTTGAATTGTATATACAAATAACAGCTGTACTGTGTCTCTCATTTATATATTTTACAAGTTTTCGAGTGAGAGATAATGGAGCACTTGGCTTAGCCATCTTTTTTACTTTAGCCTTTAGTACTTTGGTAATCGAGATTTCTTTTGTCAATCAGATAATAATATTTACATATAATATATTTATTTTGTTTTTCTCGCTGGGACTATTTAGGCCATTTAAAGAGGAGGTTATTCAATAAAATGCCACAGTTTCTCTATATGATAATAGAAGGTATGTATTTTATATTTGGCTTATTATCGATAAAAATTACCTTAAATACTTGGAAAGATAATAAAAACCGGATTCTAATTGCCATCTCTGTATACATGATTGCTGTCTTAATGAAATCTGTAATTGATATGTTGTTTTATCTTCTTGATCTTAATTTGGACGTTGAAATAATTGGATATGTTACCATTGGGCAGATAATTGGCAATATTTTATTCGTGATTCAACTGGAATTTATATTTTTCTTAAAAAAGTTGACTAAATTATATACGCTTCCCTTCATCATAGCTTTCTATCTTATTGCTGGAAGAATTCAAGTAAATTCAGCTCTACCATTCATCATATATGCTATGTTGGTGGGTTATGGATCTGCTTATTTACTAATTAAAGATGGAAAAAGAAAGCTAAATGGACAAGCAGTTGGGATGGGCTTATTCTTCTTGCTTTGGGCTTTAGGACAAACTGTTCCCATTGAAGTATTTTTTATTTTCTGTAGGTTATTCGCAATGATATTACTCTTTTTAGGTACTAAGGGATTCTATGAAAAGTATATTTTCCCAGATCTAGAGGAAGAAAAGAAAATTATGGGTGCTTGGATCGCAAAATTTGTCATAAAGGATTAGTTCGATATAGATTTATTTTATGATAAAAACCAGATTTCAATTTTTTATTGAACCTTGACTAAGTTGAATTTACCTAGACTATATTTGATTCTGAAAGAGGATATCAGCAAATTAACAAGAAGAATCTTATTTGTAGCAATAGAACAAAAATCAGTAAAAAAGCTCAACTTTTTATTTTAAAATCAGCATAATTAGTTAAGAATAAAATCATTATTTCAAACTACTCTACTAGTTGGCAAAAATGGGAATTAGAAATCTTCTAAAAAGAGTTTTTACAAAAGAAAAGAAAGTTGTTATATGTGGATTAGATAGTGCTGGAAAGAGTACTATGGTTAGTTTTCTTCAAAATGGAACCTTTATAGAACACACTCCAACAATGGGTAAAGAATTGACCACTTTGCAAGTGCAAGGTATTAGAATAAATTTAATCGATATGGGAGGGCAAAAAGATTTTCGAGATTTATGGCTAGGAGAAGCTTCACAAGCTGAGTGCGTTATATTTATGATAGATGCTCATGCTAAAGAAAGATTTAATGAAGCAAAAAGGGAGTTATGGAAATTATCAGATAATTTTAAGAAGAATCCATTGATTGTTTTAGCAAATAAATATGATCTGCAACCGGTGGCGAGTATCAGTGATATAATCGAAGTTTTAGATTTGAATAAATTACCTTCTTTTGAAGTTATGCCTATTTCATGTAAAACGGGATACGGAATTGTCAAAGCATTTATGAAAATTTATTATAAATTAACTGGAAGTCAACTAACTAAAAAAATTAACACAAAAGCAGTAACAATTTTCGATCAAGGTGGTGTACCCCTTACATCTTCTTCAGATGAGGATATTCTTCAAGGAGGACTTTTCTCAGCAATTAACAGCTTTGTCAAACAATCATTCCATTCTGATTTGGATCAACTAAAATTTGGTGACAATTTAATTATCTTTAAGCGATCTAAAAATTTGTTAGGTTCTATTGTAATTAATAATGGTGATAGGGTGAATGTTAAATATGCTGAAGATGGTTTAGATGAACTATTAACACACCTAGAGAATATGTGCCCTGAACTTGAAAAAAATCAAACAGATTCAGGAAAGATTGAATTCTTAGTGAAACAATATGCTTCAAATCTTTTATAATATTATTTTCTTTTTCTTATTTTTCAAGAAATTCTTTATAGAGAAATAGTTTAAACTAGTTATCTATCAATAAAAGTTGAAGAATTTTGAATTTTGTACAAATTGAAATGAGAAAGTAATTATACAATCAAAAATTTTTGCAGAATAAGCTACTCGAGGTATTTTTGAACTCAACAAACAAAAAATAAAGAGTTTTACAATATGATTATGATTCTGTTTACAATTCTATTATGGATCATAATACTTGATAACTTACTTCTTGGGATTTTTTTACTCATCAAAGCATTCCAAATTAAGTTTATTAATCTCTATTCAATGGGTATCGGTTTTGTATTATTTTTTGTTGGATTGTTCGGTAATTTTGTATTAGGTTATGGTTATTTCTTTGAAGAATTATTTGTATTTATAGGTTATTTCTTAATCGCTTTCTTTACTTACTTAACCTTCCATAGACGGAAGGTTGATTACAAAGCTAGACTATTATTATACTTATCATTAGTCTTTATGTTCACTCGAATCTTTCTTGGTTTGTTGGTTGAAATTAATTTAAATCCAGTTACTAGATATTCTGAACTGATTATAATAAACTGCTGTCTATTCCTAGTTTTTTATTGGTTAGGATGGTCTTCTTTATCTGCGTATAAAAGATTGCGTAACATTAATGTTGCTCCTTGGTTAAAAACAAGATATAAAGCTATTTCTATTGTTTCTTTTTTATGGCCATTCCATGCGCTATTAGGTTTATTCTTACCGTGGAATACTGAGTTTGGTGATCCTTCTGATATAATAAGTTTGATCCACTTCAGTATAACTGTAATTTTAAGCTTGATTTTTATAATAGGAATGATTATCGCGTGGATAATTCCTGAATATCTAAAAAATTACATAAATAGTAAAAAAGGGTATGAACCTCCGGATGATAAAGAATTATCTGAAGATGACCTAATGAAGTTGATAAAAAGTCAATTGCCATAAGATAATAACAAATAATTAATTATCAAGAGTGAACTCTTCAGATTGGCATTTAAGCAGAAGTTGGCTTTAAACTCAGTAAACAACTGAAGATTATAGATAGTTCATGCTCATTATAAATTTTATAATTATATTATAAATTTATCTGCTAAATACTATTGGAAGTGTAAAATAGAAAGTTGAACCTTTATTTCGACCTTTTGACTCAACCCAAATCTCTCCTCCATGCAATTCTATGATTTTTTTTGATATGTACAAACCTAATCCAGAACCACCTAATATATCATCGAATCCTTGGTTCTTTCTGCTAAATTTTCCGAACTTTTGAAACAGCTTCTCTTTCTCATCCTCAGTAAAACCAAAACCATCATCTTTTATCGAGGTAACAATAGTATTACCCTTAATTTCAGATCGTAGTTCTATCAATCCCCCTGGAGGAGAATAATTTATAGCATTGTTAAGTAAATTTGAAATAACTTCACGAATTTGCTCTTTATTAAATTTAGTAATCCCAATATCTTTTATATCTACATCAATTTTTAATAATTTCATTTTGGCGAAAGTTTGTAATTCATCAACACATGATTTTATAAGTGTTGCAATATCTCCTTTTGAAGTAATTAATTCGATTTTACTAGTTTCTAATTTTGAACTTTCAATTAATTTATGGATTATATCCTCAATTCTTTCGCAACCTCTTTGAATTGAATCTA
Organism: Promethearchaeota archaeon; assembly: GCA_048938895.1. Classification (GTDB taxonomy): domain Archaea; phylum Asgardarchaeota; class Lokiarchaeia; order Sigyniarchaeales; family SOKP01; genus Loki-b32. The sequence goes on from JBHLLU010000002.1 coordinate 89,044, forward strand.
TCATTTTCACTACTTCTGGTTTTAAATTTTCATAATGTAAATTTAAAATTAAGTCGGCGTTACCCTTTATAGCTACTAATGGTACTTTTAGCTCGTGAGATGCTCTTCTAAGAAATTCATTTTTTAAATTGTTCAATTGTTCTAACTCTTTATTTTGTTCTTTTAATTTTTCCTCGGATTCCTTTAATTTTCTTTCACTGGTTTTACGATCAGAAATGTCTCGAGCTATGGTAATAATTTTCTTATTACCGGCACCATCTACAAAATTCTTCGCCGAAATTTCCAACCATTTATAGCTACCATCTTCATGTTCAAAACGTGTTTGATATGAGCCTTTTCCTTTTCTTAATATTTTACCTAATAAAATAGCTGATCGTTTTCGATCATCTGGGTGTACAAGAGTAAGAGGACTTTCTTTTAATAGTTCTTTTTTAGAATAGCCAAGAATCTGTCTATGTACATTTTCATTTAGATCTTCATATTCAAATTTATTATTTAGTACTTTAATGAGATCATTCGCATTTTCAAAGATTAATCTATATTTTTCTTCAGATTCTCTTAATTTGATTTCTATTTCCTTTTCTCTGGTGATATCTCGAGAAACTAATAATATCCTTTTATTACCATTCGAATCAAATGTTACCCTTCCGTTTACATCCATCCATTTATAGGAATTGTCTTTTGTGCGCATTCTATATTGTCCTCGGCCTTGACCTTCTTTTAACGCTTCTTTTAAAAGAAGTTTAGCGTGTTTTATATCATCGGGATGCAAAAATTCCAAAGGAGATTTGCCTATGATTTCTTCTTTTGAAAATCCTGATATCCGTTCCTGTGTTTCATTTATAAATAATAACTCGAATTTATCGTTAAAAACTGAAATCATATCATTAATATTATCTGTAATGAACTGATATTTTTCTTCAACCTCTTTTTGGACCGATATATCTCTTAATACTGCAGTAAGTTTTATGTTTTCATTTTCCCGTAAAATAGTTCCATTGGCAGATAAATGTACATAATGTCCATCCTTATGTAATGCTCTGTATTCAGCAGATATTGGACCTCCACCGTCTATTAAGTTTTTCATTTTACTCAATAAATTAGGAAGATCTTCGGGATGGATGAATTTAAAACCATTAGTTCCAATAACTTCCTCAGGATTATAACCAAGAATATTTTTTACTTGTGGACTCACATAAGTAAAATATCCATCTAAATCAGATTCTACTATGATATCTCTAATATGATTTACAATTAATTGTAGATGTTCTTTAGTATCTTTTTTTTTTTTGTTGTTTGACATTTTAAAAATGTGTTCTTGTTATTTATTGATTACAAGATTTAGACCTCGAATATATAATAGTTGGAAATCTATTTCTTAAAAAGCTTGTTAAAAAATTTGTGCAAGAAATATTTAGCTCTCAAGAACTTTTGTACATTTAGATCAATCAAAATAAAGATAAAAATGAACTTATTAAAGTCTTATTTTGCCTATATCTTTTCATGTTGATAGAACGTATTTTCATTATTAACAGTTGTTAATTATAAGAAAAAAGATAATTTTTTATGTGCAAAATTATTTATTTTTATTAAAGAAAATTAAAAACATAATTTCGGATAAAGAAAAATGGCGCAAAAAGTCCAAAAAACAGAAGAAATGAAGAATTATGAATTAGAAACAGGGAAAAATGCAATTTGGAATAATGAAATTACTAAAGGATTCTTAAAATGGCAAAAAGGTGAACGTCTTTACGACATTGATAAAGAACGTGTTGCACTCTATGTTTCTAAGAATATGAAAGAAAGGTGGGTATCATTTGTCAAAAAAAGCAATTATTCTACTCTATCAAAATTAGTTAAAGAAGCAATCGATTTTTATATTCAATATAAATCTTCCCCCTATAGTGAAAAAGAACCAGAAAATACTAACGTGCTTTCAAGAATTTCTCATGATTTAAAAGAAAGATTAACCACAATTATGGCTTATCTACAATTACTAATTGAAGGGAAGGAATATTCTCTAGATTTTGGGGTTGTTACAGAATTAAAGAACATTTATAACCAGTGCCTTTCTTTTGAAGAATTTATAATATCTAATTTTGAAAACTTAAAACTTGAAGAGGAAAAAATTATGGATAGAGACAAAATCAAATATGATATTTTAATCATAGAAGATAATATTGAGACACTGAATTTTCTAATAAGATACTTTGGGCATTTAGGATATTCTTGTAAAGAAGCAAGAGCGGGTAAGAAGGGATTAGACCTTCTAAAAGAGTCTAAACCATTAATCATATTACTTGATATTATTTTACCAGATATAAATGGGTATGATTTTCTAAAATCAGTCAAATCGAATCCTGATTATAATGATATTAAAATCATATTCTTAACTGCTGTACCAAGTTCAGAAGTTGCGGAAAAAATGGTTGAATTTGGTGTTGATGGTTTAATATCAAAACCTTTTAATTTAAAAGATTTTGAACTAGTCGAGAAGTTTCTGAAAGAAATAAAAAAAAAATAATTTATATTCCTAACCATTCTCCCTCATTTCTTTAAAAAAACGTATAAAGAATTTAGCACCCTTGTTTCTTCCATCAGATTCAACTAATACTTTGCCTCCATGAAGCTCTACTATTTCCTTTGTAATATAAAGTCCTAAACCTGCTCCCTCTATGTCCACATCAAGATCCTGACCATATCGCTCAATTTTCCCAAACTTTTGAAATAGTTTCTCTTTTTCTTCCAGGGTAATTCCTACTCCATTATCTTCTACAATGATGTCAATTAAATTTTCTGACTCTTTTAATTCTATTCTTATCTTTCCTCTAGAAGGTGTATTTTTGATTGCATTCGAAATAAGGTTTATTATTGATTGAGAAAATCTATTTTTGTCTACATTATAATAGATTTCATTAGGTAAATCCAAATCGATATTTATTTGTCTCGATGATGCTAGATACATTAATTCCTTGACACATTCCCTCATTACTTCACTTAAGTCTTGTTCTTCGAGATTAAGATTTAATTGTTTAATATCCAATTGAGAAGCATCTAATAAATTATCTACAAGCTCTTTTAACCGTATTATACCACTATGTGATATTTCAAGATAAGATCTTATCTCTTCATTTAAAGTTGAATCTCTTAATAAGAGTTGAGATACACCATAAACCGATGTGAGTGGGGTTCTTAATTCATGCGAAATCCTTGTAATAAGTTCTTTTCTTAATTCATCTAATTCTAATAGTCTCTTGTTTTCTTCAACTATTAGATTCTCTGCCTTTTTCCTTGTTGTTACATCAATGAGAGAAACTAAAACTGCATTTTTTCCTTGATATTGGATTACCTTAGAATTTATTTCGATCCATATTACTTCACCAGATTTTGTAAATAATCTGTAAGGGTGAGCTCCTTCTATGCCAAAGCTTCCCGTTTCCATTCTTTGGAATCTTTTCATCGCAATTGATAAATCCTCAGGATGAACTAATTTGAAGAATTCGTTTGGCGTCCAAGTTGATACTTCTTGTTGGGAATATCCTGTTGTATTTAATAGAGCCTCGTTAGCATATTTTATTTTCCCATCTTGTAGAATTACTATTCCTAAAAAGGATTGCTCAGTAATAGTTCGAAATTTTCCTTCTGATTCTATTAACTCTAATTCTGCTTTCATTCGCTCAGTAATGTCTCGATCAATACCACGATATCCTTGAAAATTTCCTTCAATATCAAAAATTGGAGCACCACTCGTTTCAAGTATTATAATTTGTCCATTCTTGTGTAAATTTCTATTTACCAACCCTTCAAACGAGCTTTGGGATATAATTATCTCCTCAAACATTTTTCTCACACGCTTAGCTTCCTCTCCTGGCATTAAATCGAATGGAGTTTTACTTATAACTTCTTCAGGCTCATAACCTAGTAGTTCTCTAATTTTTGGACTGGAATAAACATATTTATTATTTCGATCCACTTCCCAAATCCAATCACTGGTAGTCTCGACAAGACTTCTAAATTTCTCCTCAGATTCTTTTAATTTTTCCCCTGCAATTTTTCGTTCTGTAATATCTTCATAAGTGCCAAGAATTCCTATAATTTTGTCCTCCGAATCATGGAGAGGGATTCGATTTATATCTAACCATGCTTGTTTTCCATCTGCTTGGGTTTGTGGTTCAATGACGTGATATTCGGGTTTTCCAGATTCCATCACTAAACGCTCAATTTCATAAAATGATTCTGCTTCTTCAAATCTCCACGCTAAGTCATGATCTATCTTTCCTATTATATTTTCTGGATCTCCAACACCAGCTACTCTAGCAAAATTTCTGTTGCACCCTAGGTATTTTGAATCAATATCTTTCCAAAAAATATGTTGAGGAATATTATCTAATACTAACTGAAACATTCGCTTTGAATTATTCAATTCATCAAGTAGAGCCTTTTGGGTTGTGATATCTCTCATTACAGTTATAAAAATACGTTCTCCATCAATTTTATTTTTCATGAGCTTTGTTTTAAATTCTCCATAAAAAGAACTTCCATCAGGCTTTAATAATTTGTATTCATGTTTTTTTATGGATCCTTTTGTCTTGAGTTCCTTAAAATTTTCTTGAAGTTCATTATGTTGTTCTGAAACCACAAAATCAGAGATATGCTTTCCAATAAAGTAATTTTTATCTTCAATATCGTAAAAATCTAAAACATTTTGTGAAACGTTAATTACTTTCCCCTCAAAATTAAAAATTACAACGAGATCTGGTATGGCGTTAACTAATTCCTCCAAAAAAGTATTCATCATCATTATAATAATCTAAAAAATTTAATGAAATTATATTGTATAATTATAGTGAATAAATTTAACTTTATGTTTAAAAATTCTAATATTCCCCTGTTTTAATGAGATTTAAAATATATTATGAATTTACTTATCTTTACTAAGCTCTTTTTCAATGACTTCCATTAGTTCATTTTCACTATACTCCTTCTCAGATAGTCTCTTAAAACCTCTATTATAGAATTTTTTTAAGCGTTTTGGCATTATCCATGCGATAAATGCACATATAGAATAAAAAATTGTAAATCCTAAAATTATATATGAATAAATAACATTTGGAAACTCATATAATCCTATTACATTGTAGGGAATGAAATAATATATAAAAATACTTAAAGAATAAATAATAGAACTCAAGCCAATCAATTGATATCTCTTTTTAACCCAAGGCTCAATATTGATATATTTTAAGTAGTAGTAATATTTCAATGCAATTATACCTAACCAGAGATGAGACAATAAAAACGATATTGTTATTGAAAAAAGAATAAAGAAGTAGTATACTAAGTTAGACTCTTCTAAAGAAGTAGTCATAGGTATTGAAATTTGAAAGATTAATCTAATGATGAAATCTATACTTCTGACTATGATCAAAATTAATAGAAAGATCTTAAAAGGACTCTTTTTATCTTTGAAAAATGTTAATTTAGTAAAAATCACGATTAGAATATTTGGAAATTGATTTAAGAATAAAGTTATTATAATTAGTGATGGAACTAAGGCATAGAAAACCAATCTTAAACTAGTTATAAGGAAAAACAGGATTAAAGGGAGTAGATTATAAGTCTTTGTCTTTATCATTTTAATTAAAAGAAAAGTAGCTACAAACAGTTGTAATACAATCCATACTAGCTGAAATGAGTAATTAATAATAACTACTGTCTGCAATAACATAATAATCCTCCCCTATATCTTCTCCATTGTGATTAATGATTGATTTTCCAATATTTCTTTTAATAATATTTCTATAATTTGCTTAAATTTCTTAATATTCAGGTTCTCAAGTCTTCTTTTTAGAGAATTTTGAATAACTTTTTGATAATCCCTTAAATCCATCGTATTTAGTTTCTGAAACGGGGTAAGTTCTTCTTTAATTGCTAATTTAATAAGACCCCTTGAAGCCGCTTCCGATATACCAATTTCTTTTGATAATATTTCTCCTAGGTAATAGATTATCTGTATATTGCTAACCTCACTTCAAGATAGAAATTTAATTTTATTAGTGATGTGGGTATCTCTTAATATGTTTATTAATATCGGTTATTATATAATAAATTTTTTTTTGTTATAGCCTTATATTCGCTGTTTGATGCACAGTCATTATCATAAATTTGCACATGAGAATAAGATTTTCGATTATTTTATGCAAAATTCTAAAAAATTGATAAAAATTCGTTCTGTTAATAATAACAAAATTATAGAGGATCATCTTTTAATTTATTAATTTTTTTTAGTATTATAATCATTGGGTAATTGCACAAAATAGATTTAGAATCAGACCTTTTTGCACAAAACCCGAACATAATATAAGTCTTAAATGATGATCATAAATGGATTGTTATGATGAAATTTTGGAAATATATCAAAAAAATAATAAAAAAGATAGATTCATAACATATTTGACATATCTAATAAACAAAAAATCAAAAGTTTTAACTGAATTACAATTTCAAAATTGCCTGATACTAATATTAGCAATTTGGAATCCTAAGTTCATTGATTTATATGTTAGAGAAGGGGAAGACGCAAAGTCACTCCAACAGGAAAAGAAAGAAAAATTTATTAAAATTTTAAAATCTGAATTTAAAGATTTTAATAATTAAACAATAGAATAATAAAAAAAGGAATTAAAATGACAGTTTCATCTCACAATAATATAATAAAGAATTCGGAAGGGATTTTTCAAACGCTAATTACTCATATTAATTATATAATTATCGAGTTAGATTTAAATGGTAATATTATTTATATGAATGCTCAAGCAAATAATCTCTTAGGATACAATTCAGAAGAAATTTTAGGAGTAAATTGTTTTAAATTCATCCACCCCGAAGATCATTTAAAATTAATTAGTAAAATGAAATTTTTAATACAATATGGGGGTTCAATATCAGATGAATACAGAATATTGCATAAAAGTGGGCAATATCTACTGCTTTCTATAAATGGAACTGTACAAAGGGATAAAAGATCCATCATACTTATTGCAATATTACAAGATGTTTCCCAGATAAAAAAAAAAGAAGAAAAATACCGATTTATTACAGAAAATATTAATGATATTATTACAGTGTTTGATGATAAACTTGATTTAATATTCATAAATGAAACTCCAGAAAAAATGTTAGGCTTCTCCAAAGAAGAGATGATTGGGAAATCTGTTTTTGATTTTTTACATCCTTATGAATTAAACAATACTACGGATATATTCTTGAAAACATTAAAAGAGGGTCAAGGGAGGGGACAATTTAGAATACGCCTGAAAAATAATTCATATAAATGGATGGATATAAACGGAAAAGTAACCATTGATTCAGAAGGAAATAAAAAGATGATATTAGTATCTCGAGATATTACAGAAGAAAAAGAAATAGTAAAAAGACTTAAAGAATCTAAACAAGAATTAAAAGAAAAGAATTTAGAGTTGGAAAAAATAAACTTCCTGAAAAATGAATTTCTTTGTAGAGCTTCTCATGAATTAAAAGCGCCATTAGTAGCTATAAAAGGTAATGCTGATTTAGCACTCAAATTACATTATGAAAATTTAAAACCAGAATTAATTGTGATGCTAAATGAAATTCAAAATAAAAGTGAACAACTGAATAGAATCATTAATAAACTTATATCAAGTTCCAAATTAGAAACTAGTAAAATTGAACTGCGAACTACCAAAGAAGATTTAAGATCTCTAATAGAAGGATGCGTGAATGAGCTGCAAACTTTCGTTAAAGTGAAAAATTTTAGAATTAAATTAGACTTAAATCATCCTATAATTACGAAATTTAATAAAGAACAGATACATGAAGTTATTACGAATCTTTTGACCAATGCGATAAATTATTCCCCTCCTGGAGGAATTATAGAAGTAAAATCTAAAATGAAGGGTAATACTATTATTACATCTATAAAAGATGAAGGCCTTGGCTTTACCGAAGATGAGAAAAAAAAACTATTTCAAAAGTTTGTAACAATAAACAGAAAAATTAAGCAATTTGATGTTTTAGTTGAAGGTTCAGGTTTGGGTTTGTATATTACAAAAAGTATATTAGAATTGCATGGAGGAGAAATTTGGGTTGAATCAAAAGGTAGAAATAAAGGTTCAACCTTTTATTTTACACTTCCAAAAACATTGTAGATAAATCTAAATTAAAAATAGGGGATAAAATTATGTATGAATATAACTATTTAAAGAAACTGATTCAGTTTCTCATAAATCGAGATCCACAATCGAATATTTATGCTGGTTGGTTGGAAACATTACAAAATTTAGAAACGAAAAGCAATGAACTTCGAAAGATGATAAATGAAGAAGTGAAACGATATCGTTAAAGAATGAGATTATGGATTATCGTTTATGAATAATTATGTTAAATAAAAGAAACTCGTTTTATAGAGGTATATTACTAATGGATTCTTATGATAAGGATATAAGTTTAGTGAATAAAAATGATGAATTTCAAATGTGGTTAAAATATCTAAAGGAATTAATTAATAAAAAAACAGAGACATTGTCAATTCTGCAATTTAAAAACTATAAGCTTTTAACATTGGCTATCTGGGAGGATAACTTTGTCAAAAAATATTTTAAAAGAAGTATAGAAAGAAATGAACTTAGTCAAGATCTAAAAGAAACAATAATAACAATATTAAGAGCCAAACTGAAGTGATTTTTATTGTTAAGAACGCTACGTAAAAGAGATATGAGAAAAGTTCTAAAAAACCTTGATCTGTTCAAACAAATAGAAATATTTAAACGTGGAGAAGACACACAGGGATTAAAAGTTTTTTTATGGGAACAAAAAACAAAATCATGGAGAAGAGTTATTAATTTAGATCAAGAGATTAAGTAGGTTTACTGATAAAATTGTAGAAGTGTGTTCAATTAGATTCATGAGTATTATGGATATTGTTTAAACTTTCTTCACTAAATAATTCCTCAATTTTTTGTTGATATATTTAGAAGAAAAAAACAGAGAAAGCATATTTTTTTCATTAAGTTAATTTAACTTTTAGAGCGTCAGCTAAGCGTTCAAGCTTATTTGCTGTAGCAGAGTATATCACTAAATTCATTAAAAATAACAAATCTGTACAAAAAAGAATCGATTTTTAAATTTCCTTTTTTTTGATCAAAGATGTTAATCTAATTTTCTTATTACAAAACTTCTATGTGAAACTGAAGCATGTTGAATCCCTTCATAGATATAACTTATATTTTCATCCCTTTGCTGCATCCCTATAATGTAAAGCATAGGTAAGTAGTGCTCATTAGTTTGAAAACCCCTTTTGCTTAATTCTATTAGATCATAATTAACTAAAACATTGATATCATGTGAATCTAGTGCGTTTTTTTGAATACTGTCTAATTCAACAGCCCATTTAAATGGTTTTGCATTCATATCCCAATTAATTTCCCTGAATGTATGGATTAGATTACCACTTCCAATAAAAAGATAATTCTGTTCTCGTAATTTAGCTAATTTTTGTCCAAGTTCATAGTGATATTGTGGAGCGTATCTAATATCTAGGCTTAATTCTATTACCGGAATTGCTCCTGAAGGCAATAAATTCTCTAATACAATAGTCGCAGCGTGATCTATTCCCCATTCATTTGTAGTGCTTAAGGTCTCTGGTAATAATCGAGTAATTTCATTAGCAATTTTAGATGATCCTTTAGCGGGATAAATATATTCATAAAAATGTTTAGGAAAACCATAATAGTCATAAACCATCTTGGGATGATCATCATTTGTTAATAGTGTTCCATGAGTCAACCAATGTGCCGAAATTATTATAATTGCTCTCGGTTTATACTTAGAGAATAAGTGTTTGCCAAAATCTTTCAATGATTTAGTAAAATCATTTTCATTAAATATATTATAAGGACTCCCATGACCTATAAAGAGCGCAGGTAATCGTGTCATATTTAGAAATTTAATTTGGATTATTTGAATTTACCTTCTTAAAATGATAAATGTCTCTAATCATTAGTTAATAAAATATAAATCTTTAATCATTGGTTATTGTAAAAAATTTCAATTAACCCATCTTGACCTTAATAATATGCTTTTTACCATCATTGAATACTGGTAAAAGATTACCTTCGATATCTTTATCATCAATCGTAGCCTTTTTTATTCCTATTGATATTCGTTCTGGATTTAGAACTGATATATCATATACCGCATTTCTAAATTTCCGAATTACTCTATATTTATTCCAATCTTTCGGTATGCACGGATTTACTTTTAAACCTTTAAAAGTAGGTCTTAACCCGAGGATCCAATCCACGGCGGTCTTCATTGTCCATGAGGCAGTTCCTGTCAGCCATGAATTCTTGGCTGTACCGAACTTTGGATGATCATTACCAGTTATCATTTGAGAATAGATATAGGGTTCAGTTTTGTGTATTTCAGCAATCTTATTTTTTGTAGTCGGAATAATTTTTTTATAATATTCATAAGCAATATCACCTCGTCCTAAAATGCATTCTGCTATTACTGCCCATGGATTAGTGTGGCAAAAGATGCTAGCATTTTCTTTAAGACCTGGTGGAAAAGTAGAAATTCCCCCCATTTTAGGATAAAAACGTGAAAACGGTGGGTATAATAATTTAATACCGAAATCAGTGTTAAGAAATTTCCGAACAGAATTCATACATTGGAAACTCCGCTCTTTTGAAGCAATACCACTAAATACAGCCCATGATTGAGTATTTAAAAAAATTTTACCCTCATTGTTATTCTGACTACCAATCACTTCTCCATCATCATCAAAAGCACGGACATACCATTCTCCATCCCAGGCGTTTTTATTTATGTTATCTTTAACCCTTTTAGCCAGATTATTATATTCATTAAAATCATTTTTAAGATTGAATCTTTCTGCTATTTCTCCTAATTCTAATAATGCCTTATAGAATTGCATAGCGACCATCACGCTCTCTCCATTTTTATTAGGACCATGAAGTTGAAGTGTATCGTTCCAATCTGCCGTACCTATCAAAGGAAATCCATGTGGGCCTATATTATCACTCGTGAATTTTATCGCTCTTTTCAGATGCTCATAAAAAATTTCTTCAGATCCCTCAACAAATTTAATTTCTTCTTCTAAAATGGACAGATCTCCTGTTTCTTTTAAATAATTACTAGCTGCAAAAATTAACCATAAATGGTCATCTCCAAAGAATTTCATCTTAGGATTAATATAATTGGGATAATCTCCCTTGCCTGTCAGAGGAAAATAAATATGATATACTTTTCCACTTTCGAATTGAGTTTTAGCAAGCTCTATTAACCGATCACGAACTTTGTTTGGAAGAGCGTGACAAACACCTAAAGTATCTTGGTTACTGTCACGAAAACCAAGACCTCTACCTATTCCAGTTTCATAAAAAGAAACATATCGCGCCCAATCAAAAGTTGTTTTGCATTGATATGGATTCCAAACATTAATAATAGAATTGAAATCATGATCTGGAGTATCCACAATCAAATTCTGAAGATAATTATCCCAAACCTCCTTTAAATTTAAAAACTCAATTTTCACATTCTCATCATTCCTATACTTATTTATTAAATGTTTTGCATGTGATTTTTCTTTTACAACTCCTAAAATAAAAATAATTTCTTTAGTTTCGTTTGGATTTAACCTAACCTCATTACATGTAGCAGCAATAGGATTTCCTCCAAGAGCTTGAGAATTTTCACATCTCCCTTGTTCAACACTTATAGGATTTGCTTCAGAACGATAAGTTCCTACAAAAGCTTCACGATCACAATCATAACTAGTAATATTTCCATTTGAATAGAAAAAAGCAATATACGTAGATAGATCGAATAAATGATAAAAAATTGTCTTATCATCTGCAGAATATCTGGAAACTGCAACATTTTGAATATATTGAAGATCTTTTTGATCTGATTCAGCATTCCATAAACAAAACTCAGCATATGAGAATATTTTTAATTCTTTTCTTTCTGAGGATTTATTTTGAACTTTTAAAAACCATATTTCTACATCATCTTTAATAGGTACAAAATATAGAATCTCAGCATGAATTCCTTGAAAGGATGATGAAAATTTTGTGTATCCTAACCCATGTCGACATTCATAATGATCTAGCTTCTTTATAACAGGTTGCCAAGTAGGAGACCAATATTCGGAGTCATTTTCACCTTTAATATAGATGTATCTCCCTGGTCTGTCGACAGGTAAATTATTATACCTGTATCGAAGAATTCTCAAATCTTTTGGATCAATATAAAAACTATATCCACCCCCAGTATTAGAGATCATAGCACAATATTTACCATTACTTAGATAGTTCATCCATGGAAGTGGTGTGTCAGGTCTAGTAATTACATACTCATTCTGTTCCTTATCAAAATATCCAAACAACATTTGAACTCTATACTCGCTAAATTTTAAAAAATATAATCTGAAGTTATTAATATAATTAATGATGCTGGGTATGAAATCAGATCAGGGGAAAAATATAAAACATTATTATCAATTCTAAGAATTGAAAAGAAAATTAGTATTGAATTACAGACTAGTTATGAACTCAAAAATCAAAATCAATAAATATATTACAGTTTGTTTAGAACATAATAAAATATTGATTTATATCCAAGGAGAAAGATTCCAAGAACTTGAGTATTCCTTCTTAAATAGAATATTAAATGCTAACAAAGATAAAATAAAGGAAACAATAACTCAAGGTAAAATTTACTGGAATCATCATAAATTTAACTCAAAAAATGAATGTTTCCACATTTTCGTTAATATTTTGAAATTTTGGATTCGAAATAATTATGATACTGGTATCTTACTATATAATTTTTCATTTCCTTTACTAAAAAAATTAGTTGAGGTTGGAGATCCCCAAGCAAAAAAGGCATTTATTAATGAAATTCTAAAGAATCTGTGGGGTGCTGATCCATTAGTTGTAAAATATCTTATTAATGAAAAATATGATGATTATGTAGGTATTTATAATACCAGAAGAAATATTCATACCCCTAATATTAAGGGAATAAAACTCACTTTGATTATTTGTATTTTGAATATTTTTATTTATATTCTTTTCACTGAGGTTTTTCACATAGAGGAAATCTTTATTTTTGACTTACCTAAAATTATAAATAAATTTGAATTATGGAGAATATTTACTTCAATTTTTATACATTCAGGAAGATTTTCTTTACTCATTAACACTTTTTTTTTAATTAGTGTAGGTTCATACTTCGAAATCAATAATCTTATTTCTAAACATGTATATTTGATCGTATATTTTATTTCTGGAATAATGGGTAATATTGGATATATGCTGATATCTTCACAAATATCTTATTACGTTTCATCAGCAGGAGCTTCAGGAGCAATATTCGGATTAACTGGAGCTTTTATCATCGTTTTAATAATAAAGGAGAAGTATTACTGGTCAATAATATATAGTGCTATTTGCGGATTCTTCTATTTTTATACAATCGATCCCCAGATTAATTATATTTCTCATCTTTTTGGATTTATTACTGGAATTATCATATACGTGTTAGTATATGTTATGGAAAATTGATTTCTAATGAACTTTCGAAGGTAATTATCTCCATTTTTCTATCGATTTTTCTAAATTTTCAATTGCTTCTAATTCGCATATCTTGACATTTTTAAGAATTTCTGCTCCTTTCTTCCTATGTTCCTGAGTAAGCTGGCCATTCTCTGGTTCGAAGTATGGAAATAAGACCGTAAAATTTTCGAGATGTATTTTAGCATCCCTATAATTTTTACTTGCTTCCCTCAAATTGAATCCTTGAGGAGAGTTTTTATATTTACGAGATAACCTATTTAAATACTCCGAACTTACATCTTTCGCATCGAAATAGTATATTCCTAAAACGGAATTTCCAAAGATATCAATATTTTCCTCTTTTCCTTTATTTAACATTGATATCCAGAAATCATATGCTTGGGGACCAACATTATATTCTTCATTAGAAAATTTTATTCCTTTAGCAAGTTCGACAGCTCGCTCTAAAGCTTTTTTTTCTATAACTTCTGTATCTTCTCTTTCTTTTTTTGTATCAAAATAGTAGTATATAAACTTATCAAGTATCTGAAGTTGATCAAATCTAACGGGGACTTCATCCCGTCCTTCTTTTCGATAATAACTACTTACAAGGTAACTTTCATTTCTGTAACCGTTAATTATACCAAATCCTGCACCGTGGATTCCAAATAGTATAACTGGGATATCATAATTATCTATAATTTCTTTAACTTGGTTAAATTGTTTCAAGGCTAAATCAAGATCTTGTCCAACTATATTCCATTTTCCTGGACTTTCTCTTTTTTGTTCCCATTTTTTTAATTGCCAGCCAAAAGATTCAGTACCTCTATAAATTTCTTGCCAAGCATCATTAGGGTTTCTCTCTTTAATCAGGGATGTTCTGATCATTCCAGGTATACTTACTAGAAAGCAATAACCTGTAATACCACTTATGTAAACATAATCATGTTGAACTCCCAAAAAATTTAGAACTCCTGTGATTGAGGATATATAGGAGTTCCAACCTCCTTCGTATAAAGCAGGGATACTTACCTTATTCTCGTTTATTCTTCTTTGGACTTTTATAAAATCTGGCCATTCAGGCCATTCATTCAGTATTTTTTCATGTTCATTTTGAGATTGATCATTAATAAGTTTATATGCATTAATTATGCTAACAATAAACTCGATACCAGCTTCGGTTATTTGATATCTTCCCCATTCTTCTTTTTCGACTAATTTTGATCTTAAGAGTAGATCTAGATGATGATTAATCGTAGTACGTTTGACATTTAGGCGATCTAGCATAAATGAAAAACTTCGAGGTCCTTTTAAGAGATATCCCAATATTACAAGACGTTTCGAAGAACCAGCAGCCTTTAAAATCGTCGTAATATCTTTAAATGATTCTAATATTATTTCTGAAATATCATCTGGTGAACGCTCGTTTTCCATTTTAAAACCTCTAGTAATAAAGACATATTTGATCTAAGCAAATAAAACTTTTTTATCTAAAAAAATAGTACATTTTTCATATTTGTATAATATTTATAGATTAAAATTTATATTTAAAAATTTCTTAAATTTTATATTCTTAACTTAATTCAAACTACTTTATTAAGTCTACTTGTCAGTTACGAAACCGAAAAGTTTATATATATATTGATGAAGATATTAGAATCAATATACTATTTTTTTAGTATATCCAATATAATAAAAATTTGAGTGTTTTAAAAAACATATTTTTTTAGAAAAAATTAAATACAAAAAAAATATCGGGAAAAAAAAATGAAAATTGGAAACAAATTTCCGATTGCTATAGGTGTATTATTATTTGTGATAATTCCTATAGCAATGAGCCCTGTCTCAGTAGCAGCAGTCCCCGGTATTCCCAAAAAGCGATCTACAGATTCGCCTCGTTATCAAACTATGTGGATGGCAGGAAGTTATAATGGTGCAGGTAATTTTATACCATGGAGTACTGGTTTACACCCAGGTACAGATTGCGGAATGTATGAAGCCTTATTTGGGAGAAATACTTTACTTGGAGTGGATGTTCCATGTATAGGTACTTCCTATGCTTGGAATGCGGATGGTTCTTCCGTTACTATCGAATTAAATCCTAATGCTAAATGGTCTGATGGTGAACCAATTGATGCTTCAGATGTGGCATATAGTTTTGAACTTGCTGGTAAGCAAGCTAGATATAAAACTGATTTTGCATTAAGATTTGCTGATTTTGTTGTAGTAGATAATGATACAGTTCGATTTGATATGAACCCCGGTTTTAATTTTAGTCGACAAGTCGAAGTTTGGATGAAAGGTAACATTCCAATTATACCTGAACATATTTGGACTACAATTGAAGCTGAAGAAAGTGATGCTGGTGATTTCTCAACCGCAGCCTTTCAATATGATTGGTTTGATAAGGCAGATACACCTGACGAATGGAAAGTAATTTCTGGTCCTTATGCTCCTGTCTATCGAAATGCAATGGAGACAACTTGTATATATCAGTATCGAGGAGAAGATTGGTGGGGGCATGATATTCTTTACACAGATCTCCCAAATTATTCACCAGAACAAAGAGATAATCCTGGTAAAGAAGGTGGTATTCCTAAATATTTGGCATCCAACGCGTTTTGGGATAATCCAGCACAAGATCTTGCCTTTATTGAAGGAACAATAGATTTATTTGGTGGTTATTATGCTAACATCTGGGAAGTATGGGAAACCGCTGATCCAGGTAGCTCTCAATCATATGTTACTACTTGGTATGGTCATAATCCTCCATATATGTTAGCAGCAAGTGCTCTTATGAATCTTGTTCCTAATCATGAGCTTGCAAATTCACCTTTAGGGGTAGCAGAATTCAGACAAGCCTTATCATATGCTATTAATTATGATCCCATTCCTGGCGATGCTGCCTCGGGATATTGGACACAAGCTAAGCCTGGATGGATCGATAATAATAGTATATTACATGAGCCCTACTATAATGCCACAATTACTCAAGACTATAGAAAATATTTAAATGTTTCTAAAGCAATAGAGATATTAGAAGGCATTCCTGGTATGACGGGTAATGTAACTGACGGATGGACTTATAATGGAGTTCCTGTTGGACCTTACACGGCAATTACTCCTACTGGCTGGACTGATGCTACTGCATTTACAACCTATGTAACTGATGATATAAGAACGAATTTAAATATCGACATAACGGTTTCGGAAGTTGAATATGGAACTGTTTATCAAGATTCAATAGCCAATAAAAACTTTGAGTTTGCCATGGGTTGTGTTGGGAATCGGTTAGCAGATCCTCCTGCAAGATTTCTTGATTATCTGAGAGGAGAGCACTTATGGAATAAAAACCAAAGCAGCTGGGTTAACGATGAATTTAATGACTTATGGAATTTATTAGATGCTGCACCTGAAGCAAACTATTCAGCTTATTTGAACAGAATGCAAGAAATTATAGCACAAGAAGTTCCAGAAATAGCAGGCTTTGTTAATGGATATTGGTATGCTGTTTCTGAGTATCAATGGACAGGCTGGGCTACTGAAGCTAATGACTTCCAACAGATAATTACCTCTTGGACTGATGATCAATTCTGCATGAAAGCAAGATTAATGTTGAATTTAGTAAACACAGGCAGAAAACCAGAAGCAGCGATTCCATGGTTTGGTTTAGAAATCTTTCTATTAGTGGGAGTCGTTTCTCTTACAATTGTAACTGTTTTTAGATTAAAAAGAAAGAGGTAATCGATATAAGCATATATAATTTTAAAATTAAATAACTTTTTTTTCTTTTATTATTACGATTAAATATATAAATTATTAAAGAAATTATAAAATACAAATAAACTTCTTTACTATGATACTCTAATGAGATTAACAAAAATGGGAATAACAGAGAAAAAGGAAATTGAAGAACAGGATTCTCTTTCACTAGATAGAAAAACTCTTGGTATTATTATGGAAGTGCCTGGAGTGATTTTGTTATTTGTTTTTTCGTTTTTGGCTTTGATAGATATTTTATATTTTATATATTTTTTACATCCTAGATATTTTAACTTTTATATATTTTACATCCTAATTCCTGCCTTCTTGACGGTCTTACTTGCGATATTTGGAGAAATTCTTAGGAGTAGTGATAAAAAGGATATGGCTGTATTTACTACTACTAATCGTAGACTTATAAAAATCATTTCACATTTTAAAAAAATCATTTCAAATTCCTTTTTACGTATGGCCATAAAAAAAGGAATTTTCTATTTTGTTGTATTTTTCATCGCAGTTACATTAGCTTTTCTGATACCCAGACTGGTACCGGGGAATGTTTTGGAATATATTTATCAAAGACCACAAGGAACCCCTCAAGCAGTGTGGGATGAACAAATAAAGGGATTGGAAGAGTATTTAGGATTAAATTATCCACTTCCTATTCAATATATTAACTTCTTAAGAAGTTTCTTTTTTGGATTTGATTTAGGATATTCTACGTTATATAGGCTTGAACCGGTAATAAACATAGTTGAAAGAACACTTCCCTATACTTTAATGTTAGTTATTCCAGTTTTAATAATTACTTTTTACATTGGAAATTGGATTGGAGCCCGTGCGGGTTATTCTGGAAAAAAAAAAGATAAAATCCTTTATTATGTGTTTGTGGTATTACAAACAGCACCTTTTTTTTGGTTGGGATATGTATTTGTGGATTTGTTTATTGTTGAATTAAATTGGTTTCCTTATGGAGGAACTGTACCTCCTTGGGCATGGGACTGGAATGCAATAACTACAATATTTAATCATTATTGGTTACCTCTCGTAGTTTTAATCCTTACGAATATTGGAGGATGGTCTACTGGAGCATATTCACTTATGACTTTTGAAAAAGGTGAGGACTATTTAGCATATGCAAATAAATTAGGATTTAAAGATAAAACAATGCGTAAATATGCCTTTCGTAATAGTATGTTACCACAATTTACTGGATTGAATTTACGTTTTAACGGATTGATTGGGGCAACATTGATTACGGAAGTAATCTTTAATTTTCCTGGTTTAGGGGCTACAATGCTTCAAGCTTTTAACAATCATGATTA
This sequence comes from Promethearchaeota archaeon, assembly GCA_048938895.1. GTDB lineage: Archaea > Asgardarchaeota > Lokiarchaeia > Sigyniarchaeales > SOKP01 > Loki-b32. The sequence continues at coordinate 107,753 of JBHLLU010000002.1, forward strand.
TAATTTAATTATTGGAACTTTTATAGTAACTATTATTGTAGTAGTTCTGGGAAATTATTTAATAGACATGTGCTATGCGGTACTTGATCCCAGAATACGAGTTGGAGGTAAAGGTGAATAAAAAACATGACTAAAGAATTAGAGATAGAAGGAATAGAATTAGAAGAGAGTTCTTTTAAAGAAGTCTTAAAGGAGAAATTTCACAATGCTATGGCTCGATATAAAGCTCAATTAATTTTACTTCTTGTTTTTTTAATTGTAGTATTGATAATTGTAATCTTAACCTATATTCCTCCTTTTAATAAACCTGAGAAAGTTTATTGGGTAGAAGGTAGCAGAGATAATTTTAGTGATCCAACATTAAAACATCTTTTAGGGACTGATCAACATGGAAGGGATTACTTAACTCGTCTATTGCATGCTATTAGAAATTCTTTAGCATTTGGTTTTATCACGGGTTTACTATGCACGGGAATAGCTGTATTTCTAGGTATAATTGGACCCTTTAAAGGGGGAGCTACAGATACAACTACTTCCTTTATTACGAATATTGCTTTAGTTTTCCCTCAAATACCTTTTATTTTATTAATGTCGGCTATTTTACAAACTCGTGAATGGTGGATAACGATGCTAATCATAGGATTATTCACCTGGCCTTGGGCGGCGCGTTCTATTAGATCTCAAGTTTTGACATTAAAAGAAAGAAATTATGTAAAAGTTGCAAAAATGTCCGGTTTAAAAGCATCGCAGATAGCTTTCGGAGAAGTTTTACCTAATGTGTTACCCTATATATTCTTGGCTTTTATTATATTTTTAGGTAATGCTATTATAATTGAAGCAGGAATAGCAATTATTGGATTAGGTCAACAAAATTGGTTAACATTAGGTTTATTATTGAATGACGCAGTAAGGTGGGGTTTGATATTTCCTAGAAGACTTTATGCTATGTGGTTAACTCCGGGAATTTGCTTGATATTAATATATTTAGCATTCTTCATAATACACTCAAGTGTAAGTCGGACCTTTGAACAAAGAAAAGTATAAAATATTAAGAAAGAAAAATATGACAGAAGAAGTAATTAAAATAAAGGATCTTAAGGGCTATTATAGAGGATCATTTGGGGTTGTTCATGCTGTTGATGGAGTATCATTATCTGTTAATAAGGGAGATATAATGGGAATAGCAGGTGAATCTGGATGTGGAAAAACATCTTTAGCAGAATTAATAACAGGAAGACCGATACAATTGTTACATCATGAGGAAGGACAAGTTTACGTCAATAATCTTTCAATGTATGAATTAGATGCAGAGGTTATAAGAAAAGAAATTCTCTGTAAAGTGATGGGATATGTACCTCAAGCTTCTCAGAATTCATTAAATCCAGTTAAAAGAATTAGAAATTTTATATTAGATGCAATGATAGAACGGATAGGAACAAAACCTAAAAATAAAGAAAAAGTTTTAAATCAAGTAGCCGAACACTTTAAAAAATTGGGTTTAGAACAATCAGTTATAGATAAATATCCACATGAACTTAGCGGGGGAATGAAACAACGTGTCATTGTAGGCATATCTACCCTATGGAATCCACTTATATTAATTGTAGACGAACCAACAAGTGCATTAGATGTAACTACTCAACAACTTTTGATAAAAACATTAATTAATCTGAAAAAGGCAGGAATTGTTGAGACAATATTATTTATTTCTCATGATCTTCCCACTCTAGCACAAATTTGCAATTTATGCATAATAATGTATGCTGGAAAAATTGTCGAAAAAGCAAGTATGGATGATATCATTAGTAATCCTCAACACCCATATACTAAAATGTTGATACGTTCGATAGCATGTTTTAACCCAGATGGATCTGCTGAGACAAACTTAGAGGGAATTCCAGGAAACCCTCCAGATTTGAAAAATCCTCCTAAAGGTTGTAGATTTTATCCACGTTGCACAAGTAGATTAGAAAAGTGTAAGGAAAACTATCCCCCATTTTTCATTCCAAGAACAGAGAGTAATCCAGTAGCATGCTGGTTATATGAGGAGGTTGGTGATTAATAATGAAGAAGGAAATATTAAAAATTCAAAATCTTACAAAAAAATATACCTCTGGTCTTATAAGAACCAAAGAGACAATAGCAGTTAAAGATGTCTCATTTAATTTATATTATGGAGAGATTATTTCTCTTGTTGGTGAAAGTGGAAGTGGAAAAACAACTATTGCTAATTTAATATTAAGGTTTATTCAACCAACAGAAGGAAAAATATTTTATGATGGGAGAGAAATCCATAATATTCCAACGAGAGACTATTATAAAAATGTTCAAGGGATCTTTCAAGACCCTTATAGCTCTTTTAATTATTTTTATAGAATTGATCATATGTTAAATCAAGCTTTAAAATATAGTCTAAAAGGTATTGCTAATAAAAGAAAAGAACTTGAATCTGCGTTAACTATTGTAGGACTTAATAAAGGAGATATCTTGGGAAGATTTCCACATCAAATATCAGGAGGTCAATTGCAGCGTGTTTTAATCGCAAGAGCGTTATTATTTAAACCAAAATTGATAATCGCAGATGAACCAACAAGCATGATTGATTCAAGCTCCCGGGCAGACATATTGAACCTTTTCAAAGAATTAAGAAAAGGAACAACTTATACAGAAGGTATTTCAATAATATTCATTACACATGACATAGGACAAGCGCAATACGTATCAAATCGGGTAATAATTATGAAAGAGGGGAGAATTGTTGAAGAAGGTCCAACAAGTGACGTTTTTCTCAATCCTTGTCAGCCGTATACTCAAAATTTATTAGGTTGTTGTCCAAGTATTTATCGAAAATGGGAATTGGATTAAATAAATGAGGTTACATATGCAAATCTAAAATTTTGTAAATGAGTTCAGTCAGAAAGGTAAAATTGTATCATTTTTATCAAGTTTAATTATAATATGGTGAAGATTTTAAAATTTGGATATTTTGATGATGAAAAGCGAGAGTATGTAATTACAAGGCCAGATACTCCTCTTCCATGGATTAATTATTTGGGCTGTGAGTCATATTTTGGTATAATTTCTAATACTGCAGGTGGATTTTCCTTTTACAAAGATGCAGGATTACGACGTTTAACTCGATATCGACATAATAATGTTCCTTCTGACTCCAATGGACGCTATTTATATATTCGCGATAATAAGAATTCAGAGTTTTGGTCTCCTACTTGGCAGCCTACTCGCAGTAATTTGGAACAATATAAATGTAGACATGGATTAGGATATACCATAATTAATTCCAATTACAAAAATATTGAAGCGAAAATCTGCTATTTTATTCCTTTAGGTAATAATCTAGAAATCTGGCAACTTACTCTAAAAAACCATCGAAAAAATATAATTGATTTATCAATCTTTTCTTGTATTGAATTTTGTTTATGGAATGCATACGATGATGCCACAAATTTTCAAAGAAATTTCAATCTTGGAGAAACTGAGGTTGAAAGTGGAGTAATTTACCATAAGACTGAATATCGTGAAAGAAGAAATCATTTTGCGTTTTTTGCTTGTTCAGAATCCATTGAAGGTTTTGATACACAGAGAAATGATTTTTTGGGATTATATCGTGGTTGGGATAACCCTCTTGCAGTAGAGGAAGGCCAATCATCTGATTCTATAACCCATGGTTGGGCACCTATAGGTTCTCATCATTTGAAAATTACCCTAGATCCCGGTGAAACACATCAGATTATTTTCCTTCTTGGTTATCATGAAAATGAAGCTAGCCAGAAATTTGATCCCATTGACTCTCAAAAAATTAATAAAACAACAGTTATGAAGATAATCACTAAATTTTTAAATCCAATAAATGTTAACAATGCGTTTAAAACTCTAAAAATTCATTGGGAAAAATTACTTGGTGTTATGCAAGTTGACACGCCTGACATTCACACTAATAGAATGGTTAATATTTGGAATCTCTATCAATGTGTAATTACATTTAATTTAGCTAGATCTGTTTCACTTTTTGAATCTGGAATTAGTAGAGGGATTGGATTTCGTGATTCTAACCAAGATTTACTTGGATTTATACATATGGATCCAACAAAAGCTCGAGCACGAATTTTAGATCTAGCATCTACTCAACTACTAACAGGTGGAGCTTATCATCAATTCCAACCGCTAACAAAACGGGGTAACAATGCAATTGGGAGTGGATTTAATGATGATCCACTATGGTTAGTATTAAGCGTTGCAGTATATTTAAAAGAAACAGGAGACTGGGGTATTCTAGATGAGCAACTACCCTATGAGAACAAGTCTGGAACGGAACAACCATTAATTCACCATTTAAAGAGTAGTCTACATTACATACACGAACGGATAGGTCCACATGGATTACCACTTATCGGTCGTGCAGATTGGAATGATTGTTTAAATTTAAACTGTTTTTCTGAAGTTCCTGGTCAGTCTTTCCAAACAACGATAAATAAGGAGGGGAATGTAGCCGAATCAATGTTTATAGCTGCTTTATTCGTTAAAGTAACAAAAGAGTTTGCTAAAATCCTTCAACAAAGGGATTTAGTTGATCAATCGAAGAAGTATTTCGAATGGGCAGAAAGTATGAATTCTACGATTTTAAATTATGGTTGGGACGGAGAATGGTTTATCCGGGCTTATGATGATAATGGGAATAAGGTTGGGTCTCATGAATGTGAAGAGGGTCAAATTTATATTGAACCCCAAGGATTTTGTATTTATGCTGAAGTGGGTATAAATGAAGGCTTAGCAGAAAAAGCACTAGATTCTGTAAAAAATAAATTAGCTACAGACAACGGTATTATGCTGCTTCAACCTCCATATTCCAAATATTACTTAAATTTAGGTGAAATCACATCATATCCCCCTGGATATAAAGAAAATGGGTCAATATTTTGTCATACAAATCCTTGGATTATGATCGCCGAAACTTTGGTGGGAAACGGTGATGCAGCACATAAATATTATACACTGATTAATCCATCAGTACGAGAATCCATAAGTGATGTCCATCGTTGTGAACCATATGTTTACGCACAAACTATTGCTGGAAAAGATGCACCAACATCCGGAGAAGCCAAAAACTCTTGGTTGACTGGAACCGCTGCTTGGAATTTAATAGCAATAACAAATTATATCCTTGGTATACGTCCTGATTACAATGGGCTATGTATTTCACCAATAATCCCAAAAAATTGGTCTGGATTTAAAGCAACTCGCACATTTCGCAGTGTAAAATATCAAATCTCTGTAGAAAGGGTTGGTATGGGTAATAATTCAATAATTTATGTTAATAATAAACAAATTGAAGGGAATATCATACCATTACCCCCTCCAGGGGCAGAAGAAATATTCATAAAAGTTAAAATCTCCTGAAAGATCCAATGAATACATGTTTATGAGTTCAAAAACTATCTTATTTTTTTCTAATTTTCATAATTCTGGTTTTTTCTTTCAACATAGAAACTGCCTGAACAGCTTCTTCAATACTATGAAAGACGGGAATATTTGACAATTCTAAAGCTTCAGTAATAGTTCCATACTTTGGAATATAAGGGATAAAACAAATAACAGGTTTTCTTGAATAGATAACTGTATTCGCAATTCTTCGTCCAATCTGAAAAGTAATAGATGGTGTATATGGTAAAATTAACACTATAATGCACTCAATTCGTTCAATATTAGATAAGTATTTAATCAGATTTTCTAAATCTTCATCTCTTGCCGATCCTGTAAGATCTATCGGGTCATTAAATGTTGCTATACTTCGGGCAACTGGATTTACTAGTTCTTTCATTTCCTGTTTTTCTTCTTCTGTGAAATCAACCACAGACAATCCATATTCTTTTAATAAATCAGTACAAATTACACCATGACCGCCTGATAAAGAAAGTATCGCTACTTTTCCCTCTTCAATTGTATTGGGATTAAAAGGCTTCTTCTTATGTGATAATATATCTAATAATTTTAAATCTGTCAACAACTCAAGTTCTGTAAATGGTTGTATTATCAAATTTTGTTTTAATGCCGCTTGAAGTATTTTTTCATTACCTGAGAGACTTGCAGTATGAGACTGGGTTGCTCTTTTACCTTTTTCAGATAAACCACCGAAATATACGATGACATCATCTTCAGATTCTCTCGCTAATTCGAGAAATTCCCTACTTTTGGAGGATTTAAAAGCCTCTAAATAAAATGCAATATTACGTGTCTCTTCATCTTGTGTACTAAAGTATTTTAGTAGCATTGCTTCATCTACGATTGCGCGATTTCCTATGGATACTGCGGTTGAAACTCCTATATTAATTTGATTAAATTTATGAAAAAATTGATCAACTAAAACCCCTCCTGATTGGCTAATTAGAGCAACTGAACCCTTTGGAGGACGCGTTATCCGCTCTGTCGGCATGAAAATTGTGTCTAACAACGGAGGTGAATATACACCTATGCAATTCGGCCCAAGAACTGCAATATCACTATCATTTGCAATTTTTATGAGTTTTTCTTGACGTTTTATTCCATCTCCCCCTATTTCTGCAAATCCTCCACTTACTATTATACAAGCAGAAATATTGTATTCCACACACTGTTGTACATAATCAAGAGTGTCTTTTGCTGGTATTGCGATTACTAGTACATCTGGAGTTTTTGGAAGTTCTCCCAAGTTTTTATTTAATTCTACTCCCTCAATTTCTCCCCCTTCTGGATGAATGCCGTAGACATCAACCTGCATCTCAAAAACATTTTTAATAAAAATGATTCTTCCCGGACTTAAAGGATTTTTTCTACTAATTCCAACTACAGCCATAGTTTTTGGTTTAAACAGTTTTTCTAAATCCATACTTTTCCCTATATTTTCTATCTTTTTTTAAAATCGTTTAAAAATATTAGTTAAAGAGATTCTAGAATATTGCTTATTTTTTCTAATCGTTCATTCCTCGATAGTCTTTTAGTAACAGGATTATGATTTCCATATAATTCTTTATGATAAACAGATCTTTTACTTTTATAAAATATTCCAATTTTGAATTTATGGGAATTTCTAGCGACTTTTAATGCTTCTTCTCGTGTCTGGGGTAAAATCTCCAGATATTCAATATTTTTTTTATAATCAGCCCACTCTCGATATGATACGGCTGGTTGCAATACTTCTATGAATGAAAAACCTTCATGTTCTATAGCTTCTACTATTATATTCGTAAGATGTTTAAGTTCACCCGCATAAGCTCTTGCTACGAAAGTTGCTCCAACTTCTATCATGAGGGAAATTACATTGAATGGATCTTCAATACTCCCTAAAGGTGTTGAGGGTCCTTCCCATCCCTTTTCAGTTAATGGAGAAAACTGACCTGTAGTTAGAGCATACACACTATTATTATGTAAGATATAAGTCATGTCTTGGTTTCTTTTAGCCGCAAAAATAGTATGAGCCAATCCTTCTCCTAATCCATTTCCATCTCCCGAAAAATTTATTACCTTTAAATCGGGATTAGCTATTTTTATACCTTCTGAATTGGAAGTATTTCTACCATGTAAACCATAAAAACCACTGAGATTAAGATAATCAAAGATCTTTGCATGACACCCAATCCCTGCTGTTATTACTATTTTTTCTCTCTCAATTCCTTTTCCTTCCAAAATCGGAACAACCTTTTTTATCGCATTAAGAATTCCAAAATTTCCACATCCTGGACACCATGTATTTTCAGCATAAGTAATAAAATCTTCCATCTTTTAGAGTACCTCCTTTATCTTATTTGACAAATCATCTGGGTCAAATGGTCGTCCATTGTATTGTTTTATTGTATCCTTTATTTGTATTCCTGCTTTTTCTTTAAGGAGAGAAGTAAACTGACCCGAAATACTTTGTTCTATAACAATATTATCTTGATTTTTAAATTCTATTAGGTCCCAGCTAGGAAAAGGACTCAAAAAGATTGGTGCCACAACTGTCGGGTTCATCCCACCATGTTTAAGAGCTTCTAAAACGCTCATATATGTAGATCCATAAGTAAAAATATTGATGGGGGTTTCTCCACGAATTATCTTAACAGTTTGTTTTCCTTTTAAATAATCTATTAATGTTATGAGTTTTTTATGCCTTTTATCATGCATAAAGGAAATTTTATTTGCATTTTCAGTAGTAATACCAAATTCATCATGTTCATAGCTGTTCCATTTAATTATCTTTTTTGATGGTGGGAATACCAATGGGGAAATTCCATTGTCGGTATTTTGGTAACGGTTAAATTCACCATCGGCATGTAATTTTGGTTCTGCCCATGCAGATTTTTCTAAATCAATCTCAACTGTCATATGACTTTCTGAAAGGTGCTTCTCTGTTAATAATATTCCTGGTGTTTGAAATTTCCATACTAAATCCAACATTTCAGCAGTGAGATAATATGCTTCTCTAATGGTTCTCGGAGATGCTACTATTCTTAAAAAATCACCATGACCTGCAGTTAATGCAAAAGCTAAATCTGCCTGTTCTGTGTAAGTAGGGACTCCTGTAGCAGGTCCTGGTCTCTGAGAAAATATGATTAATACTGGTGCCTCTGTAATTCCCGCTAAAGAAAAACCTTCTGTCATAAGCGCAAATCCCCCTCCACTCGTACCAACCATTGATTTTGCTCCAGAAAAAGTTGAACCAATTGCCATATTAATTACAGCTATTTCACTTTCAGGTTGTACAACAGCAAGACCAAAATTTTTAGCTTCTCGAGCAAGTGTATGCAATATTGTGGATGCTGGTGTCATAGGATATGCATAATACGCATCCAAACCCCCTGCAATTGCCCCAAGACTAATTGCTTCATTTCCAGTTATAATTGGTCTTTTTTTATCTCCTTTTTCTAATGTATAAGTTGCTCCACAGTCAGGAAAAATTAAATCGTAAATTGTATCCGCAAACGCAATATTATCTTCTATTCCTCTAGGATATTCGTCTTTAATAATTTGATTCATTTGCTCTTTTTTAAAACCTATAAATGCAGATAAAATCGCTACTGCACCAACTCCATACATTAAGCTTTTCATTGGATATTTTTCTGCTTCAGAAGATAATGGGATTCCTATACCGTTTTCAGATTCATGCTCATCTGAATTGAAAATCATTATTCCGTTATCTGCAATATCATTAATGTGAGTTTCATAACTTCTTTTGTCAAAATTCACCACTAAATTAGCTTTCATATAATGACTACTAATCCAGTGAGAAGAAGTACTGATAACAGAAAAATTATGGCCACCGCGTATTAAGCTCATGTAATCATCCATCTGAAACACATGACGTCCCATACTTGAGAATATATGTGCCGCTACCGAACCTGCTTTTTTTACTCCCTCACCCGCTTTACCACCAACAAGAAAAGTAAATACATCTTGATTCATAGTTCTTTAATCCCTAAATGTTAAATTAAGAATGTCTAATGATTAACTTATTTATAGTTTTAGCCCTTAATTATTTAAATATATGGATTATAAAATCTCAATTCAATCTTTTTGATATTAAAGACTCATTGAGATATCTTAATTCTAAAAATTTATATATTTAAGAGATTTATAACAAGAAAAACTAAAGGATGGTGAAATGTTTTGCTTGAGGGGCCAAATATTAATTTAAGAATTATAGAACAAGAAGATATTCCTCTCTATCATGAGTGGATGAATACACCTGAAATTAGGGGTAGGTATAATGCAGGTACTTTTAGGCAAGCCTCAAAGGATTTATTGAGAAATGCTTTTAGTAATTTATCTGATAATCTTCAAATTTTCATAATCGAGAAGAAAGATAAGACTAGAATTGGGCTCATTTTATATTTTCTCGTAAAAGGTGGACCTGTTGAATTATTAGAAATTGGTTTTTTACTAATCCCATCTGAACGACAGAAAGGTTATTGCACAGAAGCAGTCAATATTTTTGTGGATTATTTGTTTCTAACTAAAAATATATCACGTATTCAAGCAACAGCAGACATTAGAAATATTGGTTCATATAAAGCTCTTGAAAAAACAGGCTTCACTAGAGAAGGAATTATGCGAAATATGATATTTAATCAAGGCAATTGGAGAGATTTCGCTCTTTATAGTATTCTTAGAGAGGAATGGAAAGAACCTAAAATTCTTAAATCTGAAAGATAAACATTATAATTGCGTTTTTAAAAAAGAGCAAATCCACAAGAAGGACAATTTTTTTTATCTCCTATCATAATTTTGCTACAATTAGGGCAGATTTTCACCGTAGTTTTCCTTCTTTTTTTTACTTTTTCATCGGATTGCGATTTTTTGGCTTCCATCATTGCCCGAATTTCTACTGCCATTGGATCTTCAGTACGTACCACTTTAGGTTCACCTTTTAATTCGATTTCATGCAAATATTCAATTATATTCCTTTTTTTCATTTTTGTTAATTCTGCAATAGTAGGTATCTTTCCAACTCGAACATCATTCAAGTAATCTTTATCAAGTTTTAGAATATTAAAACAATTATGACAACGAAATACATACGGTATTCCTATATTGGAAGTTTCTGCCCATTGAGCCCAACATACTTTATGTGCCGGAGTATCACATGAAGGGCATATTACCATACCTTCATCATCTTTATTAAAGCAAATAGAACATGTTGTTATCCCACTAGCTTCTGGAGGTTCATCAGCTAAATTTATGTAAAAAGGTTGGTTATCTGGAAGAATTCTAATTTTTTGTTTTACAAAAGAAGGTTCTGAAATATGTTTTTTTTCGGATAATTCTGCTAAAATAGGACTCAGATCTTTAACATTCTTTATCCCATATAATTCTCCGTTTGATAAATTTGCTATTTTCAACAATTTTTGTGCTTGATCTGAATACGGGCTTCCTATAAAGATAATGTCAATAAAAACGGGCATATCTCTAACTTTATTAATTAACCCTTCGAGTGCAGGGAGATACTCATCGGGTACTTCATATGCACCATCGTCGACCAATATCAACAAGCGAAAAAATTTCTCAGAGATCTTTTTAAATACCTCAATAATAAAGGTAATAGCGATAAATACACCACCTGCAATGTTAGCTCTAGTAAGATTTTTACCTAATGATTTTAAAGTCTTCAATATATATTCTGGGTCAAAAGTAAAATGATCTAGATAATTTGGTCCATCCTCTTGAAACCAAATCAGATTAAATCGATCAGAAGGATCGATTGATTGTTTATTCTGTAAAAATTCTCCGATTATATTATATACTTGGCGCACTTTAGTAATTTCAGGAGTTAAAGCATAAAAAATAAGACAATCTTCACTTTTTGTAGATTCCATGTTGTCAGACTATGATATTGAGTAAGATTTAACAAAATCTCTTTAATAAATGATTCGGGTGAGAATTAATAAGTTTAAGGTATAGTAAAATTTCAATCTTTAATTTAAGCGTTTTTTATAAGATTACCTTTATGAACTATACAACAAATTTTTTATAAAAATATACTTTCTCCAAATTAAGTTTAATATATTTTGAAGGATCTTTTAAAATTTTAAAAGCAATAAATCTTTTACGCTTTTGTATGTAATAAAATTCATTACAATCAATTACGAGATAAAAATATGCAAGTATATCGATTAAAAATAAACAGAAACATCTGTATTGGTTGCAACGATTGTGTAGTTAGTTGTCCAATAAATTTTACACAGCTTAAGGAAAAAGGGTATCTAACCGAAGAAAATGCCGTAGTTTTGGTTAAAAATGGAATGGCCTATGATATATATGTCGAGAATAGAAAAAGTCCAAATTGTGATGGATGTGGTGTTTGTGTAAAATTTTGTCCTGTTTCTGCAATTGAGTTACATTTAACCGAAGAAAAATGAGGTGAATAATATTTCGTTTCCAAAAATATCAAGATCAATTAGTCAAGATGTTGAACATGTGAAAGTGCAATTTCTTACTGAGAGTTTAGAATTAATTTTAGACCGTACTAAATGTGTGGGATGCGGAACATGCGCTCGAGTTTGTCCTAAGGATGCTATTTCTCGTGGACCAGTTGGCTCATCTCGTCGTTTTCCAACTTTAGAGGATATTATACCAGAAGTATACGATCCTAAAAAATGTGTTTTTTGTGGTACGTGTGTGTATATGTGTCCTTTTTCGGCTCTAACTCTAAAAAAAGATGGGGAAGTTATAGAGCTTAATGATATTCCTATAGTTGCTCAAAAAGTTGTACCAAAGCTGGAATTTGAAGCAAAAAAGGTATCAAGTTATAATGGGACTGAAAGGATTGCTAAACAATATTGTAATGGGGAGGTTCGTATTGTTGATGAAGAATGTCCTGGTGGATGTCAAACTTGTTATGAAGTTTGCCCTTCATTTGCCATTTCACTTCCAGAAAAATCAGATAAGGGTTGGGAAACAGTTCCAAATGTTGTAGTAGATGAGGAAAAATGTATTTTTTGCGGATCCTGTGACAATGGATGTCCCACTGGTGCTGTAAAACTAAAAATTACCGAAGTCAAAACTTCTGGAGAATCTAGTGAGATGTTTTGGGAACCTCTTTTAGAGAGGTTAAAAACTTTAAGATGGAGTGAAAAAAAGGAGGAGGATTAGATAACATGATTATAAATAATCTAGTTCTAATTACTTGTCGAACAATCGATCAAGGTGTTGCTCTAGAGGGAGGAAAAGTCTCCAGGGAAGCTGTACGAGCAGCAGCAATTTGCGCTTTTGATAAGGAAGATTTCAAGAAATTGGATTGCATTGTAGGAACTCCTGTAAAAGTTATCACTGATTATGGAGAAGTCCTCGTATATTCAACAATCTCAGAGGAAGGACCCCATCCAGGGATTATATTTATACCTATGGGACCGTGGGCAAATCAAGTTGTTAATCCAGATTCACAATCCTGCGGTACACCAACTTATAAAGGAATGAAAGCAACAGTAGAAGCAGTACCAAACGGTAAGGTTTTAGGTTCTGTAGAATTAATAAATACATTAAAGGAGGGTTAATATGGTAGAAAAAATAAATACAACCACAGATGTAGTCTGCCCGTTTAGATAGGATCTTATCGATTTATCGCGGTCTGTGGCACTCTCTGTGATGATTTAGAAGTTGATGTGGATATAAACGAAAATAAAGTAGTAGAAGTCAGAAATGGCTGTCAAATAGGCACAAAAAAATATTTTGCTTCAAACCCAAGTGATCATCGCTATGAAAAACCATTAATAAAAGATAATGGCTCTTTTAAGGAAGTTTCATGGGATGAAGCATTAGATAAAGCAGCTGATATTTTAATAAGTGCCAAAAGACCCTTGTTATATGGATTTTCAAGTACTGAATGTGATGCACAAGGGAAGGGAGTTGAGTTAGCAGAAATATTAGGGGCTGTTTTAGATAATACTGCTTCCGTGTGTCATGGGCCTTCTTTATTAGCAATTCAAGATGTTGGAGCACCCACATCTACATTAGGTGAATATAAAAATCGAGCTGATCTTGTAGTATTCTGGGGTTGCAATCCTGTTCACGCCCATCCAAGACATTTGGGCAGATATAGTGAGTTTGTTAGAGGATATTTCAGAAAAGATGGAAGAAATGATAGATATATAATTGTAGTAGACCCAAGAAATACTCATACTGCTCAAATAGCAGATTTATTTGTTCAAGTTAACCCAAGTGAAGATTATGAATTATTAAACGCTATTAGGGCTATCCTTAGAGGTACTGAATTAGATGGGAAGGAAGTTTCTGGAGTACCAATGGAAGATGTTATTGCTTTAGTAAACAAATTGAAATCATGTAAATTTGGTGTGATTTTTTTTGGAATGGGTTTAACTCAATCTCTCGCGCATCATAGAAATATTGATGCTGCAATTTGTTTGGTAAGAGAATTAAATGATTATACCAAATTTTTGCTAACCCCCATGAGAGGGCATTATAATGTTGCTGGGGCAAACCAAGTTTTCTCATGGCAAACAGGTTATTCATATTCTATTGATTTTTCCAGAGGATATCCTCGGTATAATCCCGGAGAATTTTCTTCTGTTGAAGTATTAATAAGAGATGAAGTTGATGCTTCTCTAATAGTAGCATCTGATCCTGCTAGTAATTTTCCTGCTGCATCAGTTAAAAACATGTTTAAACATCCTTTAATATCCATTGAACCTCATCACACCCCAACTTCTGTGAATGCTGATGTTATATTACCTCCTGCTATTGCTGGAATTGAATGTGAAGGGACAGCATATAGAATGGACAGTGTTCCACTCAGACTTCGAAAAGTCAAAGATGCTCCTGGTGAATGCTTAACTGATAAAGAGATATTAGAAAGGTTAATTGAAGTCGTAAAGCGTAAAAAGGGGGAATAAATGATGTCAGAAGTGAAATTAAAATTAAAGAAAGAACCTAATTTTCCTTTAGAAGCAGACAACATTAGTCCTGATCAATTTGCAGGCAAAACTATTGCCGAAATAAAAAAATTAGTTGTATATCACGGAAACGAAGAAAAAACATTAGGAGATTATTTTGATGTCTCTGGAAAAGCTGGAGATCTAGCAGAAATGAAAATTGAGATAGAAGGAGACCTTTCTAACATTAAACGTATTGGCGAAAAGATGAGTGGAGGTGAAATAGTTATTAATGGTAATGTTGGTATGCATGTTGGGAACCATATGACTGGAGGAAAAATATTAGTTAATGGAAACGCTGATGATTGGGCAGGTGCTATGTTAAATGGTGGTGAATTAGAGATAACTGGAGATGCTGGACATTATGTTGGTGCTGCTTATAGAGGTTTTTGGAAAGGAATGCAAAACGGAATAATTAAAGTTCATGGGAAAGTAGGTAATGAAGCTTTAACGTGGGTTACTGGTTCAAAGCCAGGAGAAAGATTTCCGACATTAATATGTGGAAGCGCTGGAGCTTTTTTAGGGATTCATGGTCATGGTGGAACTATCATCGTTGATGGAGATTGTGATCGATGTGCAGGAGCGGACCAAGTCCGAGGTACTATTGTCGTAAAAGGTAAAGTCTCACGAATTCTTCCTTCATATAAGAAGATAGGTGAAGTAAAGGAAATAGAATTGATGAGTGGGGAAAAAATAACAGGAAAATTTATTGAGTACAGTGGAGATCACTCTGTGGAGAAAAATCACTCTAAGATAGATAAGAAAACCGGAGAAATCTCAAATAGCTCCAATGGGAGATTATTTGTAGCTTCCTAAAATTATTTAAATTAGTATCTTCTTCTTAATAATTATAATTTATAAAAATACTAATTATATTTTAACAACTTTAGTATAATAATCAGAGTAATATAAAACAATTTTGAGATAATGATATTATGAGACATACAACCGGAATCACTTTAATGATCATTGGGGGAATATTAATGATCATAAGTTCTACAGTAGGGAGTATAGGGGTTTACGAATTTCTTAGAGATTATATCACTAACGAATATCCAGATTTGGAAGAACTATTAAATATCATTGTAAACATTATAAGATTTATTGCTGATTGGGGTGGAGGAGCAATAATTTTCGGAGCTTTTTTAATAATCTTGAAGCAATATAGATTAGGAAAATGGATTATTGGTATTGGATTAATGTTTGGTTCGCTTGCATTGATCATATGGTTGATTTCTAATGGAATAGATCTTTTTAATATTGAGTTAGATCCTCAATTAGAACTATACTTAAACAATATTAAAGGCTTTTTCACATATGGAACAAGTTTTCAATTTGCAGGTGTTGCAATAGCAATTATTGGCCGTTGGTTTATTAGAAAACCGAAAAAAGCAAAGGATCTTGAGATTTTTGAAGAAGGAGCTGAACCAACTAATTTAGATTCTCAAGAAATTAAGCATTGCCCTAATTGTGGTGTTCCATTACCCTTAAATGCGAATTTTTGTAATGAATGTGGAACTGATTTTGAAGATCGTTAAAATCCTCTAGTATTTTCTTTTTATTATTTTTCTTATTCTGAATAAATATTATAAACAATGATGTCTAAATTATAAACTATAATTCAAATATCTATTTATTATTTAAAGGGTGAAATTTAAATTAAAAATTATAAATCTTTAGTCATTTATTTCTTTCTATGTACCATTGCAATATTGAATCCAATATCGTTAATATTATCTCTTCCTAGTCAGACATTTACTATATCCTCCACTCCCGATCTTGCTCAACCAAAACATTTAATAATTGGAGCTATGGGTATACCTGATGAGTGGGATCCCGCTGTTTCAGAGGGGTACAATATCTTGAGTGAATATTATTCAGTAAATTGCTTAGAGTCAGTGCTCTGGGTACCTGATAAATCTTTAGATCTTAAACCAAATCTCGCAACCACTTGGGATGTCGAGTATTGGCCTGAAGAACTAAACACGATGGGATTTATTAATACAGGTGGAATAAAATCAATTACATTTACACTACGAGAGAATGTCCAATTCCATGATGGCTCCGATTGGAACGCGACAGTATTTAAGTGGAACATCGATCGAATAAACATCATTAGTGGTAATTATACAGGATTATGTCAAAATACAGAAGATAATAATGCTGAAGGAAATAACATGCATACTATTCTTGTGGAGGATTTTAAGCCATATTTCACTCCATCATGGAATATGTCTCAATATGACTCTCCAAATCTTGGAACTACTCCTCCTGCAACGGATCCGGGAGTTAATGATTATGCCTATTATAACTTAGGACCCAATGCCTCTTTAGTTGATTATGGTGATGCTGTCAATCCCCTCATCTTACCAAATAATACTTTTCGTAATCCAAATCCTTATGGTGGTTGGGATTATGCTGCGGGGGCAGCTATTCATTACGCGCCATATGATAGATATTCTATTATAAATTATGTAGAAATTCTTGAAAATCCACAATCTGGAGGGAAGGTTAAGGTTCATTTCAACCATTGGACTACAAGCGGATTAGCAGGCGGTACAGGTTATCCAATGATTTCTTATAATGCTTATAGACAGGATTATACCACGAGAGGAATCTACGGGTATGAAAATGGTGTTGATGATCCTCGAAATGCAGGACCTCTCACTCACATGATTGGGACAGGTCCTTATATATATGGGGAATATGATGAAACAGGATCACAGGGCTATATCATGAAAAACCAAAATTACTGGAACAGAACTGCTCTAGAAATCAACGATTGGTTTGATGCGGATATTGTTGATATAATTGTATTTCCAACGGGTCAATTGGGTACTGATGCTATGAATATAGCATTACTTACTCATGCTCTTGATTATGTAGTAGAAACTTCAATGTCAAATTTAGATTATGATGCAGTAACTGCAAATCCTAACATTAATTACCTAGAAAGAGGGGTCAGTGACTATATTTCAACTATAACTATGAATTGTATTAATGAAACCTGGTGGGCTTGGCCGTGGGCTGATATGTGGCGTCGAGGTTGTTATACTGGTGCAGGCGATAAACCTTCTGGTGGTATTCCACGCGCAATGCGAGAAGCTATGAGTTATGCCTTTAATTACGACTTGTATATCAATACTGCTATGGATGGAAGGGTGGTAAGGTCAGGACTTCTAGGGATTGATAACATATATTATAACTCCTCTATACCTTTAGCTGATTATAATGTTACTAAAGCACGTGAAATTTTACTTACTACTGAGACTGATCCAATTCTCTTTAACATTTCAACACCGGTCCCGCATGAACCAACCTATATTTATAAAGCCGGTTACCCATTTGGAGATCATAATGCAATATCACTCAACCCAGATAACTACAACTTCAGTAAAATGTGTGCTGTTCGAGGTTTAACTGTAAGTAGCTCTGATCTAGATTGGCAAGCTGTTGCTGATGTAAACCCAATATATACCTTTAATTTTTATTGGGATTCTATTCATGAAGACGTAAAGAGTGTATTACTAGTCTCTCTTAAAAATATTGGGTGTACACTAAAAGATACAACTGGAGTAACTAATAGAGTACCAACTATCATTTGGGATACCGTTCGTATTGGACATTTGACCACATTCGATGGAACTTATGGTATCTTTTCAAGTAATGGGTGGGTAATGGATGAATTTATGCCTCCCAATAGTCCAGAGTCAAATCTCTATTGGGCTACTGGAGATCCTGATAGTGGTAGATGGAGAACCCAGGGTGCTTCGGGGATTACAAGCTGGCATTATTGGGGAAATTTCGGATTCAATTTTGACGCCGATGTTGATTACTGGTTAGAACGTATTACGTTGTCGGACCAAACAACAAAGATGAATTATATTAGTAAGATAGTTGAAAAAGAACAAACAGAGATATTTCCAAAGATTTACATTTCTCAAGGAATAAAAGGACTGGCACTTTGGAATGATTGGGAAATGAATCTGATCAGAGGAGATCATTTCTTTGCCAGTTTTCGCTATGTACCACCCTCACCGCCGGGAGAAGTTGAATTAACTTCAGATGCTGGGACTCCCGATATTGATGGTAATTTTAATTTAGTTTGGAATGTTTCTATAGGAGCTGATAATTATACTATTTACAGATATAACCATGAAATAACAGAGATCAACGGTAGTTTAATTCCAATTGCTTATCAAACAGCAACCTCACCACACCCTATTTTTGGGTTAACTGATGGGGAGTATTACTTTATCGTTGTTGCCCATAATGAAAACGGAGACACATTATCAAATAATTTTCACATATCTGTTCAATTATCGCAAGATCCTCCGCAGTCATTTATCTTATCTTCTGATGCTGATTTTCCCGATAATGATGGCTTTTTTAATTTGAGTTGGACATATCCAGATGGAGCAGATAATTATTCGTTATATATGGATGATCAACAAATCACAGTAATAGACAATGGTGTTACATTATTGCTCGATCAAATTGCTACATCTCCATTTCCCGTTACTGGATTAACAAATGGTGAATATTATTTTGTAGTGGTGGCTCATAATAAATATGGTGATACAATGTCAAATAATGTGCATATTACCGTTAATATACCTGGAGGGGCAGAAGATATTCTTGGTTATAATACAATACTAATATCTTGTATCGCTATATTTACTGCGATATTTCTGTATAAAAAAAGGAGATTTAAGTTAGACTCCTAATTACCAAAATTCTTTTTTTTTCTATAGTTTTGCTATACGATATAATAGTAAATAAAAAATTTTTTTAAAATATATATTTCAATAACTAATTTAGGCAAGTACTCATAATGAAAATTAAAGGTTAAAATTTGGTCTGAAATTTTGTTTAAGAGAAAGATTAATATTACCAGAATTAAGAAACAAGAAAAAGAGAATCTTCAAGATATTGTTCTCATTGAGCAGTCTGTTGATATCTTTCTCAATTCCGAACCATTTGTTAATATTATATGTTTACCAAAAGATTTATATGAATTAGCTTATGGTTTTTTATTTTCAATAGGGATAATAAATTCTATTGATGATGTTAAAAAAATTAATGTATCAGAATTAGAAAATAAGATATTAGTTGAATTACAAGATAAAATTAACTTAAAAATTGAGGACATAAAATTAGATAACGTAAGTAGAGTCATTGATACATCTTGTGGAATATCATCACCTTGGAGAAAATTAATAAAAAGAAAAATAGATGAAGCCAAAGTAAAGAATAAACTCTGGGATAACCAATTAAAAATTAAATCTGATATTATTCATTCTGCTATCAAAAAAATGCATGCTGAAACTTCACTTTATCGAGAGACTGGAGGATGCCATGGTGCAGCAATTTGCGATCTTAATGGAAATTTATTAAGCGTGAAAGAAGATATAGGTCGACATAATGCAATTGACAAGGTTATCGGTCAAATGTTATTAAAAAAGCAAAGTTTTGAAAATGTAATTTTAATTACGACTGGAAGATTAACAGGTGATTCTGTATTGAAGGCAATAAGACCAAACATTCCCATCATCGCCTCTATTTCTGCACCCGTAGATACTGGAATAAAGTTGGCATTAGCTTATGGGATAACCTTAATCGGATTTGTACGGGGTAGGAGAATGAATATCTATACTCACCCCGAAAGAATTGAAATATAAATTCTCTCGTTTTCTTACTTTTTTCTAATTATATTTATCATCAAGCTTGATCTATTTGATTTAACAAATTTTTTAACTAATTCTTAATAGATCTAAGTAATAATCAGAATCATAATCAAATTATAAAAATAAACATAAAAAGTTGAACTATTATGGCTAAAGCTGAAGAATACAAAATGTTTCAAGGGTGTGTAATAGGTAATAGAATTCCATTTATTGAAGCTTCAGCAAGAAAAGTTTTTGATAAGTTGGGAATAAAAACTTCTGATGCAGCCTTTGCTTGCTGTCCGGATCCAGTTGGTTTCAATAGTACTGATCATGAAAGCTGGCTCGCAATGGGTGCAAGAAATTTAACGATAGCAGAAGCAGAGGGAAAAAATATTATATCTCTTTGCAATGGATGTTTTCAAACCCTTAAACTAGTAAATGAAGAATTAAAACATGATGATCATGAAAGAGAACATATAAATAAAGTTTTAAAATCGATTGGAAAAGAATTTAAAGGAAAAGTAGACGTAAAGCATTTTGTAGAAGTTTTACATGAAGCTGGGGTTACAACAGAAAAAATTAAAGAAAATCTTAAAAAAGATTTATCAGACTTAAAGGTGGCTTGTCATACAGGTTGTCACTATAATAGACCCTCAGAAAAGATTCAAACTGATGATCCTATGAAACCTGTGAAATTAAGAGAAATTGTAGCAGCTACTGGAGCAATTCCTGTAGATTATGAAGAAGAAATGTTATGTTGCGGGACTGGAGTAGGGAATACTGAAGAAGAACCCTCAATGCAAATACTCTCAAATAAGCTAACAAGTGCAATGAATGCGGGTGCAGAAGCTATTATAGTTAATTGTCCCGCCTGTTTTCAACAACTTGATAACAATCAGAAAAAAGCGGAAAAATTAGGCGACAAGACTTATGGTATCCCTATTTTATATGTAACTGAGCTCTTAGCACTTGCCTTTGGGGAAGATCCTAAAGACTTAGGATTAAATTTTCATCGTACAAGGTTAACAGCCTTTTTAGAGAAACATGGATTTTCCTAATTTTTTCCTTTTATTTTACTCCTAATTCTTTATTAATTAATTGTTCTATCTCGGATAAAAGATCAGTAGGTATTTTTTTTAAAGCAGCTTGAGCTGATTTAGCATTCCCTCCACCTTTCCCACCATACATTTGAATGATCTTTTGAAGAATTTCATTCGCAGCAATTTTATCACTTAATGAGAATATCCTTACTTTATTCTTTCCAATCCTTCCGATAATAACCGAATTTTGAGAAAAGTTATCTAATGATTTGTTTAAAACTTTAATATCAATTTCAAAATCAAAATAATGCAACTGGATGCCGTGAATTACTTTGATTGGGGATTTTGATATAGCATCGAGGAACTGGTATGACAACTCTTTTTGTTGATTTTGAACAAGATCAAAAAGGCTTAAACGTTTTCTAACAAGATCTGCTAGCTTTAGAATTGGTACATTCAAACTGTTTACTAAATTAATAAGTTCAACATTGAGATCCGAACTGGTTGCAACTGCTTTATTCCCAACATAGTATCTAATCTCAGTTCCTTTTTTAAAATCATAGATAAAAATATTCCCTATTTCTACTGTATTCTGTACATGAGTGCCCCCGCAGCAAACTAAATCTAAATTCTCTATTTCAATTAGACGAATTTCAGTTTCATTTGGAATTTTACTCCTAATTTTACTAGCTCTTTTTTTTGCTTGTTCATATTCGATTATTTCTGCGCTAATTAAAGAATTTTGAGAAGTAGTGATCTTATTTACTTCAGGTAATACAATTTTTAATTTTTTATAATCAATTTTTTGTGATATTTGTAAGTAGACTTCTTCGAAATTTAAAATTGCTCTAATTGTATCAATATCGTATGTCTTTTTCAATACCGCTGAAAATATGTGTTGAGATGAATGGGCTTTCATCAAACCATACCTATACTCCCAATCAATTTCGCCTTCTACTTTAGTCCCAATCTTTATTTTATCTTCAAATTCAGATGAGATATTATGCACTATTTCATTTTCTTCTTTTGTAACTTTTTCAATTTTGAATTCGATACCAGCAATTTTAAGAATTCCTCTGTCGCTTAATTGATTTCCACTTTCAGGATAAAAAAGAGTTTTATCAAGAACTACACCGTTTTCTTGTATAGATAAAACCTTTGCTGTAAATTTGGTTTCATAAGGATTCTCCCAATATAATTTTTTCGTCATTACAAATCCATCCTTGATAAGTTTAATATGAGAATAAATCTTCAAACATATATCAAATTATTATATGATCAAAATATTTAGATTAGATGCTTTTAGATGGTTGATTTTCTAAGAACTCCTGAGGATAGATTCGAGAATTTACCCAATTTTTCGTATGATCCTCATTATATTGAAAGTCTTGTAGGGTATGATGATTTAAGAATGTGTTTCTATGATGAAGGTCCAAAAGATTCAAATGAAGTGTTCCTTTGTTTACACGGGGAACCGACTTGGAGCTTTCTTTATCGTAAAATGATCCCTGTTTTTTTGGATGCAGGATATCGTATCGTTGCTCCAGATTTTTTTGGGTTCGGAAGATCTGACAAACCGGTAAAAGATGAAATTTATACATTTGATTTTCACAGAAATTCACTTGTAGAATTTATAAAATATTTGGGTTTGAATGACATTACGATGGTAGGCCAAGATTGGGGGGGAATATTCGGCCTTACATTACCCATGGAGTTTCCAGGGAGATTCAAACGTTTATTATTGATGAATACCATCCTTGCTACTGGAGATTTCGAAATCTCAGACGGGTTTAAAGCATTTCGATCATTCATGAGTAGAACTCCAGATCTTGATTCAGGTAGGATAATTAAAAGTGTAACACCACATTTAACTAAAGAAGAAGTCGCGGCATATAATGCTCCTTTTCCTGATATTACCTATAAAGCCGGAATTAGAAGATTTCCTCAGCTAGTTCCAACAAGTTATGATGTACTTGGAGCTGAAATTTCAAGGAAAGCACGGGATTGGTTTCAAAAAGAATGGAAGGGTGAATCATTTATGGCAATTGGCATGGCAGATCCCGTACTTGGACCTCCTATAATGGAAATATTAAGAGAGATGATTCCACGATGTTCTAAACCTATGGAGATTAAGGAAGCGGGACACTTTGTTCAAGAATGGGGAGAGCAAATTGCTAAAAAGGCATTAGAAGCTTTTGGTTTGTGAAAGAAAAGGTCAAAATAAAATTTTTTAAACAAAAATATATTATTTAAGAGATATTATATAATTGGTGAAATTATTATG
Organism: Promethearchaeota archaeon; assembly: GCA_048938895.1. GTDB lineage: Archaea > Asgardarchaeota > Lokiarchaeia > Sigyniarchaeales > SOKP01 > Loki-b32. Next base: position 131,160 of record JBHLLU010000002.1, read on the forward strand.
GAAACTTCAAAGATTCTCTCATTCATTAGTATAATATTATGCATTGTAGGAGGTTTACTTCTTATAATTTTTGGGATAATAGTAAATATTATCTTGATAGTTCTAGGAGTTGCTAATTTCATAGGGGCTCTTGTTTTACTAAAATACCCTAGACGAGGAAGCATTCTTTGTTTAGCTTTAGGATTCATCGAATTGTTCATAGCCTGGTTTTTTACAATAAACGCGATTTATGGTACTATTTTTACCTTGCTTGCTAGTATCGTTGGCTTTATAGGAGTTATGAAAAAATAAACTCCTTTTATTAAGATTTTTAAACGACTTTGGCAAAAAGATTAAATCCCTCTACTTTTTCGACTTTCACTCTAACAAATTTTCCAAATTCATTATTAAACCTATTAATAAATATGTTCTTATAGGCAAAATTTCTGCTTAAAACTTGTTGAGACCTAAGTCCTGTATGTAAAGTTAAAACTTCACCCTCCCAACCTTTCCACTGGTCATTAATATGCCCTAAACTTCTTCTATATATTTTAGAAAGTCTTATAGATCTATCTTTTATAACTTTGCTCTCTAATTGCTTCATTTTCTTTGCTTTAGTTCCTGGTCTAGCTGTAAATTTTGATATATTTAATATTTCTGGCTTCAACCACTTGATGAAATTAATCGTTCTGTAAAAATCATATTCAGATTCACCTGGAAAGCCACAAATTATATCTGTAGAAATTGTTAGAAGAGGAAACTTCTTTCTTAATAACTCAAGATTATCAATAATATCGGAAATTTGGTATTCTCTTTGCATTTCAGAGAGGATTTTATTACTCCCAGATTGAATAGGGATGTGGAGAAATTGGTACACCTTGGGAAGTTCAAAGATAGAGATTAATTGATCAACTTCATTGATTAAAAAACTTGGATTGATCATTCCTATCCTTAAATAAAACTTAAAATCTAAATTAGTAATCCCTTTAATCAAATCAGAGAGAGATGTTTGATTATAGGTGTATGTACTACAATCTTGAGATGTTAAGTAAATTTGTTTTATCCCTTGTTCTAATTGATATTTAACGTTCTTAATTATATTGTTTGGATTATAACAATTCAATTTTCCTCGGGCATTCTTAACACAACAGTATGTACAAGAGCCTAAACATCCTTCTGATATAGGAATGATGCCAGTTATTTTATTGATTGGATGGTTAATCAAGATTTCAGCTTTTTCTATCAAATTTTCCGACTTATAAACTAAATTCTTTTGTCCTTCTTTAATGTTTTTAAATATTTCGGGTAATTTTCTTAAAACATCTAGATCAATTATCGCTGAAAAGGAAGGTATAATTTTTCTAACGACATCAATATACTTTGGAGTTATATGGGGTAAACACCCTGCAATTATTATATACTTATTAGGGGTATTATGAAAATTTTCATGTAATACTCTTAGTCGTTCTTTGATTTTATTCTCCGTTTGTTCTTTAACCGCGCATGTATTAATAATAAGAAATTGAGCTTCTTCTATATTTGTCTGGAAATACCCAGAATTTGACAGTATAGTTGAAATTATATACGAATCTGCTTTATTAGAAGCACACCCATAAGTTTCTATATAAAATGAATTCTCCAGCAAAATTATTCTATATAAAAAGAATATAATAATTTATTAAACGAACTTGATTATTAGGTAATAAAAACATTTTAAATTAAAATAATCTTTCAAAAAAAACAAATAGAAAACAAATTAAGTTGGGTAGTAATGTCAACGAAAATAATATACAATTATTGTAATGTGTGCAAACAGGAAGTCGAGGAACCAAGTAGAAAGCCATTAACAAGAACACAAAAAACTATTTGGGTTATTCTTATGGTCGCTACGATCGGTATTGCCGTAATTGTTTATTTAATATATATCTCTACTAGATTAAAAGAATATTGCCCGGTATGTAGTACAAAATTAATAAAATCTGATGAACCATTTGAAAAACCGAAAAAGAAGCGTGAAGAAATGACTCCCAAAGAAAGGATACTTGACAAAACAGGGCTTGAGGAAGAAGAACCTAAGGAACAACCTATTAAAACAGAACCAATAAAGGAGAAAAAAAAAGGTGAGAAGATAATTTGTCCATATTGTGGTGCAGAACTAGAAGAAAAACTCCCAACATGCAGTTTCTGCCAATCTGTATTAGAATGGTGATTTTGGGTCATTACTAAACAGATAATATTTTTAAACACTTTAAATATATTAAAAATAAATAGTAGAAAGACCAATTATAAAAGTATATAGTTTTTGAATTTAAAACTAAAATTTTAAATAATAAATTAGAAGTTGAAAAAATTATGCCACGTAAAAGTAGATCAGCACCAGATAGAGAGACAGATCCACTTGATGTTTATAGTATATGGGATATTCGTTTTGCAAAATTTATTTATTACGGATTCATCCTTGGTACAGTAATAGTTGTACTTGGCGTATGGGGAGTAATTCTCGAAATCTTATTTCGAGGAGGCGCATGGGATACCTGGCTACGTCTAGATCTTGGATTTCAAGTTGCAATAATAGCTGGAGCTATAACTGGCCATCTCTTCCTACTCGTTCTCTTTTATACACTATTTCGTGGAGGGATGGTTCGATTTTGTCAGATATTATTCAAAGATCGCTTATTAGCTAGTAAATGGCAAGATTATTATGGACTACGTATGTTAATTGGTATTGCATTGCTAGGACTTTATATAACTGTTATAAGTGTTATTATAGGGCTTCTTCCAGCTACCTTCGCAGATTTAGTAAAAGATATCTGGGATTGGATGGTAGACCATTTTAAACTTGGTTATTGGATAATGTGGGTAGGAGGTCTTGTGTTTCTAATAATGGCACTCATTTTTATTGGTCTCATGATCTGGAATAGAGGAGTATTTTGGGTACTAAGCCATGTGAAAGAAATTGAAGAAGAAATTCAAATTGAAGAACAGATCAAGAAGGATGCTATAAAAAATGCTGATGAGCGAACTCTCAGAGATATTTACAAGAAAGAGATGGGACAGAAGGCAATTCATCGAGGACGAGAAACAAAGGGATACATAGAATGGAAAGAAAAATTAGGGATAAAGTGATATAAAGTACCGTTTATTTGCAAGTATTATTTTTTTTTCTTTTTTTCAAATTCTAGTAGTGCAGAATATTGATTTCTCAAATCAAGTTAAATCAGATCAAATAAATAGGAAAAAAAAGAATAGGAGATTCATTTATAGATTATTTATAAATTAACGTCTCATCATACGAGGATTCCGGAATAATGTTAGTTCCGATCGAGGTGGTTTATAATCTGAAGTTGCTGTCTTTCTCATTTGTCTATAGAACTTTTTAATTAATTTTTCTGCTTCCTTCATAAAATTACACATACATCCAAACAAGATGAGATAGATCACAAAGGTTTTATCTTTCGCATAGTTCTCATCATAAATTTCGATTTCAAAATTTTTCTGAATGACTTGTCCATCTACACGTGCAACTTTTACATCACCGATGAATATATTGTAGTTTCTTCCAGGACCTACTACCCCTTTTGCCATCACTACTTGAAATTTATCATCTTTCTCTTCTGGAAGCAATGGCCATGTCCATCGCGTTCCTACTAATCTCCATCCTCTTACCACTCGAGCTAAATTGATAGTTCTTGGTATCTGCATAAAAAATACAGGTGCCGGATGTCTGATTTCATAACTTTGGATTAAAGAATGAGTAACACTAAGTTCAAGCCCACCTTTATAATTTCCCCCCTTCGCTTGACTGGAGTCAGTTAATTTCTCTTCCATTATTGTAAATATTCTGCAATTTAGTCTTTTATCTAAATCTGGTTCTTCTTCCCAAGAATCTTTGCTATAAGCTATAATATATTTTTTTTCATTTTCTTCTTCTACTACTCCTTCAATATCAAAATTCTTGGAAAACCACCTAGTTTTTGCTTGATATTTGAGCTGTTGATGCACCCCAAGTTCCTCATCGTGGAGTCTTGTTCGCCAAAAATTAACTTTGATCTTTTTATATACTTGTCTTTTTGGTTTTGGTGCCTTTGGTGCCCCCGGCTCTTTTTTAGTTGCAGGTGTTGCTTTAGCTTTCTTCTTATCTGGTTTAGCCCTTGCTTTTTCTCGTGGTTTTTTTGTAGCTTTTTCTGCCATCGCTTCTAACTCTTCTACTGGATCTTCTTCTGACATTCAATTTCACATTTAAAATGTATTTTATTATTAGTATTGTGTTAAATTTATTTTCATTAAGATACCTTATAATTTTTACCTTAAATTCTTATTAATTAACTGGTTTGGTATGAGGATTTTCGATTGTTTCAAAAATATTTTTGAACAAATGTTTTTGAACTTTTTAAAAAACCTTAACTATTGGACTCTAAAAGACATTAATTCAGTATTTCTCTATCTCTAATTAGATAAAAAGTATTAAAAAGTGTCGTAAAATGAGTAAAGCAGTAAATTGGAAATATAATGATTTTATGCAATCCAGAAAGGAGAAGTTAACTAATATGCTTCTTAGTGAAATTATATTTTTGAAATCTAATCTTAAGAAAAATCAAAATTCAGCTGAAATAACTCAACTTAAATATGGATTGGATAAATTAGAATATCTTTTAAACAAACTGAAAATTTATGGTTCTGATATTCCAGAAGAAGATTTTGATAAAATTTTGATGTTAATTTATCAAATCTTTAAAGAGATCGCAACAAGTATGGAATAAAATTTGCTACTTAAGTTTAGGTTTCTATTTCCTAATTTTTTCAATTTTTTTGATTGATTTATATCAGTCAAACTCTGATTTATCTATTTACTTATAAATTTGGTTTCAATCAATTAATGTTTTCTATTTTCTTCTTTATATCTCTAATCAACATGCTTCCCATCCCAAAATTTACTTTTTCTGAAAAGATTAATATCAAGATAAGTTCTTTATTTTGAACTTCTATATTCTCGGAACATATTTTTTGGCGGTTTTTCAATTCCAAGAATATTTTATCGATATCTGGTAATTGTTTCTCCCTTCTAACTTCAAATTCTTTAATAATATCAAACAAAGAATTAGGCGGAACTGAAGCATATATAACTTTTCCTTTATTAGTAAAAATAGCAGTTCCTAATATTTCCCTATCATCCACATTGCTCCTTAATATAGTGACTATGTCCTGAATGAATGGTGAATGTGCAAATTGAGTAATGTTTTCTGGATCCTCCGCCATATTGCTTTCATGATATTCTAAATGAGAAAATTCAAAATCCAGTACTTGATAACGTTGCACAATAAGAGACTTATCAAAAAATACTTGAAATTTATGTTCACAGACCATTCCATTGGGAATAGTAATTGTTGCTATTTGAGAGCTCTGATTAAAGAATTTTATTGGTAAAGACAACCTTCTTGAAGTTTCACAAATTGGACATTTTAGGGGCAGGTCTCTATATTCTTCTATTTCAGAGGTTTCTGCCTCTTCAATTGTCTCTTGTCTATCAAAAGAAGGTTCTGATTCAGAATCTGGATTCTTATCTACAACTTTAATCAAAGATATATCATGAAATTGATCTTTTTTAACTTTTTCCATTTCTCTTTTGAGTTTAACATTTTCTAATTTTGAAAGACTTAACCTATTTTTCAACTCTCGATTTACATTTTCCAAATCATTTAGACGGATCTTCAATAATGAAGGATCCTCTTCATTCGATTCTTTTAAAAATGAATCCTCCAATTCCATGATCAACTCTTCAAGGTTGTCGATCTTATCAATGTATTCTTGTATTTCACTATCCTTTGAAACTAGTTTTGCTTCTAACTCTTTGACCTTGGTTTCAATATTATCTTCAGACATAATTACTAGACACTTTAAATTGTAGTTTTTATTATCTATTTTCATATTTTATTCTTTAAAATCATAACAATGGGGAAATATAGACATTTCCCTTAATTAAATTCAAGACTATCTTATTAAAATCTTCTTGATAGTTATTTGATTCTTTTAGGCTTTGGAGTAATGATTTATCTTTAACAGAATGTGTTTCTGAAAATTTTGATTTAGTAGGAAGTATTTTGACAACAGAGGGAAGGAATAATAACGCAAAAATTTCTAATGAATAGTAGTAGAACCTTTCTAGATAAGATTTTATAGTCTTAATTAGCATATTGATTGTTTCTTGCGGTTCTTCACTTTTCAAAACTAAAAATGTTTTATTAACTTCTCCCAAGTCTAATTCTTGACAGAAGTAGGGAATAATACTTTGCTTACTTAAAAATTTTTGATAAAGTTTATTCATTTCGGGAATAGAAATAGTTGATTTACCAATTTTCAGATTATTATATTTATATTCACTATTACCAATAACTAAATATATTTCTGGAACGTTTTCAATCTCTATCTTGTGAAAAAGATCGTTTAGCTTAATATAATTGAGTAACTCGCTTGAGAATATACTTTTTATTATTTGATCATTCGGATTATCTATAACTTTATTTAGGTTTCGTTGTAAAAATAAGTCGATATTGTCATAATCCTCATTTTCTTCAAAAATAATGCCTAGAATACCTTCTTTTTGAGTCTTGCGAGAGAGATGACCTGTGAAGCAAGAAACACTGCGATAGTTTTCAAATTTTATTTCAATATGGGAAGAGGAATCAAATCCGGCATGAGACATGTATAATTTTGAAATAAATTCCTTTTGTAAATTTACTTGATTTTCGTAATAAGAACATCTGATCTCTGGTCCCTTTATATCATCATGTATCAATAAAAACATTCCTTCTGGCATTTCTACAACCTTTTATTCGCTCCATAATTCACTAATTTGTACTGAGACCTCTTTTCCCAGTTGTTCGACTTCTTTTAAAGTATCACTGTCAAAGCCATTAGAGTCCAAAATAATTACAAGCATTAAATCTTTGGTTATTTCTGTTAGTAATAAATAATTTGAATTAGATTTCAATCGAAATTCTTCAAAGCTTTTTAAATTCATCCTTTTTACAACTCTATCACAGGTTACAATTAATAATGAAATCATCCCAATAATAATCTCCTCCTCAGAACCATTTATTGTTGATCCACAAGCAAGACCACTTGTTTTTTCGATTAACAACGCATCTTTAACTCCCTTTTGACCCTTCAATAGCTTTAAAATTGACCTAATGAAGGTGGTTTTTGGCGATATTTCACGAATTATTCCGCTCCATACTGTAAATAAAGATTCATCAAATATTGAAGTCCAATGGAATGCTACTTCCGAATTCAAATTTTCAGAAAATAACTCTTTAAGGTATGGATAGATTGCATTTTTATCATGAATGAGATCTGCCTTATGAAGAAAAACATGTATTTTAGCTTGAGGATTACATAAAAGTAATTGATTTATACTCCATTCAAATTCAATCTTAGATTTTTCAAACCGGTCAGCATCGGATGCATCAACAACGTACAGAAGAACAGAAGCCTTTTGAAAAATATTTTTTCTTAAGGGTCCGTGATATTCGTCTATATATTTTTGTTGACCCCCCAAATCCCAAATCATTGGTTTTGTCATTGGCCCTACTTTGTACTCTCTATAATCTATTCCTTTTGTTGCTGTCGAATGCAGTAATTCCCAAGGTTTTTTTCCCTCAAATACACGCTCATAAATACAGGTTTTTCCGGCATTAGAAAGGCCCATTAAAACGATTTTTTGGATTTCTTCTGAGGGTTTTTTTTGAATTTCACCTAGTATTTCAGATACTGTACCCTCAATAAAGGTAATATCTTCAGCAGGTATTAATTCAGCTAATTCTTCTTTTACAAACCAAGCTAAACGATTGCTTGGGAATCTCAAATTTTTGCTTTCGAAAAATTTTTGAAGAGTATTTAGGATTTGTTTTTCAACTAAACCCGTTTTTTCTAAAACTAGTTTATTTCTATACCATATATCAATATTTAGTCTTCCATCTCTAGCAGCGGTAATACCTAAATGATATAAGGTTCCGGGAATTTTTTTCAATTTTTTTCACCTCTAAATATTTTAATATTTTTTCTGTTTAAACATTCTTTTTTCTTGTTTCTGTATTCTTCAATAAGTAAAACCTCATCTTCTCTGCCTAATTGCACCAATAATTCTGAAATTTGTATACACTTTTCATAGCGTTCCGCAGCCTTCTCGAAAAAAGTTTTATTGAATAATATATCCGCTTTTTTTTCTAAATCAAATTTATATCTTTCTAACTCAGAAATATTTACTTGATTATTTTGAAAATATAATACTAATTCAGATTGAGAGAAACTCGCAGTATCTGGATCTCGTAATTTTTTTGAGATCTCAATAATTTCTTGATATATATCGAAAATTTGCTTGGAATTTCCCTCAAGCTTTATTTGTTCTAAAATAACTAATCGTCTTTCACGTTCTGTTATTAATTTTTCAATTCCTGATATCAATTCTGTAAATAATTGAGCTTCCTCTTGTCTACTTAGACTTTTAAGAAAATTCATCCCTAGTTTATACTGTTTTTGAGCTTCTAAATAAGCTCCTTCAGCAAAGAGTTGCTCTCCCAAATTTTTAATTTCTGTTATTTTCATTTCTACTTCTTCCTGGTCTATTAAATTATCCGTTCTTTCGTTTGACGAACTTATATATTCGTCCGTTGGCAGTTGTACATTTGAAAGCTTAATAATATGAGCATAAATTTCTTTAAAGGGGATCTTTTTAAGTCGGGGAAACATTTCCTTTTTGGTTCGTTTTCTTACAATGGTCGCAGTGGTAATCAAACCAGCTACACTTGCTATTACTATTCCAATGATAATATAAATAAAAAAATTAGCCGAACCATTATTAATTGTAATCACATTAAATGTACCCATTGTATAAGCACTTTGATGTCCTACTCCATCAACTTGAGATAAGAAAAAGTAGTATGTTCCATCAGCAAGTTCTTTTGATAATTCAAAAAAGCTACTATTTTGACCAATATTTGGAATAATAATTTCGAATATATATCCAGGGGTATTATGAGGATCAGTCTCATTATCTATTATTAAAACATAATGTGAGATACCTGAGGGATCAGAACCCTCCAACCAATCAAATATAAGGATACCACTTACATCTCCGCTAGGACTATTGGTCATTGTTGGAGCTAAAGGAGCAATTGTGTCTTGAACAGTAATATTAGCTATAAAAAGATTCCAATTGCCACTTAAATCTTCCATATGAATTCTATATTGATATAAGGTCCAATTCTCTGGAATCCATAAATCATATTGCCATGTGTTGCCATAAATATTCATCATAGAATGATTTGTTCCTTCAAATTCTATTAAAGTTTGATTAATACCTGCAATATCATAGACATCTATCCTTATAATCTGATTATCTCCTAACTCCAATGGATCTGCATTTTCAAATACGTTGGCATAGAGGGGGATGGTGATATCTTGAAACAAAATTGAACTACTCACTGAATTTATATTGTCATTATCGTCTATCATATAAATCTTATAAGTATAATTACCAACTTTAGTTGGAGTCCAAGAATTATACTGCCAAATATTGCCACCAATACTTGTCATAGTATTGTTGGTGTTTTCACATTCTATTAAAACTTCCTTGATACCAGCTAAATCAGTGCAATTTATCGATATAATTAATGTATCCCCTAAATCAATAATTTTACCACTTTCTGTTAAATCTGAATATATAGGAAGAGTTGTGTCTTGAACTAAAATCGAGTCACCTATACTCCCCCAGTTCTTATTATTATCTTCTGCCCAGATTTTATAGAAATAATTCCCCGTGGCGGATGGAATCCAGAAATCATAACGCCACATATTTCCTTCTATAAATGTCATCGTATGGTTGGAGCCTTCAAATTCAATTTTAACTTGATTAATCTCTGATAAATCTGTTGAATTTACTGAAATTATAGCGGGATTTCCTAATTCTAAGGGGTCTATATTTTTAACTAGGTTTGATAATATTGGTGGGGATGTGTCTACGATGTCAAAACTACTGGTAAAAGAATTCCAGTTATTATCTGTGTCATTTGCGAAGATAGTATAATAAACAATCCCTACTTGTAATCGAGTACTATTATTATACTCGTAAGTAAATCCACCTATATTCGACATTGTGTAATTTACACCTTCTATTTCAATTAAAACATCATCAACAATAGTTTCATTGTCAAATACATCAACTATTATAGAAATATTATTTCCTAATTCTAAAGGATCAATCTTGGTATGGTTTTCGAATACAGGGGCAGTCGTCGAAAGAACTGTGATTGTACCACTTGTCACGTTCCAATTATTTTCTATGTCATTCATATAAATAATATAAGAATGAACTCCTATGGAGGTAGGCTTCCATTTATTCCAACTCCATGTGTTTCCCCCTATCCAAACCATTGTATGATTTGAGGAATCATATTCCAATAGAACTTGGTTTACTCCTGAACCCGGAGAGTCATAAACTTTAATAGTAATTGTTTCATTTTGGCCCAACTGTAGAGGATCCGCGCTTTCAATTAAATCTGAATATGTTGGAGAGATAGTATCAATCACTTCGATGATACCCATAGTAGAATTCCAGTTATTATAAATGTCTGCCATCCATATTGTATATGTATAATTACCTACATTAGTAGGACTCCATGAATCATATTGCCATGTATCTCCACCAATATTGGTCATATTTTCTAGATCAGATCCTTCAAATTCAATTTGAACTTGATTAACACCTGAAGGATCGGACACATTTATTGTAATTACTTCAGTGTTCCCCAATTCTAATGGATCTGAACTTTCCATTAAATTAGAATAGGTAGGTGGTGTTTCATCTAATGATTGTTCCGAACCTATCGTTAAAAAAGATTGAGGATTATGCTGGTTATTATACTCAGTTTTAATCCAATCAGCTGAATAGATATCATCAGAAATGCGAACTTCATCAATAGATCCATCAAAAACTTCATTCAGCCAAGCTCTATTGAAACCAATATAAAAAGGATTTCCATTCGTTCCTATCGAACCAATTCCAAAATCATGTTCAGCCATGAATACCCCATTTACAAAAATTTTACCTATTGAAGTTGAACTTTGATATGTAAAGACAAAATGTTGCCATACTCCAGTAGCAATAGAGACATCCGAATTCCATCTATGATCATCTGATTGGTTTGAAAGCTCAATATTATATTTCCCGAAAAAATCGATTGATATATAGAGATCATTTTCATCGAGATTACCCCATGACCCATCCATTTTACTTACGATAGTCATAAATTTATCATTATACTTTGGATTTATCCATGCTTCCACAGTAAGTTGATTGGAAATATCCAAAGATATATCATCTAAAACTTCAATTCTTTGCTCAACAGTATTATCAAATTTAATTGAATTATAGATCTGGCCGTTTTGACCGAGTTGAGGGTTGTTGATGTCCGTTCCATCATTTGAATATGATGTTGAATCAATTATAGCATTGGTTCCACCAGTTTGTTCATTTAAATGCCAGACACCTTTATAATTTGAATCCCAAACTCCCTCTGGATTTTCACGGGATTCCATTGTTAAATTTCCATAATACATTCGAATGATTATATCTGCTGAAGGGGAAAGTTGGGGTAAGCGAACCCACGCTATTAATTGAGCATGAGTAGAATTATAAGATCTATTAAAAAGCTCAATTTCATGTTTTAGCCAAAACAAACCAATAGAAAATGCAATATCATCACCATCTATTTGAGCTTTATCATGCAGTTCTTCATCAAAAGTAGAAATTAAAACGGGAAAATTTCGAAGGTCTTCTGAACCACTTATTTTGGAATGGTTAATTATAATTTCCTTATAATATGTAAAGTATTGAGCATTAGATGGATGATCCCAGTCTGATACTGAGTTTTCAATACCAATTGAGTAAAAAGAATTTGGATCGTATTGATTAATATATTCAGTTTTAATCCAATCAGCAGAATAAGTTTTATTAGAAATGCGAACTTCATCAATATTTCCATCAAACATATAAATACCAGCATCAGTGCCACCAATCTTGTCTATCCATAATTCTAATGCATCTGTTAGTACAACTTGTTGAACCCAAGAGCCATTTACATACAAATTTCCAATATCTCCATCGCGCACAAAGACGATATGATACCATTTATGCTCAGTTATTATAGATTGGTCAAAAATAAATTCTTCCATATTTTGAATAGTTGTGACCTTAATGATTCCTCCACTGTTGAAATAGAGTCTACTAACCTGAAGTTCATAACATAATAAATTATGCTGGCTTACAACTGAATGGGGATATAACCACAATGAATAGGTTCCAGTCTTTTGATCAATAAGATTCTCCATCTGTAGGTAATCATTGTTCCCGTCGAAATCTAAGGAACCATCTATCTTTCCTGTCACTAAATCACCTAAGTTCATAGACCCATATGAGATGCAATCATTATTATTCGATGTTGAATCGTAAATAGTTCCTGTTGGATCTTCAGATAAATGCCAGACACTTTCATATTTTGAATCCCATACTTCCTCTGGAGTCTCACCGGAATCCATGGTAAAATTTCCATAATACATTCGAATAATTGTATCTTGTAATACTGAAAGGCGATTTAACCGAACCCATGCCACTAATTGAGCATGCGTAGAATTATAAGATTTCTCAAAATGCTCAATTTCGTATTTTAACCAAAATAAACCATCAGAAAAGGCAATATCATCACCATCCATTTGAGCTTTATCATGTAGATCTTCATCAAAAGTAGAAATTAAAACGGGAAAATTTAGAAGGTCTTCTGAACCACTAACTTTTGTGTGGTCGATTACAATTTCTTTATAATATTCAAAGTAGTGACCATTAGGTGGATGATCCCAATCTGATAATTCAATACCAATTGAGTAAAAAGAATTTGGATAATATTGATTAGAATATTCTGTATTAATCCACCCTTCAGTTCTGTATTTACCAGTCAATCTTAATTCATCCAATAAACCATCAAAACCATTATCTGTTGGATTCCATGGTAAAACTAGATCATCATCACTAGAAATTGAACCTAATCCACTAATATCAATTCTATTATCAAAAGATCCATTATTTGTGTATAAATATGAAAAATCGGATAGACGATCAACTGTTCCCACAACATAATTCCATTCATCATAATCAACAATAGGATCACTTTCTACTGTATAGCTTGTCGGTGAACTTCCTAGTGTAAATCGCCATCGACTTGTGGGGGCCAAATCACTATTTATAATAAAACCAGGATCATTTGGTTTCGAAGTTCTACCTTTTGCCACAAGCCATTGAGAGTCGTCAACATCTTGATCAAGATTTACCCATAAACTTACTGTCATATTTCCTGTGCCAAAATCTAAATGATCATCAATTGGATCCCCATAATTAACCTGACTAGATTCTCCATCAGTCCAATTAAAACAATGTCCTATTTGACCAGGTTCTTGATAAACCATATTAGTTGTCGAACCATTTACATTGTAGGTAGTTGAATCACTCGCGACTCCTGAACTTTCAGCAAAATGCCATACTCCAACATAATCCATCCATACTCCTGTAGGATTTTCTTGAGAACTTATATTAGGGTTCCCATAAAACATGAATATATTAGTATCTTTTGAAGTGGATAAGCGAGGAATTCGGATCCAAGCTATAAGTTGAGCTTCATCAAGAGTATAATTAGGATTATATAATTCAATCTCATGATCTAGCCAACCTTTATCGCTTGCAAAAGCTATATCGTCACCATCAGACTGTGCCTTGTCATCCAAGTCGGAATCGATGACAGAAAGCAAAAGGGGGAAATTCTTTAAATCAACTGATCCATTGACTTTTGTGTGATCAATCGTTATAATTTTATAGTAATTAAAAGGAACAATACTTGAGCGATTTGGGAGATTCAGAATCTCATAATCATTTTCAGAATAAATTTGATTGTTTTTATAATTTAATCCATTAAAGTCTTTAAATAATAAATTAGTAAAAATTGATGAGGAAAGTGTAAACCATAATACAAGTATTAAAATTTTTACTCGATGTTTTAATCTATCCCTATAAATTCTCAAAAATGTCGACCAACTGAATTATTAGAAATATGTTTAACTCTCTTCTTTAATGTAAAAAATAAAAAAAGTTTATAAAAAAGGTGTGTTTTTTTCAAGTTTTTTGTTATAGTATCACATAATCTTGCACATATATCTTGATTTTTAGTGCAAAAAATTAAATAGATAAGATTATTTTAGCACGTTTTTTTAAAGATTTTATTTCTTACTGTAATCAAAGGTAACTTCGCATTTATCGCTATCACAGAATTTTTCCCCGATTTCACGGTCTTGAGTATCATCTAGCGAGAGGGGATTTATTTGTGCAATCATTGCTTCATACTGTTGTTTGGTAATTTCTTCATAAGGTGCCTGTTTATATCCATGTTCTTTTATTGGTAAAAAGCTAGCACTTTTCAGCTTATCCTCACAGAATTCAAGTACATGCTTAATTTGTTTCGCTTCATTTAGATTGAAGGTAATTGTTATACTTACTTGATTATCAGACCATCTTGATTGATAGTCAATAGCATTCGCTGCTTGTTCCCATATTGATACTTCATTTTTGGAGCGATCAAAATATTTCTCATGAATGGGAAATTCAGCTACTACAGTATTAGGTGAATATGAATCATCCTCTATTTTATAGCCTGCGTTTCTTATGGGCTCGATTAAATCTGAGTTTTTAGAAAGTCGAATTCTTCGTATATAATATTCCGAATGTGGATAATGAATCCCAGGAGGGACGCCTGGTAGTAAACTAACAGTTCCACTTGGTTTTACCGTTGTAATTTTGATTGATTTTGGGATACATAACCAATCAGAGTACTGTTCATCTAGCTCTCGTAAATATTTATAAGCTTTATCACACCATTCTAAAACTTTTCTTCTTCCATGTTTGACGAAAGCTTCAATTATTCCTGTTTGGGAGATACCCATCCTTCTATTTTTCAGCATAACCGCATTAGTCTCTTTCCAATGGGTGTTAACCAAAGTTACAGATTTAGAATATAAATAGGCATATTTTAGTGTGTCTTCAAACTCTTCATAGCTTTCATGACGAGATGGGAAAGTTTCTACTAGACAACATAATTCAAAAGACTCAAGGCTTTGCTCACCACAGGGATTCACACCAGCTACCTTTTTGTCTTTAAAATC
>JBHLLU010000155.1:0-3638 GCA_048938895.1 Promethearchaeota archaeon
AAAATTTCTCAAATAATCTTAAAATATAGAAGACGAAGATAAAAAATGACTAAAAATAAAATTCCACCAGGATGTTATGTATACCCAACGCCCGTTGTATTAGTTGGAGCGAATGTATATGGTAAACCCAATTTTAATGCAATTGGATGGGTATGTGGCCATGAATTCGCCCCTCCTTTAATTTCCATATGTTCAAATCATGCACACCATAATAATATTGGTATAAAAGAAAATAAAACTTTTAGTATTAATACTCCTGCAGTTGAAATGATAGAAATTACTGACTATTGTGGTATAAAATCTGGGAAGAGTGTGGACAAGTCAGAAATTTTTGATGTGTTTTATGGTGAATTAAAAACAGCACCTATGATAAAAGAAGCATGTTTAAACTTGGAATGTAAGCTTGTTCATACGATTGATACAAAAGAAATATCAAACACAAAAATGGGACATGATATTTTTATCGGTGAAGTAGTTGCAGCTTATTCAGATGAGAAATATTTATCAAAAGGCATGCCAGATGTTAAAAAAATTAATCCACTTGTGCTCTCTACTTCAGAAAATAGAGTCATGTATTATGAAATGGGCAAAGAAATCGGCAGAGCTTGGAGTATTGGACTCAATTATAAAAAAGAAAATGATTAAATCAATTTATTCTATTAATTCTCTTTCTTTTATTTAATTTTATATTGGCTTTTAAGAAAGTTAATAATGTAATCCTTAACTTTTCCCCGATCAGGCAAGCTAGCTACCATACCATAAATTGCAGCATCTCCGTCAGAGGATTTTCCAGGGTTTTCAACAACTTGTTTAACGGATTCCCGAAGATCCTTCAAAAATGTTTCCACTATTTCAGTATGGTGCGGATTAACCATCATATGTAAAGCATTAGGAAATTGGATTCTGTCCAAATGCCAACCTTTTTTATCCATAACATCTCCTAAATTATAGATATCTATTTCATCTGAGGTGAAAGAAAAAACACTCATCACCGGATCACCAATTATATATAGCTCAGGAATAGCATTAATGCCTTTAATTAGCTTCTTTGAAGCATCCATCACAATTCTCGCAAGGTTTAGATATCCATCAATACCAAGTGATCTCAATGCAGCCCATGCTGCTGCAATTGCTCCACCAGGACGGGTTCCCCTCATACTTGGTGAAATATAAATACCACCAGACCAATCAGTATATACAGAGAATTGATATTTCCAAACTCTTTCTTTACGATACAAAATCGTAGAAGTTCCTTTAGCCCCGTAACCATATTTATGAACATCAGCAGAAATAGAGGTGACTCCAGGAACGGAAAAATCAAAATCAGGGACTTCATATCCAAGTTTTTTGACAAAAGGCAACATAAATCCCCCTAAACACGCATCAACGTGCATACCAATACCGTGAGATTGGGCTATAGGCGCAAGTTCTGATACGGGATCGACGACACCTCTTGGAAAATCGCATGCAGAAGCTACCATGAGAATTGAATTATCAGTAAGTGCTTGTTCCATGGTCTTGATATCTGCTCGATGTGTCTTTTCATCTACAGGTACTCTTATTGCTTTGACACTAAAATAATCAGCACCTTTATCGAATGCCGGGTGTGCTGAACTAGGTAGAATCATTTCAGGTTCTTTAATATGTGGATATTTATCTCGAGCCCAATCTCTATAAGTTTTTACAGCCATTAGAATGCTTTCAGTACCCCCAGAAGTCATACTTCCACAGCATCGCTTATCACCATTAAATAAATCAACCGTCATCGAAATTACTTCAGTCTCAAACTTCCTTAAGCTTGGAAAAGCCATTGGACTAAGAGCATTCTTTGAAAAAAACATTGTATAAGCCTTTTTCAGCATTTCAGTATGCTTATCTGTAGCATGATATACTAAGCTCCACACTTTCCCTTCTCTCCAATTGGTATCCTCTTTCTTAAGTTCTTCCATCTCGTTCATTAGCTCTTCTTCAGGAATACCCTTATCTGGGATAATCACTTGAGGTCTAGCCATTTTTTTCACAGAATTATTCTATGTTTTTTACAAATATATTTGTTAGTTAAATAATTATGAAAAGAACAAGAAGTTATTAAACGCTAGTATGAATTATTAACATTTTAGTCGAATTTAGTTTGAATATTACTTCTTTGCAGGAAGTTGTTGGAAGTATAAAGTTTTTCCGACTTTTCCTATAAAACATTTTTCTCTAAATTGTCCTTTAAATGTTTTGATATTTTTAGTACAATGACATAAAGTAACTCCCCTAATTTGAGGATTTAAAAGAGTAGCATCTTCATCAGTGAATTTAGAACCATGAAATCCACCTATTAAAAACAGCGTAGTCTTATCAGATAAACTTAAAAACCTCCTATCATCTAGAAAGCAATTAAGTCCTGGATGACAACACCCTAAAATTAGTATAAGACCGTCTTCAGTCTTAATATAACATGCTTGTTCATAAATTCCACCATAGTCAGGAGACATGTAAGGATTTGTAATATAGAGATTTTCATTAATTTCTTCAATTACTCTACCTCTCTCTATAGAAATCATATTCTTATCAGGAACGGTTTCTCCAATTTTTTTCACTGGTTTCTTCCAGTATTTATGAACGTAGACCAGTAAATTTGGATTATATTTCAGTAATCCTGGTAGCCCATTAGTATGGTCATAATGATTATGGCTTAAAATCACATAATTTATCTCGGAGGGGTGAACACCATAAGTTTCTAAGTTTTTAATTAGAATATCCTCTTTAGTGCCTGTATCGAATAAAACCTTTTTATGATTTAATTCAATTAACAAAGAAAATCCAAAAGAATTAAGATATCCTGCTTCAGCACCGTTTAGGTCATCAACAATTATGGTTAATTTGACATTCTCCATTATGATAAATCACCTATGTAAAAAAACTTTTTAATCTTTTTATATTTCAAAAATGGATTAACATGAAATTGACTCCTCTTTCTCAGAATGTATATATTATTAACGATTATGTTAATGTTTATGCTATAGTTCATGAGAATAGAGCTATTTTAATAGATTTTGGATCAGGGGAGATACTGAAGTTTCTACCTAATCTTAATGTTGATAAGATCGATTACATTCTTCATACACATTATCATCGAGATCAATGTTTCGGTGATAATATTGGACTTGAACAAGGTATAAAGATTGGGGGCCCAAAAAGAGAAAAGAAACTATTTAACGATGCTGAGAATTTTTGGAAGACAAAATCCTATTATGATATATATTTTTTCAAGCCAACCTTCTTTACATCTACCTATAATATACCATTAGAAATACTGTTTGAGACTGAAGACAGTTTTGATTGGGGACCTTATCACTTTAAGATAATTGATACAAGAGGTCATACTAAGGGTAGTATATCATATCTACTAGAAATTGATGGAAAGAAACTTGCATTTACAGGTGATTTGATTCACTCAGGAGGGAAAGTTATTACCTATTATGACTTACAGTATTATTATAATGATAATGGGGAAAATGGGATTGTCAGGTCATATGATTCTTTTAAAAGATTGTTGAGCAGTAATCCCGATATTATCTTACCCTCCCATGGAAATATTATTGAAGATCCACAACAGGATATTAAAATATTGGTAAACAGATTTGAGC
>JBHLLU010000156.1:0-3619 GCA_048938895.1 Promethearchaeota archaeon
AAAGGAAAGGCTTTTCTTCCTTTATTGGTCATGTGAGTTGCAAATCTAAAAAGAAATACATCTGCAAATATTACCATGCTATATGCAAAGGGGAGAGAAAACCTATATATTTCCCGATATTCTCCAGTAATAACGGCTTCTGACAATCCTATTCCCAACATGGTTAATGCGGCTGAAAAAAAAGTAAAAACTAAAGCTAAATATAATGGAGGTAGAACATTTCTCTCCTTCCACTTTTTATACATCTTTACAGACATATAAATACCAAAGATAGAGAGAAAAATATAATATATAAATATTGGAAATACTCGAAATTCAAATGGACTATAGGTCATAAAGAAATGATGCTAATCCATACTTAAAAATCTTCTTAGTAATAATGAAAATCGATAAAATTTTGCATAAAATTATTGATTGGTTGGTTGAAGACTTATAAATTTTACTTAACAAAAGATAGCCTTTTTCATCTTCACTGTCTAAAAGTGTATAGTTAAAACTTAGCTATAGTAAATATAGAAGTTACGGAGTATTCAATAGGAATTTCCAAGTTCTAAAAGTAGAAGTTTAAATTGTACTTGTAAACTTTCCCCTAAATTTACAATCAAAGAAAGTGGCATTTCGATTAAAAAGTTATTTCAATCAAGAAAAAGGAATCTTAGATGAAAAACTTTAAACCTATTTGTCAGCTACAGCTACTGTTGCCAATTTAAAATCATCAGATGGAGCAATTCCATATGGAAAGTTATAAGAAAAAAAGGACTCCGTCATTTTTCTAGTCATAGGGAGAATAATTTATATTAAACTAAAACTCATTTTTCTTATTTGTTTTTTCACCAGCTTAACAATATCAGATATAAGTAATTATTCATTGTATTATTAAAAAGAGATATGTGGTAAAAAATGATTGTTGATGTACATTATCACCTAAGTCCTTATCCGATAAAATATGAAAATTTATTGGGTCGAATGGGGGAACAAACTAGAGTAGCTAAGGTTGCGGGAATTAATGTCGATAAAGAAACATTAGCACAAAGAGCTGCTGAACGATATCCAGATATTACTGGAGAGAAATTAATTAAATGGATGGATGAATCGGGGATTGATTTTACATGTATAAATACAGTTGATAATATGGATAACGAAGTCATAACGGAGGAAATAATTGTAAGGATTAATAAAGCAATAGCAGATGTTGCTAATAAATATCCCGATCGTTTAATGGCTTTTGCTGGAATCGATCCAAGGAGAGAAAATGCAATAGACATGTTAAAGCAATGTTTTGAAGAATATGGGATGAAAGGATTGAAATATCACTGCGATAGTGGATATGCACCAAATAGCCCTGAATCAATCAAACTTTTAAAATATGTTGAACAAAAGGGTGGCATATTACTCACTCATACAGGTCCACTAGGTCCCCCTGCGAAGTGTGAGTATACAGAGCCAATTCGCCTTTCAGACACATCTAATAAAGTTCCTAATTTAAAAATTATCGCTGCTCATATGGGTAGTCCACCCAAATGGAGGGAATGGGCCGCTTTAGCAGCATTTTATCCAAACTTGTATGGAGATATGGCTATGTGGCAAGCCTACGCGTTCGGTAAATATGAATTATTCTGTAGAGAACTAAGGGATTTAATAGACTACGCGGGAGTGGAAAAAGTAATGTTCGCATCAGATGGTCCCGTTTATGATATAGTAATTCCTACCAAGGATTACATTCAGCTCATTAAAGACCTTCCTAAGAAAGCACCTAAAGGAATCACATTCACAGAAGAAGAAATTGATGCTATTTTAGGTAATAACGCCGCAAAAGTGTTAGGTATCTCAAAATAGTGATGTTAATGGAATGGTACTATATATTCCTAATTGTCTTAGGGATCCTTTTTTTAATTATACTTATTTTTTATTTACTGTTAAAGTCAAGTTTTAATCTAGTTCCTTCTAACAAAATTTCTGATAATCTTGTAGCAATTAAAAATAGAATTGCAAATCTATACATCTATACTAAAGGTGATGATAAGATTGTTATAGATGCTGGATTTTCGGCAAAAGGTGTTAGAAAAGAGCTACTTAAGATGAACATCATACCCGATTCAATTAAAAATGTGTTTATCACACATTCCGATCCTGATCATATCGGCAGTCTTTCCCTCTTTAGTAAAGCACATATTTATTTTGGTAAAGGTTCGAAAGTAGATAATCAAAATAACTATATGTTTTTAGAGAATAATCAAATAATTATGGTGGGAGCTATAAAAGTTCAAGCCATAAGTACTCCGGGACATAGAGTTGGGCATATGTGCTATTTAATAGATAATGAATTTCTATTCAGTGGCGACTTGCTTAGATTGAGAGCAGGTAAGGTTAAACCTTTTTTTAAATTCATCAGTTCTGATGCAATGCTATTACTTGAATCACTACAAGAGATCGCTAAATTAGAAAATGTGAAAATGTTGCTAACAGGACACTCTGGATATACTACGGAGTTCGATAAGTCTATTGAAAGATGGAGAATGGAACCGTAGATAAATCAATATATGCAAAAATTGCCATAAAATAAATAACTAAAATTTTTAATTATTTGATAATAAATCTTGTAGTATCTTAAATTTATTAAAAGAAGATGAAAAAACTGATCAAGAAGTATCCGTTAATAAGTTATTTTATAATTGCGTGGATAGCAACGTGGTTATTAGTATTACCCTTAATCCTTACCGAATTTGGCTTTATTTCAGTAAATTCGAATTGGCATTTTTTGGGTGCATTGGGACCAACAATTTCAGCGGTACTTGTTACTTATATCTCTGAGAAGAAGGAAGGAATCAAAAATCTGAGCAAGACAAGCTTTAAATGGAAAGTTGGACCATTTTGGATCCTATTTTCTGCGTTAATAATGCCAATATTTTTGTTGCTAACGATTGGATTAAATTTGATTTTTACAGGAGATATGATTAATTTATGGGCTTATCTAAGTGATAATAAAATTACAGATCCAATTTCAATTTTCATATGGATTTGGGTGGGAGCAATCTCTTATGGTTTATTTGAAGAGATAGGATGGCGGGGTTATGCTTTACCTAGATTGCAAGAAAAATATAATCCACTGATTGCAACCATACTCTTGACGATCGGGTGGGCATTTTGGCATTTTCCATTGTTTTTCTATCGATTGTCAATTCAAATGTTCTTTGGATGGTTTTTTGGACTTTTTATGGGAGCTATTATTTTGACGTTTCTTTTCAATAGCTCAGGAAAAAGTGCCTTTGTAGCAATCCTTTTCCATATTACAAACAATATTGTCTGGTTATTTAATATCGTAGAAGTTCAAATGTATGTAACCATAATGTTGATAATACTCGTAGTAATAATTCTTATAATCGGAAGAACACAATTATCTCTTAACAAAAATTTTAAAAAAATGGGTTAAATTGAAAAATACATTAGATTTTAGATTTGTAGAGAAAGAAATTAGAAAGAAGACTTTTGGAATAATTAGTACAATTGATCAAAATGGTCATTCTCATTCTACTGGAATAGTATATGGGACCGCTCCTTCTAACTTAAAATTTGCCTTGTATGTTCTAACAGATAGAAATCATAAGAAGGTTAAGAATAT
>JBHLLU010000031.1:0-48613 GCA_048938895.1 Promethearchaeota archaeon
AGTAATACTGGTAGTAAAATTACAGATATTATTAATAACATTCAACATTCATTTAGCAATATGGAAGGAATTAGTTCGGCATCGGAACAACAGAGTGCTTCTATGGAAGAAATTACTGCAACTGCTAATAAACTAGGTTCAATGGCAGAAGATCTAAAAGAATCCTTGAAAGTAGAAGAGAATTCGCATAAACAAAAGAAGAAGTTGAACCTAACAATAAAAAGGAAATAGACAAATCAGTCAGATAAAAAATTAAAAATTTTAACTAAATCGTTATAAACTAATTTTTTTCTTATCACATATATTAATATCCAAGTCTCTAGAATTAGATTATTAGATAAGAGATTCGAAGGTGATGATAAATATGCACAATATAAAAAACGAACCTGTATCTTATTTCCTTGATTTTTAAAGAAAAAGTAATTAACTTTTAGTTTTATTAATTTTATTTACAGTAATAATCAGTACTAGCACAAATAAATATCATAATAGCAATACTGATTAAAAATAACGGATTAATACCAAATAAAATAACAACACCAATCAAAATCAATGAGACACTAATTACTAGAATTATTAAACCCAATCTTGACTTTTCATATAATGTTGAGCTAGAAATTCGTTTTTCTGTTTCAGGGTATTTTAATCCGTATTTTTCGTCAAGATAGTTTTCCATTTCTAATCTTTTTTCCTTACCGTGAAGTTTTCTTATTCGTTTCTTCACATCTTTGAAAATGGGGAAAAATAACATCTTAAGATTTAAGTTATAATCGACATTGAGTTTATAAGTCGCTCCAATGACGTCAAAAAATTCATTATCAGAAAGAGAGGGGAATTTATCTTTATTAAGTAAATCAAATAGATGTATCAAAATTTTTCTTTTGGATGGTAAGCCCTTTTGTAGCTCCTTTCGAATCTCTTCCATGGTCGAGTCTACATCATTCATTTTTTCTTCATCCATCTCTTAAAGTTATGAAAATTAACTATTTAATCATTATGTTTTTTCCACTTCTCCTATGATTCTTAATCTGAAAATTTTTAAATACTCAAAAGTATATACCATAGAAATAAGTAGATAATAGACAGATTTTCAAAGATCTTCATTAAAAGGGATATATAGTGGTAAAAAAGAAAGAAACTGGTCGCAACAACACTGAACCAAATAATAATATCATTAAAGAAGAAATCAATTTACAATTGCATTGGTATTTACCTGCATTTTTCGTGATTTACTTCGCATCATTTTTGATACCCGCTGTTATTTTTATGTTATTTATAATGATGTTTTATTTACCGTTCTTCTTAGAAGTGAGAGATTTTATCTCACTCTTTACAAATATACCCTCTCTAATCGCTGCTTTAACTATACCCATAATAATTGTAATTTGTTATTTAATACATCTATTTGTAGTGGCTTTAATTACTCGATGGTTCTGGAGTATTTCAGAAAAAAGATCTCCTTCCAAATCTGGGATAATTCCAAGAAATATTCCAAGTAAAACTCTAAATTATTATCATTTTCGAAGTTTTATAATTAAATACCCTAAGAATGCGTTTTCAAGAGGACCTTTTCCTTGGTTGGTAAAATGGATGTTTAATTTTACCAAGACTAATAAAATTGGAAGATCTTCAGTGATAGAAGAACAAATCGCAGGAGATCGGTTTGTATCTATAGGAGAAAATTGTTATCTTGGAACAAATATTGCAATTAGTTCCCATGCTGTAGAAGGGATTTTTGGAAATATATCATTCGCTAGGGTGAATATTGGAAATAATGTAACTACAGCAGGTTTCAATTGTATCGCGCCTGGAGTGGATACAGGTGACAATTCTTGGTGGTTCCCGATGACAGGTGCTACAAAATACAACATTTTAAAAGGTAACAACTTCTATCTCGGTACTCCCTTGAGAAAGATCTTCAAAAGAAAAGTTATAGAGTATTTACAAATATCTGAAGATGATTTAAATAGAGCAGAAGAATTAAATAAAATTTTAGAATCAAGAATGGTTAAAAAAAAGAAAAAGAAAGAGCTCTTATCTAATGACTGAAGATAATGAAAAAGTTGACTATACCATTGATTTCGTTACTAGCAGTGCAATTAGCAAAATAGGTATAAAATTTTTGGTATTTTACATTCCAACCTTATGGATCGCAGGCTATATGGCTACAGCTGTCTTTTTTGACGTATCTCAGATATTAGATAACTGGGTACTAACTATGTTTTTAATCCCATTTTGGATTTTCATTTTGTATTTTATTTTCATTTTTGGAATAGCAATAACTACTAAAGCATTCCTACTAATGATAAATATGATTCACAAACCTAAAGAAGGAGTGTTCTTAGCTAAGGAAGGAGATCAGGATTATGAATTTTGGAGACTACGTGTTGAATTGAAAAAACTAGTTTTTTGGTTAATGAATAATGGACCATTGCCTTGGATCGTGATGTGGGGTTTCAGATGGTTAGGTATAAGAGTAGATTTTTCCAGTCATATGCAAGATGCTTGGGCTGACGGTGGTTTTATTGAATTTGGTCGAAACGTAACAGTTGGGCAAGGAGCAGTAGTTATGAGTTCTATGATCGTAGGAAAATATTTGATTATAAAGAAAGTCATTTTAGGAGATTATACTGTCGTTGGGGGGGTTTCTAATATCGCCCCTGGTACGAAAATGGGAAAAGAGTCTGTATTAGGTGCTTTTAGTTCTACAATTCCTAATCAATTTATAGAACCGGGTTGGATTTACTTAGGACCATTGATGGCAAGAAAGTTAAAGCCAAATAAGTACGCAGAACAGAGACGTGACTTAATTTACAAAAAGCATGTAGAAGAAGAGATCAAATATGAAGTTAAACAAGAAGTTAATATCGATGAGGATAAGAAAAAATTACTCAATAATAATTTGGGGGAGTAAATTAGATGTCAGTCCCTTCTAGCCTAAATGTTGGACCAAACACCACTCTAACTTTAGCTAAAAAAAGATACATGCTTTTTTATTTTATTCTTATATGGGTTAGTATATTTACTATTCAGTTTGAATTTTGGCTATTTTGGGCTGTATATGAAATAGAAAAATTCATCCATTTCTACCTTTTTTTACCTCTCTTAATTTTTATAATGTATTTATCAGCGATTTTAGTTTCGCTTTTATTTGCTAAATTTTTCCTTGTTATTGTCAATTTAATCCATAAACCACGAGAAGGAGTATTTCTTCGGCATCGTTCCGATAGAGACTATAGGTACTGGAGTATGAGAAGTGTAATTAAAAAATGGCCTTTATGGCTTTCTCATAAATTTCCATTCCCTTTCATTAACAATATATGTTTGAAAATGTTTGGGATTAGAACAAAATACTCTAATTCTCTCTTTGAGGGGTTTGTTGATACAGAGTTCCTCCAATTTGGAAAAAATATCATCGTCGGTCAGAGTGCTATTATCCAATCAGCTGTGATAGTAGGAAACTTATTTATAATAAGAAAAACAATTATTGAGGATAATACAGTAATTGGTGCTCACAGCATTGTAATGCCAGGAACTCATATGAACAAAAATTCTATTTTAGCAGGGAGTTCTATGACATCTGTGGGGCAAGAATTAGAAGAGGATTGGGTTTATCTAGGGGCCCCTGCAAAAAAATATAAAAAAAATGTATTTTTTGATGAAGGATTAGAAGACATAATTGCTAAACACTTAGAAGGCGAAATTGTGACAGACATAAAACCTGAAGATCTTTATATAATGCGTAGAGATAAAGATACTAATATTTAAATTTCTAAGAAAATGAAAGTAGGTTATATTCAGACAAATCCTATATTTGGTGAAAAGGAAAAAAATTTAAGGGAAGTAGAGAAACTATCAGCTAATTTGAAAGCTGATATAATAGTCTTGCCAGAATTATTTGCTACAGGTTACGCTTTTAAATCAAAGGAAGAAGTATATTCATTAGCTGAAAGTATCAGTGACACCACGTCCCAGTTTTTAATAGAGTTAGCTCAAGATAAAGAAAATATTATTATTGGAGGATTTGCAGAAAAAGAAGGAAAAAAATTATTCAATTCTGCGTTGATCGTTTCAGAAAATGGAGTAGTTGGGACCTATAGAAAACTTCATTTATATTATAAAGAAAAATTATGGTTTAATCCTGGAGATAAACCGTTAAAAGTATATAATGTTAATGGTTTTAATATTGGTATAATGATTTGTTTCGATTGGATATTCCCAGAAACTGCACGTACTCTAACACTTTTGGGTGCAGAGATAATCGCTCATCCTGCAAATCTAGTTCTTCCGTATTGTCAAAAAGCTATGGTAACAAGATGTTTAGAAAATCGAGTTTATGCAATAACAGCAAACAGAATTGGACAAGAAAATCGTGGAAATGATAAATTTAAATTTACAGGGGGTAGTCAAATTACGTCATTTGATGGGGCTATTCTCTCTTCAGCACCTTTAGATCAAATTTTTGTAGGAACTGCAGAAATTGATGTAAGTTTGGCAAGAAATAAAAAATTAAATGAATATAACGACCTATTGGGAGACAGGCGTAATAAATTCTATTCAAATTAAATATATATACCTCATTTCAAAGAAGATATGTACTAATGAAAATTGGTTATCCCTGTATTAATTTAACCTTAAAATGTAGAAGTAGTCGTACATTTCGTTTGAAAAATTACTCTGAAGAAAGATTAGCCCAGACAGTTTCTAATAATTTGAAATGTTTACAAAAAATATTAGAATTTAATGTTGACAATAAAATCTTATTTTTTAGAATTACATCTGATTTAGTTCCTTTTGCGTCCCACCCTGTGATGGAATTCAATTGGCAGGATTATTTTCAGACAAAATTCAAATCTATAGGTAATTATATTAAGAACAATGATATCAGGATCACAATGCATCCAGGACAATATACCATCATTAATTCTATGAAGGAAGAAGTATACAAGAACAGTTTAAAAGAATTAGCTTATCATACCGAGATTTTAGAGTTGTTGGGATTAGATAATACCGCTAAGATTATAACCCATGTTGGTGGAGTATATAATGATAAACAAACTAGTATGAATAGATTCATTCAACGATATCATTCTTTAGACAATAGGATTAAAAAATATTTTGTAATAGAGAACGATGATAAAAGTTATAATATAAGAGATTGTCTCTCAATTTTCGAGAAAACAGAAATACCTGTAATCTTTGATTTATACCACCATAAATGTAATAGTACAGACGATAAAGCTCAGGATATTATAGAGAACGTATTTCAGACTTGGAAACCAGAAGATGGGCTTCCAATAGTACATTACAGCTCAGAACACCCTATAAAAGGAAAATGTAGCCATGCGGATTCTATTGATCTACAACATTTCAAGTCTTTTATTGAATCAACATTAAATTATGATTTTGATATTATGATTGAGATTAAAAACAAAGAGATTAGTACTTTAGAAGCTATAAATGCAATTAAAAGCGATGAGAGATTAAAAATTGTAAATAATGATAAATTACTTCAAATATAAAATCACCTTACAAGAATTATGGCAATATTAAAATTACCAAAAATGGATGATGATGAAATAATACAAGCAATCCAAACTGCAAATATTTGCAGGATCGCATTTATTGATGAAATCTATCCTTACATTTCTCCGTTTCAATACACTTATCTTAACAATACATTATATTTTCATTTTACAGATTATGGAAAGAAAAAGCAGATATTGAAAAAGAATAATAATGTATGTGTATCAATTGAACATCTTGAAGAAGATTTAAGCTCTTTTTATTTTATATCGATGCAGGGTAAGTTAGCTCTTATTGAAAACGAGCAAGAAAAGTCACAAGTATTAGAAATAATGGTAAAGAATGCGAGAAAAGTCTATTCTCAGAATTTTTTATCTGCTCATGGATATGAAAAAGAAAATGGATGGGATGTTTTAACTAAAAAAAACCAAATTCTCTATAAATTTATACAAATGCGAGAACCAATAGGATTAAAATCTCCTTAACTTTCTTTAATTGTTTTATTCTTAATTTGGTAAGGTTGCGCTATAACCAAATGAGTAGAATTCAAGCATTTTTTATATTTTACTCAAACCAAATCATATTGTTAATTTAATTTTTCAAGAATCGCAATTATCTCTTTGTTTTCTGGAATATCATCCATGGAATCGCCATAATATGCATATCTAATTATTCCTTTTTTATCAATAAGAAGGGTAGCAGGCATTCTTCCCATTTTTAAAGGCTTTACTTCTTGTTTTAACATTTTATTTACCTTCTTTTTTTTGTTAAAATATATGGGATATTTATGTGCGAAATTTTTTTCGAATTTCTGGGCAGCCTTTAAATCATCTGGTAAAATTGCTAAAATTTCAGTGGATTTATCAAGAAATTTTTCATAATCTGCACTAATTTTTTGAGCATAAGCTTTTGCATAGGGTCAACTTTTACTTCTGAATAATATAATTAATACATTACTTACACCCTCAAAATCATGGATAGCAGTTGTTTCGCCTCGAGAATTCGTTAATCTGAAGTTTTTTATTTTAGTTCCGACAAGATTAAATTTATCTTTCATATTAAATCACTATTATTGATTATAATTTAAACATTGATTTTAATTTATAAAACAACTAGCGTAGTTTTAGTTGATTTCTAATAACTAATATTGTTCTTTTCTATCAAAAAAAAAGAAAAAAAAATTATTGTGGCTGTAAAATACCTCCAAATGCTAACCATGCCAATAATGATTTGGCTACTAAGCTTAAAATAATGTAAACTCGTTCACCAAAAAGATAATCTCTCCAAGGACCAACACCTTTATATTGAAGTACCATATTTATTGCAAAAATATTAAACAATACTAAATATGAATAAAAAATTGCATATACAAAATCAGGTGGTCCATCTGTATTGGAAGTAACTCCATAAAAGTAGCCAATTATTACAATCCAAGGAATTGCTCCAGAGATACATCCCATTAGAAAAGGCTTCCAATTGGTCTTTTCTGTATATTGATTAACTAATTCCATTACGTAACCGAATAGAATCATCGTAGCATTTAATACAAATATCATTATAAGAGACCAAAAGTCCCATACTCCAAACAATAACGCAATGAACATAATCATAATTGAACTAGATAAAGCGTACTCATACCAGCGATATGGATTAAATCCTTTTTGTAGATTTGCGTTATATCTTTCATTTAATGGATAAGCAATTAACAAATGCGCTAACGCAGACAATAATAGAAAAGATGCTAATATAGCCCCCACATATGAAAATGTAAATAATACAGTTGGATTGGGATTGATCTCGAAGACTCCGGGAGAAACTTCTTCAAAATTTAAGTAGAAAGTATATATATCTCTTGAAAAGTCTAAAATAAGTCCAACAGTAAGCATCAAAATCCCCTGTATCAAATGTAGAAAACCCATATTTCTATTAAACTTTTTCAGATAATCAAAAGAGATCCTCGAATTTGAAATAATTTCTTGACGTTCTTTGTAATTCATTTTAATCAATTTATCAAGTTTTTAAATTTCTTTTTATAATATTAATTATTCAAGATAAGAACTTAAATAATTTTTTTAGGATTTATTTATTTTTTTAATATAAAAATTTTAAGATAAATGAAACAAAGCTAAATCTTTAATAATCTATACAAATAAAGATTAAATTATTTTTTATTCTATAAAAATACTTTAATTAGTAATTATTGAAATTCATTCAATTCACTTTTCAGTTTATATTTATTATTACGGAGAATTAAATAGTCAAATATCTCTTTTTGATTAGTATTAATCATTTAAGATGTGATCAGAAAAATGTCTGCAATAATTGAAGAATTTTCACTTGAACAGCATGAAAAAATTGCAAAGGATAGCTTTAATAAAACATGGGATTATCTTGATAAAAAAGATCGCAGTGAAGAAGATGATCTCAATATGATCCATTCTGCTCATGCTTCAAGATATCATTGGGGGATTCTTGTTGCTGAAGGAAAGGGAACAGTACTAAATCTTCAAAGGGGAGAATGGATGTTGTCGCATGTTTATACAATTCTAGAAAGACCTGAAGCAGCAATTTTTCATGCAAAAACCTGTTTGGATTTAACTAAGAAGAATAACATTGAAGATTTTGATTTAGGTTTTGCTTATGAAGCAATGGCTAGGTCTTCAGCTTTAAGGAAAAATGAAGCTGATTTTAAGAAATATTTTGATTTAGCTAAAAAGGCAGCAGATAAGATTAAGAATAAAGATGACAAGGATTATTTTCTTGGAGAATTAGAAGGAGGAAATTGGTTTGGTTTAAAGTAATTTTAATTTAATTTTATTTACCTTTTTTCTTATTATTGCATAAATTATGCATTTAGATAACAAATTTAAAATGGAAACATGAATTAATGTCTTTTTAAATTAATGATAAATTAATGCAGAAATGAAGGCTGCTGTTTTTGATGGGCAAAATTTAATAGTAAAAACTGTAAAAGACCCTAAAATTAATGATTTTCAGGTTTTAATTCAAGTTAAATCTGTTGGTATTTGTGGGACAGATTTAGCAATAGTAAAGAAATCATTACCTACTCCTACTCCTATTATACTTGGTCATGAATTTGCAGGGGATGTGGTTGAAGTAGGGAGTGAGGTTGATCAGAAATGGTTGAATAAAAGAGTAACTTCTGAAATAAATAGTAATATTGATTTTAAGTGTCATTTCTGCAAACAGGGTAATCATACACAATGTATTTCTCGTAAAGCACTAGGAATTGATATAGATGGGGCTCTTGCTGAATATATTGCAGTGGATTCTTATATGCTTCATGAAATACCTGATTCTATTTCTTATGACTGTGCAACTTTTATTGAACCTTTAGCAGCTGCATACCAAACTTTTGAAGTAATGCCTTTAAATGAAAATGACCATGTAATGGCCGTTTTCGGTCTTGGTAAATTAGGACTCTTACTAATTCAGGTTGCTTTACAAAAGGGTCTAACCTTATTTGGAGTAGATGGTTCTCATAAAAAAATTGCTTTAGCTAAAAAATTAGGAGTTCATTACCCTTTAAATCGATTTGATGGACCAAATATACCTAATAAAATAATAAGTCTAACGGGAGGATTGGGTGCAGATATAGTTGCTGATACTACTGGCAATCCAGTGGCTTTAAAAGATGTGATTGCATCTTGTCGGACTCGGGGGAAAATACATATCAAGAGCACGCATGGTATTGAAACCCCTATTAATTTAACTGATGTTGTAGTCCGTGAGTTAACAATATATAGTAGTAGATGTGGTCCCTTTGATATAGCTATTGAAGGTTTAAAATCTGGAAAAATTAAGGTTGACAAATTAATCTCTAAAAAATACAAATTAGAAGAAATAGAAAAAGCTGTAAGTTCTTTTGAAGATATCCATCACCATATTAAAACAATTATCCATATTTAATATTCAAAATGAACTTTAAAACTGAAACAACGAATTTTTTAGAGAAAAAAAATTAAATAATAAATATAGCTTAAAAAATATAAAAAATTCCTTAAGGATCTAATCTGTTATGGCAGTGAAACCAAGTATAACAACAGAAAACGAGTCAGAGACTAAATTTATTAAAGAAGAAATTAAATTTCAATATTTCTGGTATTTATTTACTTTATTTGCTGTTTACTTAGGATCATTAATTATTCCTGCTCTTTTGTTCATTGCATATTTGATTTTCTTTTTCTTGCCAAATTTCCTCGAGATAAAAAATTTTGTTGTACTTTTTACTGAATTCAAACCTCTCATAGCATGGATATTTATGCCATTAGTCCTAATTGGATGCTACATCCTTCGTATTTTCCTTACGGCATTAATCACTCGAGGTTTCTGGAGTTATTGTCAAAGAAAATCACCTTCAAAAGAGGGGATAATCCCAAGAAATTTCCCAAGCAGAATCTTGAAATACTACCATATCCGAAGTTTTCTAATTAAGCAAGGAAAGAATACTTTTACGAAAGGAATGTTTCCTTGGCTCATTAATTGGTTCTATAATTTTGTTGGGACAAATATTATTAGAAAAGGCACTACCCTTGAAGAATCTCCAAGCAATGATAAATTTATTGAAGTAGGAGAGAATTCCTACGTTGGAGTGAATTCCTCTCTGGCAAGTCATGTTGTTGAGGGTATCTTTGGGAATATTTCTTATTTCAAGGTAAAAGTAGGAAATAATTTTACAGCAGCAGGGATGAATGTCGTCGGTCCTGGTTCGGAAATCAATGATAATGCGTTTTTACTCCCATTGGCTTCAGCAACTAAGCATAGTGTTATTAAAGGAGATAACTTTTACTGGGGAATACCATTAAGGAAAATTTTTAGAAAAAAAACGATGGAGTTATTAGATCTTTCCGTAAAAGATTTGGAAAGGAACAAAAATATTGAAGGTTATAAGGATAATCCTCAATTAATAGCATCAGAATCAAAGAGTACATCTGTAGTGAACTCTAATCCACATGAAGATAGTATAAATGATGATAATATTCATACATTAACAAAAGAAGATTTAGCTTTAGATTTCACAACCAGTAGTTCAATTTCAAGAGTTAATATAAAATTCTTAGTAGTCTATATTCCCATTTTCTGGCTTTCAGGTATGGTGACGACAATTTTTTTTTACACATTTACAGAATTAGCATTCTCTGTACAATATTGGTATATTTATGCATTTTTCTTACCAACTATAATCTTTATTATGTGGTTTATTTTTATTATGACGAGTATTTTTTTCAGCAAACTCTTTCTTTTATTAATTAACCTTATACACAGGCCCAGAGAAGGAATTTTTAAAGCAGAAATAGGGGATAAAGATTTTGAGTTTTGGTGTTTGAGAACAGAACTAAAGAAAATTGTATTATGGCTTATACGTAATTGGCCTTTACCATGGATGGATATCTTAGCATTCAAGTGGTTTGGGATTAAAATGAGTCTTGACAGTACTATGTGGGATTCTTGGTGTGATAGTGAGTTTATTAAGTTAGGACGTAATGTCCTGATAGGTCAGGGTGCAACTGTTATGTCATCATTGGTAATAGGGAAATATTTGTTGATTAAAGAGGTTATTCTTGGAGATTATACGGTTATCGGTGGAGAAGCTACTATTTCACCGGGAACTATAATAGGTAATGATTCAGTAGTTGGTGCCTTAAGTACAACTACTTACAATCAAATTCTTGAACCTGGATGGATCTATTTTGGAATTCCTGTGATTAAACTAAAAGAAAACAAATATGCTGAGTTAAAAAGGGAGGTACTTATGAAAAAAGATGTAGATGAAGAGAAAAAGTTTGAAGTTGAGCACGAGGTAAATATAGATGAAGATAAAAAAGGGTTTATTTAATCTTAATAGAAAGCTACTCTATTGTTTTTATTGATAATTCTTCCTTTAAATATCGTTTAATCTCTCTACAAGTCTTCTTAAACATATCCTTATTTTCATAAAATAGACTTTTCCTAGGACAATCATCATCAAGCTTGCATTTCTTAATATCTAAGTCAAATATTAAAGGATAAAACGCACATCCACGAGGCCGATAATCATAAATCATACACTCTTTTCGAGAGGGTTCAAAGAATATGCAATGTTCTTTATAATTCTTTAATTGATATAGGTTAGCGTTATTTAGAAATATAAAATCATTTTCTCTAAGATTAGCATGATAATTGGTGATGATTATATCAATATCCTTTCGAGAAAGAATCATTTCTGTATCTAAACAGCAATTCCCACAGTCTTTACACTTATTTTTCATATACATCCTACAATTTTTCTTCGATTCAAAAATTTAAAAGGAAACGAAATATCTATTAAAGTATTATAAGTATCAATTGCTTTTTAATTGAATAAAACTTATAGTAAATTTATTAGAACTATGATATATTGGTAAATATGAGTGAAGAATCTGAAGATGGCGAGCCAGCCAATCAGAAAGATGTCATAAAGGAAGATGTAAATCTTCAGTTTCACTTGTATATATTAGTTTTTCTTTGTATTTATTATTCCTCATGGGTAGTTCCAGGCATTTGTTTTTTTGTATACTTTTTGAGATTTTTTTTTCCATTTGTATTAGAAACTGCTAATTTTATATATCTTTTCACACAACCAGGACCATTGTTAAATTTCCTTTTAATGCCTTTAGTCTTAATAGGGTGTTATCTACTTCATTTATTCATGATTGGTTTAGTTTCTCGAATTTTGTGGAATTTTACTGAAAAAATGTCTCCTTCAAAATCTGGAGTAATCCCGCGAAATGTTCGTAGTAGGACGGCAAACTACTATCACCTCCGAGGGTTTATGATCAAATACGGAAAGAATTCCTTTACAAAAGGTGCGCTTTCGTGGTTAAGTAATTGGTTTTTTAATTTCGTAGGAACTTGTAAAATTGGAAAGGGTACAACTTTAGAAGAATCTTTGGTTAATGATAAATTTCTTAATATCGGATCAAATTGTTATATTGGGGTCAATTCTGCTTTAACTAGTCATTTAGTCCAAGGTGTTTTTGGTAATATTACCTATTTTGAAATTAATATTGGTGATAATGTAACTGGTTCAGCTAGGGCTGGTATTGGCCCAGGGGGGGAGGTTGGTGACAATTCTTATTTTTTACCATTAGCCTCAACAAGTAAACATAGTGTTATCAAAGGTGACAATTATTATTGGGGACTCCCAATGAGAAAGATATTTAGAAAGAAAATTATAGAATACTTGGAGCTAACACCAAAGGAGCTTGAAATAAATGAAAATATCGAGGGGTATAAGGATAAGCAGCTATTGAAGAAGTTAAAAGCAGAAAATGTCTTAACTACAACTTTTGAACAACCAGAAGAGGAGGAATCTAAAATAGAGCAAGAAGAAGAAAAATTATCTATTGAAGAACTAACAGAGCAAGATTTAGCTCTTGATTTTACTACAAGTTCAGCGATCAGTAGAGTAAACGTAAAATTTTTAGCAGTCTATATTCCAATTTTCTGGTTAGCAGGATTAATTGTTTCGATATTTTGGTATTCGTATTTAATTGATTTACCAGATAATTTGCTTCTGATTATAATATTCCTTCCTTTTGCTATACTTGGCTCTATTTACTTCTTTATTCTATCGTGTATTCTTTTCAGTAAATTATTTTTAATTTTGGTAAACTTAATACATAAACCAAAAGAAGGGATATTTAAAGCAGAGATTGGAGATAAGGATTTTGAATTCTGGATGTTGAGAACGGAAATAAAAAAAATTGCTTTATGGTTTATGCGTAATTCTCCCCTGCCATGGACTGATGTTGTTGCGTTGAAATTATTTGGAATTGATATGGATTCTTCTAGCCATCTGTATGATGCGTGGTGTGACGCGGAATTCATTAAATTCGGTAGGAAAACTTTAATCGGTCAAGGAGCTAATGTAATGTCTTCAATGGTAGTCGGGAAATATTTAATTATTCAAAAGATCATTTTCGATGATTACATCATGGTTGGCGGTTGGGCGACAATTGCTCCAGGAACAATAATAGGAAAAGAATCGGTTGTTGGAGCACTTACTTCGACGACGGTGAACCAAATTTTGGATCCAGGATGGGTTTATTTTGGGTTTCCGGCAATTAAAATGAAAGAGAATAAGTATGCAGAGGAAAGAAGAGAAGTTATCTTAAAACGTGATGTAGATGACGCGAAAAAATATGAAATGGAACATAAATTAAATATTGAAAAAGAAAAGAAGGAATTAATTAATCAGGAAAAAGAGGAGGAAAAAACATGAGCATTCCTAATACAATGAGAGTTGGGCCCTTTACCCCAACTGTTTTAGCAAAGAAATGGTATTTAATATTTTATTTTCTACTTATTTGGGCAAGTATAATTCCACTCCTATTGGAACTATGGATATATTGGCAATTGTTATGGAGTAATACCAGGCCAGTTCATTTTTATACGTATTTACCGCTTTTAGGTTTTCTAATGTACGTAACAATCGTATTTGCCGCAATATTTTTCGCTAAAATTTTACTGATTATAATTAATGCAATTCATAAGCCTAGAGAGGGTGTATTTTTAAGAATTCCTGCCGACAAGGACTTTTGTTATTGGAGTCTTCGTAATACTATAAAGAGATGGCCAGTTTGGCTTGCACATAGATTTCCCTTTCCTGGAATATTAGATAATATTTGCTTTAAAGCTTTTGGTGTGAAAACCAAAATTTCGAATTCCTTATTCGAAGGATGGGTTGATACTGAAATGATTGATTTTGGAAAGAATGTAGTAGTTGGACAAGGAGCTATAATACAGTCTGCTTGTATTGTTGGAAACCTTCTAATAATTAGAAAAACAGTTATTGAAGATGGAGTTAGAATTGGCTCACATTCAATAGTTATGCCTGGTACTAAAATAGGGTACAATTGTATATTAGCTGCGAATTCCGTGACGACCGTTGGGCAAGTATTAGAAAAAGAGTGGATTTATATCGGCATTCCTGCAAAAAAATTCAAAAGAAATTATTTCTTTGAAGATGAACTTGAAGATAAATTAGGTCAAGTGGAGGATGTAGAAGCCTTAAGGGAAAAATATGAGGAAATTTATGTTAAGAGATATGATGAACTCACATATAAGGAAAAGAAGGAATTAAAAAAAGAAAAGAAAGAAGAAGAGAAGAAACGGTTTGAGCTTGAAGAGCTTGATGATTTTGATGATGGATTCAATATCTAATTGTATTTAATATTCAAGAAAAAGTCTATTAAAAGTTAAATTTCTGCTTTTGGATACTATTATAGATTTCTCTTGTCAACAGTTTATATTCCGAGTTTTCTGGGAGTTTGATATACAAGGGATCTTCAATAATATTAATGTCAAAACCTTCCTTTTTGAGATTTAATTTTTTAAATTTAAAGCTGTGAGTAGTTACAAGCTCTGATTTGAGTCTTAGAAAAATGGGAATCGCATAAGGTGCTAAATTTTTTTTTAATATCTCCATCAATTTTTGAAAATTGAGATTATCGATGTTTGATTCAGGTACAATTGCGGCCATTCCTGCCCTTCCATCTGTATGTGGAATTTTTACTCCATATACCGAAGACATTGAAATTTGATCAAACACATTAAGTATTTCTTCAACTTCTGTGGTCGATACATTGTGTCCTTTCCATCGGAAGGTATCTCCTAATCGATCAACAAATTGAGCATGATTACAACCTTGATCTCGAACTAAATCTCCTGTATTAAACCATTCATCTCCTTTTCTAAAAACATTCCTGAAAATTTTTGCTTCTGTTGCTGCTTCATCTGTATATCCTGCGAACTTATTAATACCTGAATTATCACCAAGGAGTAGTCCAACTTCACCTCTTTTAACCCTTTTCATGAAACCTTTTTCATTTCTTACTGGTTTTTCTTCTTCTGCATCATATTCGACAATTGCATACGTTCCCGCTCCACGTCCTACAGTACAATCAAAATTTAATAAATTCATAAATCCAACATTACCTTCAGATGAACCATAGAATTCCCCAACCAGAGGTATATCAAACCGTTCTTTAAATTCCTTCCAAATTTCTGGTCGAAGACCATTACCTATTACAACTCTTATTGAATTATCTTTATCATTTGGTTTAGGGGGTTCATTCACTAAATAACGACAAATTTCTCCGACATAGTTGAATGCGGTTGCATTATATTTACGACAGTCGTCCCAGAACTGACTGACACTAAATTTACGTGCTAAGGCTAAAGTACCACCACTTAATAAAATAGAAGACCATCCTGTCATAAGAGCTGTTCCATGAAAGAACGGTAAGGGAATATACATTGTATCTTCTGGAGTAAAGTCAGCAAATAAATTTGCAAACATATAGCCAGGAATAATCACCCTTCGATGAGTAAGGCGTGCCGCTTTAGGCAAGCCTGTGGTCCCAGAAGTAAATAAATATGCCAATACATCTGTATTTAAAATTTCGGTAGTAATGGACGGATTTTCTTTTGGAAAATCTTTGACAACTGAAGGAAGGTCAATAAATCCTTCAGGAATATCCATATCACCATAATCTGGTATAAAACAGAATTTTACAGAATCAACTAAATTTAGCTCAGAACTAACTTTTTTAAAAGCATCATAACATTCCTCTCCAATAATGATGATTTTACCTGGGGTTAGATTAAGACAATGAATTAAAGGTTTCTGACGTAAGTCAGTATTTATTAAAGAAGAAATTACTCCAATTTTGGCATTAGCTGTATATACAAGTAAAAATTCAAGACGATTTTTAATCAGAACTTCTGCTACATCACCTTTTTTTAACCCTAATGATATGAAATAATTGGCATACTGGTTGACTAATTCATTAAATTGCTTATATGTAAGGGTAGTGTCTTCAAATTTTACTGCAAAATTGTTCGAAAATTGGTTGGCATTTTCTTCAACGAAAAAACCCCATGATCTATTTTCTGCAGGAGGATTTTGAGCAAGTTCTTGAATACGTGGGCCATACTTTAACATCCTTTCTTGGAATCTTCGACTAAATTCTTTAATATCAATAAGATTTGATTCTTTTTGTTTGGAAGTTTCTAACATAATAATCCCTTTAGTTTAAAAAATCCTCAACAAAACTAATAGACATATTAAATTTTTCCAAGTTATAAATGTTACATTTTATTTTTGTAAAAGAAAAAAAATAAATTAGAAAGGAAGAATTCTTGTTGTGCTTCATGGGAATATCGAATCGAACTATTGAGGGATTTAGTATTAGAAAATAATTTAATATTAGAAATTTTAATAATAGAAAGAACAGTCTAATAAAAGAAAATATAAAAAATAGAAAATAAAAAATTATCTTATAAAACTTTGAAATAAAGGATTGTATCCGACAACAACCTTGTTAACTCTTTTTTCTTTTTTATTCATTTTTTTAACCTTTTATTTTAGTTTTAGTTAATATTAAATTAGATACTATCCTATATTTAGTTTTATCACATGGATTACATGCGAAGTTCGAATCTTAATTGAAGTATTAGAATTAGAAAAAAATGAGGAAACTTAGTTTAGATGTGGTGTCCAATCATCTAAACTAGTTCCTCTGTTTTTATTAAATTTTTTTAACCCTCTTTTTTATTTTCTCTCCAATTTAGTGAATTCATATGGGTTCAAAAGCTTAAAAGATTATTAATTGAAGGGGAGAATTTGACTTCTCCCTCTTCTGGTTTTGGCTTGTCGGATGATTTGAATTAACGTGAGATTATTGAGGAAACCTTAGAACAATCCTGTATTTCTGAAGTTAATGTTCCTCTTAACATCTGCTACAGGTATTCTTTCTTCTAAATACTTAGCATTGTATTTTCCTTTTTTCATTAGTTTTAACAATGCTTTTTTGATTGGTTTCTCCTCTGCTTTAATCCTCACAACTTCATATTCTTCATCTTTAGCAGGGAGTTTTTCCAATACTATTAATTCTGCAATCTTAATCGGTTCCTCCAGATCTCTTTTCTTGATGTATACCTGTACCATTGGTTTCACCACCTCCCTATTTTTTTTTTTTGATAATCAATAAAAAATATAGATAATTACCATAATATAGTTTTTATAACCAAAGTTTCATCATAGTTACGTACTATTATGGGAGTATAGTAAAACAAATATAAAAAGCACAAAATCTTATCTTAAATTAGAGAGAATATAGTGCGAAATTACTGAATATGTCGGTAAAAAATTACCCTCCAGAAGAAGTTATCAATCCACCTTCATTAGAGAAAAAAAATTATGAACATGTTATTTTATGGATGTTATTCAATAATGATGACTGCGAATGGTCTGATTTTCTCCATAAACCTCTAGAAATTCCGACATCAACTTTATCACGTTATCTTAATGCTTTAAAGACTGAAGGATATCTTACCAAATTATCTAAAGGACGTTATAAAATTACCGCAGAAGGCAAGAAAAGATTTTATGATGTATCAAGAACATCAGATAAACAAAGAAAATTAAGTTATCCTCCAGAGATAATATTAAAAAACAGAAGAAACTATGAACATTGGATTTTATGGATGCTTTATAATAATATGTTTTGTAAATGGGCAGACTTTCTTGAAGAACCTCTTTCAATTAACCAATCATCTTTATCAAAAATATTAAATTTGATGATGAAAAAGGGGGTAATTAAAAAGGATGAGAGTAATAAAGAATATTCTATCACTCATTTAGGCAAATTTGAGTATTCAAATATGCTTGAGTATTATGATCTTGATAAACAAACTATTTTAGAGGAAGAGAGTAAGCGAATTGAAAATATTACCAAAAAGACCTTAGCCTTTTTTGAAAAGTTTAATGTTAAACAGAAAAGGATTCAATTTAGGTTTCTAAATAATTTTTTAAAATTAAGTTATGACAGAGTCAAAACTATCCTAAAAGATGAAGAAGATTATAAGAAAATTTTACTCTTCCTCGCAATTAATCATCCATTTCAATATCCTGAACATATTTCTTCTGAAGATTTCTCAATGGAATTTAAGATCAAGGAGAACACTCTGACTTATTATATAGATGAAATTGTTGAAAACAATATATATCCAGTAAAGTTTTTTAAACTAATCCAAAGCCCAGATAAAAGTTTTTACTTCCAAGAAGATGAAAAACTGGAGACCATGATTCGTGCTATCTGTGAAAGTCACATAAAGGAGTTTACATATTTAAACAAATTATATGGAACTTCAAAAAGTTTTAACATTATTGTTGATGATATCATTAAGGAAATTTGTACTAATTTATTGAATGAAGGATTAAAAGATGCATTAAAAGACTTTATTCCTAAATATTTGGAATACTTAGCATATAAAATTGAAATTGAACTGGAATTAAAAGAATCATATGATAAATTAGAAGGTATCATCTGGCAGAATATGACAATTATGTTCAATAGTAAAAAAACTAAAAGTATAGAACGCCAATATAAAAAGCAATTGGAAGAGATCGAGCACGCAATTGAATTAGATCGAACCAATCTTGAATTATTTTACTCTAAACTCAACATTCTTGTATATTTTAGTAATTATAATGAAATTTTAAATTATTTAGATGAGATGCTTCTATTATTTCCTGAAAATGAGATTGAAATTAGCTTGAAAAAAGCGTCTGTTCTTAAAAGAATGAAAAATGTTGAAGATGGATTAGAAATAATTAACCAATTGCTTTTAAAATTTCCAGATACTGGCGAATTACAAGTATATAAAGCCTACTGGCTGCAATATTTAAACAAAAAAGAAGAGTCAATTAATTTATTAAACAATCTCATTAAACATAATCCCAATAATGGTTCCTATCATGATACATATGGTGAAATCCTAATGTATTTTGAAGATTACGAGGAAGCTATAGATCACTTTCAAAAAGCATTAGAATTAGCTGGAAAAGAATGGTTTGCAAATCAAACTTATATTAAATTAGGCATTTGTTATAAAGAACAAGGAAATTATGAGTTGGCAATTAAAAATCTGAATAAAGGGAAAGAACTAACTGAAGATTTATCATTGGAAGAAAATTTGAAACAAAA
Source organism: Promethearchaeota archaeon (assembly GCA_048938895.1). Classification (GTDB taxonomy): domain Archaea; phylum Asgardarchaeota; class Lokiarchaeia; order Sigyniarchaeales; family SOKP01; genus Loki-b32. The sequence continues at coordinate 19,560 of JBHLLU010000031.1, forward strand.
GTGGTTAAAGATGGCAGATCTTTTTATCAATGAGATTAAGTCCTTATAGTCAGAAAATTAACGTTCTTTTTCTTCTAAATTAGAGGTTTGTGTTTCATTAATGATTTTGTAATCAATAACATACTTATTAGGAGGCTTCTTTTCTTCGAATTCTTTTTCCTCAATTTCTAATATTTCTGGAATTGAGATATCTCGATTTTTCTTATTCACTGCATACCACTAATATATAATTACAATTTTACATTGAAATCTCGAATGATTATATTAAATAATCAATTTACCTATTAATAAATTAATCATTTAAAGAATAAATTTCGAAATCTCCGATGATATACAAAGTAATGATAATTAAAGCTAGTGGTATACTATGTTATTCTAAAACATTTTACGGAGATGATAAGATAGATGATGATTTTATTAGTGGATTTCTAACTGCTATATTAGATATTTCTGAGAAAATAGGGGGTGGAGAAATAAGATCATTAAATTTCAGAAATTTTAATATTAACTATTCTTATGATGATGAAAAACTTTGTATTTTTATAATAATCGCGGATATTAATGATCCTGAAGAGGAGTTAAAAGAGAAAATAGGAGAATTGAAAAGTGAGTTCATGGATCAATATCGGGAAAGTTTTATACGTTGGGATGGTAATATCTCTAAATTTGAAAAGTTTGATGAATTCACTGAACAAAATACGTATCTACCTCCTAAAATTTTACTGATCGGTGAGGATGGAGTTGGAAAAACTTCAATTCTAAATTTATTTCCTGGGGAGCTTCTAATAGAATTAGATGATGATATGAATGAAATTATACAGAAATCGGTTAAATTATCTAATTTCAAAAGGATAAAGAAGTGTGCATTAAGAGAACTCAATGTTGAAGATATATTAAATAATCCAAAAGGATATACACAGACTTTAGAATCCGCTAATATTATTTGTTTTGTTACTAATTCAGGTGCGTCCAATTTAAGCAGAACAAGGAACTATTTTTCCCTATTAGAATCAAAAGCGAACAAAGCAAATTTTTATGTTATCGCAAACTTTCAAGATCTGCAAGAATTATCTTTTAACCCAGAGAAAATAGAAGAACTCTTTGGAATTAAAACATATGGCTTTTCAGCTATATTAGATAATGCTAGAGAAGAGATATCTTCAATTTTATTTGATATGTTAAGTAAAACTATATTGGAGTAATGTACAAACGAAAAATTATGAAATTTAATGAAGAAATTATATTTCCTATCTACATATATCAAGACATTTTGAAGAGTATAAAGGAATTGTGCAGTCGATCAGAATCAGAAATTTTTGGATATTTAGTTGGTTCGATTCTAATATGGAAAGGCAATGTGTATATTATTATTGAGGATTCTATCTTTATTCAAGGTGCTGTTCATAGTGATAAATATTCAACTGCTCAAATAGAAGGGACTGCTGGTGAGTATCAGAAGGAGTTCCAAAAACTAAAAAAAATGAAAAAGAAAGAGAATTTGAGAATCGTAGGGTGGTGGCATTCACATCCGAATTTTGGATGCTTCTTATCATCAACCGATTTACTAACACAAAAATCATTCTTTTATAAATCGTATCAAGTAGCGTTAGTAGTTGATCCAATCAGAAATGAATTCGAGTTTTTTGTAATCGACAATAGTATAAAAAAGGGTTATAAAGCAAGTAGTTATGCAATTATCAAAATTGATAGTTCTAAAGAAATAATTTAGAAATGCCAGAAAAAAATAAAAAATTGAAGGACTACACTGTATTTGGTATAGATTCTATAGATTCAGATATATTCGATCGTCAAAAAAGGATAAAAGGATGGGATCAAGGAAAAATTCAAAAATCTACTGTAATGGTTATCGGTGCCGGTGCTACCGGCAATGAGTTAGTAAAAAATTTAGTTTTAACTGGTATTGGTAAAATATACTTAATTGATTACGATTATATTAATCCTTCAAATTTAAACCGATGTATCTTGTTTAGTATCGAAAGCGCTAATCGAAAAGAGTACAAGGCGGATGTTGTGAAGGAAGCATGTGCAAATATAAGTTCTAATACAGAAATAATCTCTATTAAACAAGATTTAGATAATATTGATAAAACTCTTTATAAAAAATCGGATGTAATATGTTCTTGTGTCGATAATATTGAAGCAAGAATAGAGGCTAATAATAATGCCTTTTATTATAAAATTCCTTTTGTAGATTCTGGTATCGATGAATTTTTTGGAAGCATTCAATCTGTATATTCTGAAGTGAAGGATGCTGCATGCCTTCAATGCAATATTACTGATATTGATTTAGATTTAATGTGGAAAAAATATTCCTGCACGGGCCAAGAAATAAATAGTGAAAACGGCGAAACTTTTGGAGTCATAGCTTCAATTATCACAACCACATCGATTATTGGCGGTTTACAATCACAAGAAGTCTTAAAATTTATATTAGGTTTAGAATATTTCAAGGAAAATAAAAAATGGAATCCTTATATCGGTCAACCCTTAATTGGTAAACAATTGAATTATAATGGGATATTAAACCGATTTGAAATTATTGATAAATTAAAAAATCCAGATTGTTGGATATGTTCATATAAAGAAAATGTTTAATCAGTAAAATTTTATAATTAGAAAAATATAATGAAAAATATCAGAATAAAAAGTGATTTTTCTTGCCTGAACTTCCTTATGAAATATGGAAAGAGAGAATTGATAATGAACTAAATAATGTTCAAAAATTAAATGTTTTGGCTAATGACTCTATAAAAAGAACTGATGAGTTTACAGAACTTATCTTCAACGTTAAAGCATTAGGTTTTATTATGAAAGATTCTGAATTACTTCCAAAGGATTTGCATAAGATTCATTTAAGATTAAATCGAATGTTTCCGTATCCAGGAGGCGTAGATTTCTCTTGGCTCACTGAAATATTTCACCCAAATATTGATTCAGTTGAAAAATCATTTTCAAGTGAACATGGTACAGGTTATATATGTTTAAACATATTGAAACAATGGTCTCGATTATCTGATTTGGTAACTATTGTAAAAGCTTTGGAAATCTTAGTAGAAAATCCAAATCCTGATGATCCCCTTGATTATCCTTATTGCTTGGAAGCCGCGAAGTATTTTAAGAAGCATAAAATTGAAAAATTAAAAAAGAAATTTATATCAGAGAGCAATGATAAAGAACCTAAAGAAGAAGATGAGGATGATATAGTTATTCTAGACTAACTAAATTATTCTAATAATCCCCCGATAACTCTTGTCCATAAAATTAATGTTTCTTTTTCTTTCAATCCATATTTATGAACTGCATCTGAGACTGTAATTTTATTCGGTAACTCCTTGTTATTTAAAACTAATGTATAAGAACGTTGTTCAGAACTAATTATTCCTATATGCTTTACAACAATATCTATTATCCTTTCAATTTGGTGATGATCTTTAACTTCTAACTTAATAATTTTCCCTGTTCTTGAGTCCTCAACTGAGATTTTCATGTTATTACGCCATCTATTTTGAAATATATGTTTAAATTATTAATCGAAACCATATAAAAGTTAAGATTTTTATTCCTCGGCAGTAGATTCATCGCGATTAGCCATATAAAAAAGCAATCCTATAAAAAAAGGAGTGATCCAAACAATCAAAAACCATACAACAGCATTTAATCCTTTTTTTTTAGCATCTCTATAAACCCAAATTGCTACAATCATCAATATTGCATACGGAATAATTAAAAATGTTAAAAGAAGTAAACCAATCAAGAAATATAAATCACTATAGACATTAAACAATTGAAATATCCTCTCCCTCAGTTAATTTTGGTTTTCCCTCATCAAAGGGAGTTTCACATACCCAGCAGGAATTTTCCAAATTAGTTAAAGCATTAGAACACCTAACACAATACAAGACGTCACATTTAGGACATACATAATTAAGTCGAGAAATTTTACTCTTACATACAATACAAATCTTCTCTTTTCTAAAATGCTCTATTTCTTCTTCGGTGATGGTTTGAGGTTTAGTAAACATTGATAAAAAATCTTTTACAGTTTTTTTCTCTTCAATTTCTTCAGAACTTTGAGTTCTTCGACGCTTAGTTAGATTTATTACTATGTAAACAATTACTATTCCAAGAACTATAGCGGAAATCCATATTATTATTAAAAAAATCATACTTAAAGGTAAGTTGGTAAATATTGTAAATCCTAAAAATATAAATATAGTTCCAATTGAGAATATAACTACCCAATTCGCCAGCTTTCTTGAAAAGAAATCAAGATTTACAACTAGTGGAGATAATGCTACTAATGCCCCTGACATGACTAAAATCGAAGGAATGGCAGAATAAATTATATCTAAATGTTTTATTATAGTTATCTCAAAAGCCCACCCTATTAAAAATATGGTAAAACCAATCGTCATCACAGATGAAATCGTCTGAAATTCTTCTTTGGATTTTATAGAAAACCATATATACATCACACTCAAGCATATTACATTAATAAAGATATATATAAAAAAATATAAATAAAAATAAAGAAGAATATAATTTTCCACTCCGAAAGTTTCAATAATGACACTTAAATCTCCTGTATAAGTCCCTTCTAAAATATAATCAGATATATAAAAAAATGTCCTTGCAAGAGCAATATTAAACCAGAAAAGAGTAAATGCATACATCAAAGATCTTTCATATACCGTTTCTCCTCTACGACCTCGATTAAAATAATAAATACTACATGTAAGTATTACAATGATTGTAACGCTTGAAAAGAACCTCTCAATTGGATCAAAGGTTATGAAAATAATTTCTTTTTTTCACCACTCTCTTTTCTTGAAAAGAACATTCTCTAATAATTAGCTTATAAGGGATTTCTCTTTAAAAAAATTTTGATTTTTATTCTGGTAACTGATTTAAATATGACTAAGAATTAAAGAATTAAGTAGACATATACTAAAGAAAATTTTAGATATTATGAAAAGAAAAGTAATTTTATTTCCATTCCTGATTATGATAGGCTTTAGTTTAATTATTGCCATACCAATCGGTGTGTTATCAGATAATCTTTCCTCATATGAAATTTATGATGATTCTTTTTACTATGAATATTTACCAGATACACCTTCAACTATTGAGAGTTTAAATCTTAATATCGAATTGGGAAATGTAGATATAAAATACTTGAATCCCCCAGTAGATTACTATGCGAAAATTGATGTATATATTGAGATGGCAGGTCCAGGATTGGCGGGAAAAGATTGTTTTGATTATTTTATTATAAATGAAGGGAATTCAACAGATTCACCAATAGATTTTTCATTACAGTTGCAACCAGGAATAACTGATTTTGAAGTAAATACTCTTATAAAGAATGTTACAATTCTGGTATCTCTGAGTAAAGCTATTATCTTTAATATATCGACTAGTGTAATTAACGGGAATATTGAATTGTCTGTACCTTTTAATGTTCAAGTTAACGACTTGAATGCTCACATTGCCAGTGGAGATATTTTATTTGACTTGAGAAATTGTATTCTTGAGGGAAATATCACGGGGATTGGGAACCAATCTAATATTGAATTAAGAACTTATAATATCCAATGTACGAGAGATAGCGACTGGTATATAAAGAATGCTGTAGGTGATCTTATATTAAATATAACTCAATCAGTAGAAATGAGTGCAAATATTACAGCAAATGCAGAAATCGGAACACAATATACAACGGCTTATGTATTTTATAAGGATTTTTCTCCTAATATTGGTTCAATACTATATCTAAATCAATGGGATGGGTATTTCCCTGATGAATGCCATCCTAATGATCTTAATGAATGTGAAAGGGTTGGATATAAAAACTGGGAAGATTTGTACACTACTCCGATTACAGGGTATCTTTTTACTTCTTTTGATTTTCCTGCTCAATATAATTATAATATATCATTAAATAGAAATAATTATAGCAATCCTAAGCCCTATTTTTGGAATCTTTACAATGAGTAGGTTTAAATAAAAAAGGATTATTCGAAATATGCATATTTTAATATAAACTTCCATTGAGCACCTTCAACCGGGATTCCTTTAACGCTTGAAGCCCATACATGCCAGTATATATATGAATGTGTCCAAACTACAGGATAAAGTTCTTCAACAAGTCTTTTTTGAATATTATAGTAAATTTGTTCTCGAAGGGTTTCATTGGTCTCAATTACTCCCTGTTCGATCCAAGTATCCAATTGAGAATCACTAAGATTATAATGATTAAACCAGCCATTCGTATGATATAATGGGTTAATCATTTCCACGGGATCGTTGAAAGCAGGACCCCAACCCACAGACCAAAATTCCATTCCACCATTAATCAATTTTTCCCACCATAATTGTGATGATAAATTTAGAGCTATTACTTTGACTCCAATCTGTTTAAGATATTCAGCAATCAAACTTGCTTGCAAAATATGAGACTCTCTATCTGCCTCTATTGAAAAATTATATATAGCTAGAGGGGTATCATCATCAACTAATTTTTCCCATTCATTTCCAGCGCTTATATTATCATTTGCAGTTAAACCAGATGTACCAGACCAACTCGCATTTATTAACGTTTGTCGTGCTATGGTGAGATTAGTATAGGGTACATTTAGATCCCACCGAGAATATAGCATGCCGTTGGAAAGAGGTGATTTGCATCTTATAGCTTCATTATCTAAAAATATCTTGATAAAAATGTCGATATAATCTGAATAATTAAATGCATACGATATTGCCTTTCGCATTTCTAAAGGAAAAAGATCGTAATTCATCGCAATAACAAAGTTAGTGGGATGAATATATGAGATTGCTGTTAGATTTGATGTGCTCTTAAGAATCTCCAGACGAGTTGTATCTGAAGTCCTTGAAGTAAAATGTAACCGCCCTGTTAGCATTTCAGAAACAATATCCTCATCACTTATATGTTCGAAATGAACAATATCAATTTTTGGTTTTCCCCCCCAATAATTTCTGTTTGCTCGAAGAGTTATATTTCCGCACAATCCATATGGGTAAACCATATCATACCATTCTAAAACAAAAGGACCGGTTCCAACCATTTTTCCATTGTATCTATCAACAAAATCTTCTTCCGGCGTGGAAGTTGGCGAAAGGAAAAAAGAAGAAAAAGTAGATAATAACGATCTAAATGGAGCATATACATCATTTAATACAAATCTTACGGTATATTCATCAAGTACTACTGTTTCATTAATGATGTACCTTCCGTCTGGTAAAAAATACATATAAGCCCAAACCCAAGTATCACCTGAATCTTTATTTTCAATAATCCAATGTAATCTCTCGAAATTCCATTTTACAGCCTCGGCATTAAAGGGTGTTTTATCATGAAATTTAACTTTTTCTTTAAGAGGTACAGTTAAATTTAAATCATCTGAACTCCACGTACCAAAATCTTTTGCTAAGCATGGAATCATTGGAGTATCTTCTCGGGACTGGTTAAACTCAAATAATCCTTCAATTATTTGAGACCATACCCTTCCATTTGGGGTGAAACATAAATCATCAGGATTATATAATGGATCCCAAGAATTCAGAAACCAATCATGAAGACCGCTGTTTAGTACGCTTTCAGGTTTTTTTTCTTCTCTAAACAAATACATACCTCCAAAAATACCTGATATTGCGAGGGCAGCTATAAAACCGCTAATAATTAATGGTTTCTTTATTTCAGCGAGTTTCGATAACTTTTTTTTAGTTGAGGCTTTTTCTCCAGTCATTTTAACCTTCCATCCTTATCAATACTGTCTAAAGAGATAGTTGAAAATTAGATTTCTTAAATATAGTATAAATTTTAAATTGGATACATTTGTTATTAAAGCTTACGATCAACAATCTTAAATAATGATTGATTTTTATAATAAAAAATCATATCAAAATAAATGAAATCGGTAAGTTTTCGAAATGATAAAGAAAAGTGTAATTATCTACATGTTTTCTATTATATTAGGATTTGGCATTCTAATTTTCATCCCGATTAAAATCATTTCTATTGATCTTTCATCCTATGGCAAGATTGAACAAACTGTTTCCCATATTTATGCGCCAAGCTCACCCACATCTATTCAAGATTTAAATTTAGATATTGATGTAGGGGATATTAAAGTAGGATATGTATATCCCCCGATCAACTATGTCATTAAAATCGATCTGAGTTTAGAAATGGAGGGTATAAATTTAACAGGGAAATCAATTTCAGATATCTTTATTTTTACATGGCAAAATACGAGCACTGTTCTTAATTTGACCTTATTCTTGAAGGATAATAATTGGTTTGACAAATCTTTAGTGTTATCAAAAAATCTTGAAATTATTGTATCCCTTAACGCATTTTACCTATTCAATATAAATACTAATGTGAACTATGAAGGTGGTTTTGATTTAAAAGTACCTTGGAATCTTTCTCTAAATAATATCGATGTGAATGTAACCGATGGGAATATTCTTTTTGATTTTAACAATTGTATTTTAGAAGGTAATGTTACTGGGATTGTTAATCATGAAAATGGATATATAGAATTGAAAGCAAATAATATAGAGTTAGCACGTAATAGTTATTGGAATTTGAAAAATTTGAAGGGGGATATAAAATATAATATTACTCAGGAGAAAGAAATGGGTGCGAATGTAAGTAGTGTTTGTGAAACAGACCTTGGTAAAATAACTGTTTTATATAAGGATACTTCTCCTGAAGTTGGTGCTATATTTTATTTTCATGGGACAAACAATCATGAGGGTATTTGGGAAGGTTTTAATGACAGATCTGAAATAGACGAGGGAAAATGGTGGCTATCGCGTTTTATTTATGATTCTTTTGATTTTCCAACCAATAGCAATTATAATATCTCACTTTTTAGAAATTTCTATGGTCAGGATTATACATTTAATCTACTCAATATGTAGAATTTCTTGGAAATAAAAAAAAATATGAAATTAAGAATTAAGTGAAATACCATTCATTCCAGTTCATCCCATAATTATTATACTGATTATATCCCTCTATTCTTGTTGAAATAGGAATAAAACCTTCTGTTGTATACCACCAAATTACAGGATAGAGATCTTCTATCATATATCTTTGTATTTCATAATAAATCTGTTCCCGTACAGATTCATTTGTTTCAACCATTCCATCGTCTATTAATTGTTCTAAATATATATCTTGAACTTGACCATAATTTTGAAATGTCACAAAATTTGGTAAGAGATTATTATGAGGATCATTATAATCAGGAACCCAACCATAAAGTATGAATTGATCAGTTGTAAGTGTATCCCAATAATCAGGTCCTGTTTTGCCAACAGTAGTAACATTTATTCCTATTTGCGTGAGGTTATTTTGGAATAAAAGTGCGATTTCCTTTCGAAATTGTACTCCAACAATATAAGAGAAATTATAGTTATCCAAAGGTGTTTTGCTTTTTGCCTTTAATTCCCATTCATTACCCGTACTAACATTATCATTTGCTGTTAAATTCTCTGTACCGGGCCAATTTGCATCTTTCAGGAATTGCCTTGACTTTGCAATATTATAAACTGGTACTTCAAAATCCTCCCAATTAGAATAAAGCATCCCCTTTGAGAGAGGTGACTTACAACGAACTGCCGAAGTCGCTGATCCTGTGAAATTTAATCCATAAGGAACTAGTTTATCATAATCAAGAGCGTAAGAAATTGCTTTCCTCATTGTAGAGTTAATTACACTATTATTCATTGTTATAAAGTTGACTTCGGGATTGACCTTTTCCAATATATTAATTCCAGTTTTGTTTTCAAATTCAACTTTAGGGAATCCAGACATAATTACATCGATTTCCCCAGATAGCATTGCTTCTTTTAATTCGTCATCATCATGGTAAGTTTTTATAATTATTTTGTCAAAAGATGGTCCAATTCCGTAATAATCATGATTAGCTGTTAAAGTTGTATTGTGCCATATATATTCCTCCAATACTGGATCCCAGCTACGAACAGTTGATTCATGTTTAAAAGGCCCGGTTCCAACAAGGTTTCCCGAGTCAAAATATGTGAAGTTATCAAAAGGAGTTGAACTAGGTGATACCATATTGGGTCCACGAGCCAGTAAGGATATAAATGGCACGAAAGGTCTGGTTAAGACAAACCTTATCGTATAATCATCAATGACAACTGTTCTGTTAAGAATTGGAGTCCAACCTGGATGAAACCACAAATACCATCCAGGTGTGCTAAAGAGAAGATTATCAAGCCTATCAAAATTCCATTTTACTGCTGTAGCGTTAAAAGGCGTACCATCATGAAATTTCACTCCCCTTCTGAGGTTACAAGTGAAATTTAACCCATCATCACTCCAATCCCCATCTAGGGCCAGACAAGAGACTATGCTTGATCCTTCACTGGTGAATTCATATTGAAATAATGGATCTACAATATTTTCCAATATAGCATAAACTTCAAAATTACCAAATAACATTGGATCAAGAACATACAAACCTCCATGAGTTCCATAAATAAGAACCTTTTCTTTTCCTTCAGTAGTTAACAAAAATATACCGCCAATAATTCCTGCGATTGCTACACTTGCAACCATTCCTCCGCCAATTAGAGGTTTTTTTAATTCTTTAAGTGATTTCTTAATTCTTTTTTTAGGTTCGTTCTCATTCATTCTATATACCTTTCAAAATTTTGAAATTTGATAATTAAGCAATTGAGATTTCAAATTTTGTTATAATTTACTAATTAAACAGTTGAATTATTAAACTTTTCTAAAAATGGAGAAAAACCATATAAATCTACATAGTCAGAGTTTTTTCATATAATCTTTCAATAATTGCATTAAATGCTTCATGAACTCCTTTACCTGTTTTAGCAGAAGTTATATAATAATCAAGAAAACCAAGATCTTGAATAACGTTATTAATAGGTGAATGATCTAAAGAATCTTCATCAATCAAATCAACCTTATTTGCAAAAAGAACGATTGGGACTTTACCACAGAATTGAATTACCTCCTGATTCCAGTTGTTAATATTTTTAAAACTTAATTCACCTAATTGATTTTCTTCAAGGCTATACACTATAATAGCAGCATTGGTATCCCTATAAAAAGAGGGGCGTAAAAAATCAAAATCTCTTTGTCCTGCAATATCCCAGAATAGTAATCTAATATTATCTCCATTAATATCTTTATCATACTTAGAAAATTGAGCACCGATGGTCTCAACATAATCCGTTTCAAAAGTGCCTAAAGTATATTTAGAAATTAGGGATGTCTTCCCAACCCTTACATCCCCTACGACTGTAATTTTATATCTTAATTTCCTTCCGGGGGCACTCATAAAATAGAAGAAATATGAGAGGATGATATTTACAATATGATTAGATTTTCAACAATATAAAATTTTGTAAGAAGAATAATAATAACCTAATTGATTATTTAAGGACAAAATACATTCTTCGGTTGTTTTTTCCCTTGTTTACTGTTTTAGTGAGCTCGATCGTTCCAATTTCATTTAGATGTTTAACATGGGTTCCCCCATCCACTTGTTTGTCAATATCTCCAATGTTAACAATACGAAATTCTTCTATATTTTCAGGTAATCCGACAGCTAATCGAGCTAATTCTGGTTTTCCTAACACTATTTCCTTTTTCATGTATTCCACGGTGATAGGGATATCTTGCTCTATGATTTCATTAGCTTCATCAATATAAGCTTTTAATTTTTCTGGTGAATAATCTATCATCGAAAAGTCCATTCTTGTTTTATCCATCTCAATCTGATTACCAGTGATCTTTGCGTCAGCTCGATTATAAAGTATGTTTGAAATAAGGTGAGAAGCAGTATGATAACGCATAAAAGTGTATCTTCGATCCCAATCAAGCTCACAACGCACCACATCACCCTCTTTTAAACCAGATTTATCAACTTCGTGGCTAATTTGCCCTGAGAATTTACCCGTATAAACAACTTTAAATTTTTCATTATTTCTTATGATGTATCCCTCATCCCAAGGTTGCCCACCCCCCTTAGGATAAAATGCAGTATTATCCAAAATAATAAATTTCACGTCATTCACTTTGGTGACTTTAGCATCCCATTTTTGAAGATAGGAATCATCCATATATAACGCTCTTACCATAATGAGAAATAAAATTCAAAAGTTTAAAATTTTAACCTTTAGTCATTTTCATGAATCTCTGAAGGTTTAACTCCGTCGAATAATTCAAGTTTTAAGAATTTCTTTTCTTTATTGCAATTGGGACAGAAATATATACCAGGTTCTCGATTCTTAAAACTATAACCACAATCCTTATCCACAGCGTAAAACAAATTCATATAATAAAAATAATTAAGGATTGTTATTTAACTTATCTCATGATGTTCATTTTAACAATTAATATGATTTTTATAAAGAAAATAAATAAATTAAAAGTCTTGTATAATTAATTTATATCTAACTAATGATTTATCATTCACATTATATTTTAAATCATCAAGTAATGCGATTCTAATGAAATCTGTTGAATGGGCAGGAAGTAAATTCGAAGTTATAAATGGCTTCCTTGATTTGGGACTATTAGAAATCAAAAATATAGAAGAAATAATTGGATTAGACAAAATTAAAGGTCTAAAACACCTTGAGCTTAGCTCGAATAATATCGTTGTAATAAGAGGACTTGGTGGTTTAAACGAACTAGAGATTTTAAATCTAGGGGGTAATGAAATAAGGGAAATCAAGGGATTAGATGATCTCGAGAATCTTGAGATTTTACATCTGGTAAGTAATCAAGTTAAAGATATAAGTGGATTAGATAATCTCTCCAATTTAAAGGAGCTATACCTTAGAGGTAATCAAATCGAAGAATTGAAGGGTTTAGAAAACCTAACTTCTCTTAAGAGATTAGACTTATCTTGGAACAATATTGCATCTATCCAAGGTCTTGATAGCCTTAGTAATCTGGAAGTTTTATGGATTGCTGGAAATCAACTACAAAAAATTAGAAATCTAGAAAATCAAAAGAACCTTGAAGTATTGAATATAGCAGGAAATCAGATAACAAGTATTGAAGGCTTGGAAAATTTAAAGAATTTAAAGAGTCTCTATATCAACAACAATAATATTAAAGAGATAAATGGACTGGATGAACTGCAAAACCTAGAAACTCTTTGGTTAAATTCTAACCTGATTTCAGAAATTAAGGGATTGGATCATTGTTATAACTTGAAGATTTTAAATTTAAAGCAAAATCAGATAAATCATATTAAAGGGTTATATTCCTTAACAAATTTAGAAAGTCTATTTCTTTCAGAAAACAGCATAGGAGAAATTAAGGGTCTTGAACCTTTGATAAAGTTAGAAACACTAGATTTGAGTCAAAATAAAATAATTCAAATTAAAGGGCTGGAGTCATTAACAAACTTAAAAGATTTATGGATCGCTGACAATGTAATTCCTCAAAAAATAATTGATGAATTGGGTGGTCTTGATTCAGGAGGATGTGCAAATAATCCTCTTAAATTTGTTCAATACTGTCTAGTGAACCTTTAATATTTTAATTTATAAAATAAGACAAGTTTTAATAAATTTTCTTCACTTAGGGGCAACTTTAAAAGCCCACTCTCCATTTTTCATGATTGGTTCAATGCTCCCATCTTTTAAAAATCCATTAACATTTACCTTTTTCGATCCGATCATAAAATCCATATGAAGAATGCTAGTATTTCCCCCAATTTTATGGAATTCCTCATCAGACATATTTTCACCATTCTTAACATTAAATTTATAGGCTGTTCCCAAAGCTAGATGAATAGAAGCGTTCTCATCTATAAGCCTATTAAAGAAAAGTAACTCTGATCGTGAAATAGGGGAGCTATGGGGAACTAGAGCAATTTCACCCAGATATTTTGCACCTTCATCATAGTTAAGTAAACCTTCTAAAATCTCTTTACCTTTTGTTGCATATATCTCTGTAACTTTGCCATTAGAAAAAGTAAAGGAAAAATCTTCTATAATAGTACCAGCTTCATATATTGGTTTGGTTCCCCTAACAGTACCTTCTGTCCTGTTTTTATCTGGTGTTGTAAATATTTCCTCGGTTGGTAAATTAGGTACAAATTCAATCCCATTTTGACTTATTGAACTTCCTCCCATCCAAATATGATTTTTAATTAACCCTATTGTTAAATCTGTTCCAGGTCCCACTATCTTAAGTGAATCGTATTGTCTTTTATTTAAAAATTCACATCGAGCTTTCAAATTGTTAATATGCGTTTTCCAAGAAGAAACAGGATCTTTTTGTTTTATATGACAGATTTCAAATATCACATCCCACAACTTTTTTTCTCCCTCATTTGATGTTATACCCTGAAAAATGCTATCAGCCCAACCGTTAACAGGTGCGGCTACTAAACACCAGTTCAATGTATTCTTAACTATTGATTCCATAACTGGTTTAAAGCTGCTATGCATAGCTTGACTCAAAATCATAAGTGAATTAGGATCTTGATCTACAAATAATTTAGGATCTTGTGCCGCGATTGCTAAAACTGCGTCTCCATTATTAGCATATTCTAGTGCAGCTTCCATTCGCCATACCGGCACTTCTCCAAAAGAGTCTTTTGGGGCATTTTCTAATCTAATTAAATTTATTTGAGAGTCATTCCACATAACTTCTACAAATTTTGCTCCCAATTGATATGCTTTCTTTACGATCTTGCGAACAAATGGAGCTAGTTCAAGGGGTGTTCCTGCGTTAATTGGATTAACAACTCCTATTAATAATCTTTGTCCTTTTCGTAAATTTAATCCAACTTTTAAAATCACATCTATATATTTATCCAAATTTTGTTCAAATTCATTAGACATAATATTTCAAACTTCTAATCTAAATATTGAACGAATCTAACACTTAATTTCATTTAAATTTTCCTTATGAAAAATTTTTTTAAAAAAAAATATATTTTGCAGATGTATTAATAAGATCAATTTCAAATTATTATTCCGAAGTTAATTGAATTGAAAAATATCAATCCTTTTGAAAGTGCGAAAAAGAAACTTGATATCGCAGCAGAAGTTATTGACTTAGCACCTAATACGTTAGAATATTTAAAAAAAGTGGAACGTTCTTTAATAGTTTCTATGCCTGTAATAATGGATGATGGCAGACTTGAAATATTTGAAGGATACAGAGTCCATCATTCAACTATGCGAGGACCTGCAAAAGGCGGTTTAAGATATTCTCCTCTTGTCACTTTAGATGAAATGAAAGCATTAGCTTTTTTGATGACCTTTAAAACAAGTCTTTTAGGATTACCTTTAGGTGGTTCAAAAGGTGGTATTCAAGTGGATATTAAGAAATTATCTCAGGATGAACTACGAAGGCTAACAAGAAGATATACTTCAGAAATTATTAATATGATTGGGCCAGATATTGACATCCTAGCTCCAGATATGAACACAGATGAGCAAGTTATGGCCTGGATAATGGATACATATTCAATGAATAAGGGTAGATCTATTCCTGGTGTAGTAACAGGGAAACCTATTGAGATTGGGGGAACTGTTGGACGTACAGAAGCTCCTGGAACTGGAATGTATTATATACTCGAAAGCTTGTATGAAAGGCAGAATCTCAAGCTAACTTCAAGTAAAGTTGCTGTTCAGGGATTTGGAAAAGTTGGAGGGGTAGTTGCTCAGATATTAAACGATTTAGGTTGTAAAGTAATTGCTGTATCTGATTCAGAAGGAGGAATTTATTCCGAAAATGGATTAAACATTAATAAATTGATAAGTTGGAAGCAGCAAGGAAATCCACTGAAGAATTACAAAAAAAATAATATTAAGATCATTTCAAATGAAGAATTACTTAGCACTAAATGTGATATTTTAGTACCCGCAGCAACAGAAAATCAGATTTTTAGTGGAAATGCTGATGAGATTCAATGTAAAATAATATTAGAAGGTGCTAACAGCCCTACAACTTCACAGGCGGATGTTATATTAAATGAAAAAGGTATAATTGTGATTCCAGATATAATGGCAAATGCAGGTGGTGTCTGTGTTTCATATTTTGAATATGTTCAAGATATCCATTCATATTTCTGGAATTTAGAAAGAGTGAATAGGGAAATGAAAAGAATTTTACTTAGAGCTTTTGAATATGTTCTTAATCTATCGAGTGAAAAGGATATATCTTATCGAACTGCGGCATATGCTATTGGAGCAGAGAGATTAGCAAGAGCACACGAATTAAGGGGGTTATTTCCATGAGAAATTCAAAGTTTATAAAAAGAAGAGGTGAAGAATTATAGAACTAAATCCGTTTGAAGTAGCAAAAAAACAAATAGATATAGTCGCAGAAGAGATGAATCTAGATCCAAATGTAACTAAATATCTTAAGAGAGTTGAAAGAGCATTAATTGTGAATATACCTATAATAATGGATAATGGAGAACTAAAAGTATTTGAAGGTTATCGAGTACAACATTCAACTGTAAGGGGTCCAGGAAAAGGTGGTTTGCGATTTTCCCTAAATGTGAACCTCGATGAAGTAAAGGCACTAGCAACGTGGATGACCTGGAAGTGTAGCCTATTGAAATTACCTTTAGGGGGTGCTAAGGGGGGTATTTGTGTTGATCCAAAAAAACTTTCAAGAAGAGAGTTAGAACGTCTTACAAGAAGATATACAGCGGAGATAATTAATTTTATAGGACCAGATATAGATATACCAGCTCCAGATATGAACACAGATGCCCAAATTATGTCTTGGGTCATGGATGTATATAGCATGCAGAAAGGAAGGGCTGTACCCGGAGTGGTAACTGGAAAACCAATAGAGATTGGAGGATCGGTGGGGAGAAATTCAGCTACAGGAATGGGACTATATTTTGTAATTGATGCGATGTGTAATAAGTTAAATACCAAACTAGAATCCCAATCTATTGTCGTTCAGGGATTTGGTAATGTAGGAGGTTGGATTGCAAAGTTATTGTATGAACGAGGTTGTAAGATTTTAGCTGTTTCGGATATATCAGGTGGTCTTTATAGCCCAGAAGGCTTAGAAGTAGAAAAATTATTAGAATGGACGCAGAAAGGAAACTATTTGAAAGATTATAAAGAAGTTAATTATAAATTAATCACTAATACCGAACTTTTAGGAACGAAATGTGATATTTTAATACCTGCTGCTCTTGAAAATCAAATCACTAAGGAAAATGTTGAGAATATTAATTGTAAAATCATCTTAGAAGGTGCTAATGGACCAACAACTCCTGAAGCAGATCGAGTCTTATTCGATAAAGGAATATTTGTTATTCCCGATATATTAGCGAATGCAGGAGGCGTTTGTGTTTCCTATTTTGAATACGTGCAAGATATTCAATCCTATTTTTGGGATTTAGATAGAATTAATGAAGAGTTAAAGAGAATTTTGATTGAAGCATTTGAGGATGTATATAAAATATTTAAGGAACGTAATATACCACTTCGTACGGCTGCATATATCCTTGCGGTTTCAAGAATTGCTAAAGCTTACGATTTAAGAGGTATTTTTCCTTAATCAAAAATTATTTTAAATCAATTTTAATTACTTTTTAAGGTAAATTAACATGGCGGAAATTGAACCTATAGATATTGATTTTTTTTCATCTTTTAAAAGAGATGCTTGTACATTATGTGGTGACTGTTTCAGCAAATGTCCTGTACTTAATCTTTCTAAAGATGAATCGATTGCAGAAATGAAGAGATTAATAGATGGAGAAAAAACAAATAGAATCTTATCTGAATGTCAAAGCTGTTTTTCATGTAATTTTTATTGTCCTGAAGAGGCTCACCCTGCGAGTATAATTTTGCAAAGATGGAACGAACAGTATAAAAAAGAGGGTTTGAGAAAGAGAGGTGCTTATTATATGACCTTATATCCTCACTATCCTAACTTTCGTTCCTATGTAATGGAGCATCTCCCGAAGAAAACAAAGGAATTAGTATCTTCATGGGCTTCTTTAGAACCATTGAAAGGAGACACATTAACTTATCCTGGATGTAATATCATCACTTTTGCTGAATTAACACAAACAAGTTTCTTTAAAGATTTAGATATCAGAGGTAGATTAGAATACTGTTGCGGTGAAACCTTATTTCGAACAGGATATCGAGAGGAACTATTCCAAGTAACTAAAAGATTAGATAAATGGTTTGAGACATTAAATCCGAAGAAATTACTAGTTTTATGTACAGCGGGAACTAATGTGTTTAAAAATGTACTTCCTCATTATGGACTTACATATAAATTTGAAGAAATTAAATCGTACATAGAATATATTTGGGATGAATTGGAAAGCGGAAATATTGAAATAAAAAAACAATTAGGTATTTCTGTGGCAATACAAGATTCTTGCTATTCAAAAATGTTTGGGGATAAATACATGGATTTACCACGAAAGATTCTAAAAGCTATAGGTGTAGAAGTAATAGAAATTGGAGCTTGTAGGGAGAATATGAGATGCTGTGGTATAGGAGCGGGTTTCTCCGTAGATTCTTCCTATCAACCATTTAAAATTAGATCATCAGCTCTTAGAAATTTTAAAGAATTTAAAAAGACTAAAACCAAAGCTGTTTGTGTTTATTGCGCTGGATGTTTAGCAACGTTTACAGCTAACAAAAAACTTTATGCAAGAAAAATAAAAGTTTATCACATCATAGAATTACTACAGATGGCATTAGGAGAAGAACCCTCCCTTACAAAAAGAATAAAGAAAAAAAGGGCAAGCCATTTCTTTTGGGGGACTATACGGAAACAAGTTCCAAGGATTTTTTCTAAAAAAACTTTTAAAATAACTGAAATTCCTGAAAATCTACCAAATTACGGAGATGCTTGGTGAATATGGTTTCTAGTAATAGAATCTCTGCATTTAGAGAAGAATTATGTAATTTATGCGGAGAATGTCTACACCAATGTCCAGTTCTACAATTACCGTTGGAAGTGGCAAAGGAAGAAGTTAAAAGATTGATTGAAAATGGTGATTCTCAATATGCATTAACTAAATGCAACACATGCTTTTCATGTAACTTATACTGTCCTCAAAATGCTAACCCATATCAGTTAATCCTTGAAAGATGGAATGAACTATATAAAAAAAGAGGTGCACCACCATTATATAAATTCGTGTGTCCTACTGAAACTCCAAATATATGGCAATTGCTTAATATTTTTCTATCTAAACAAGAAAAAATATGGATTTCGAATTGGATGAATTGCAAACCAAAACCAGAAGACAGGCTCTTAATTATTGGAAATTATACACACTTATTTCCATTTATTATAGGCGGAAGCAAACTGCTAGATTACTTCAAGCCAGTTGATTTAATAGATCATTGGGAGGGTGGAGCATATCTATATCAGGGAGGATATCTTGACGTCGTTCAAAAAATTGCGAATAAGTGTAAAAAAGATTTTGATAGATGGGGTGTTTCAAATATTGCTCATACACTTGACGCGGTTCAATACATATTTTCAGAAGTGCATCAAAAAGAAATGAAAGTTGAATATCAACAAAATTTCATTAACTTTAATGAATGGATTTTAAATAATATTCAAAATGGAAGAATACCAATCTCCAATGAATTGGATCTTACCGTAACAATTCATGATAATTGCTATTCGAAGACTCTAAACGGGAAATATTGGGATCCTCCAAGAAAAATAGTAGAATTGTGCGGTTGTAATATAAAAGAAATGAGACATATTAAAGAGAACTCCCTTTGTTGCGGTTTTGGAGCAGGGGCTTCTTGGGTAAAAAATCTGGCAATCCCTTTTGATATTATATCAGAGGGAATTAAAAAATTTAATGAAGCTGAAGAAACTAAAGCAAACGCCTTGGTTTCTTATTGCGGGGGATGCTTATACCTCTTATGGGCAACTCGGGAATTGATTGGTAGTAAGATTGATATATTTCATATAATTGAGATTGTTAGAATGGCTATGGGAGAACAATTAGAATATCCCGATCTACATATAAAAAGAGCTTGGGATATAATAACGATTATAACCTATCAATTGATAATTTCTTTATTTCATAGAAATTTCTTCATAAGGAGAATGAGTTATGATAAAGCCAAAAGCACATTTATACCGAAAAGACTATTTCTACTAAGAACCATCAGATTTTTATTGAGGATTAAAATCATCAGAAAGGTTTTTAGAAAATTATTCTTGCTCCAGATGAATATTTTAAAGACCAGATAACTGAAAAAAAAAAAAATAATTTAATCCCTTTTTATTTAGGTACTGGTACCATCAACGTCAATATCCCCAGTATTAACGGTTAAATCTAATGTATATGTACTTGATGCTGTGGCATAATCTGATGAGTAAAAGGGATTATAATTTGTTGGAGAAAAACCACCACCGCTAGAACGGGAATAACTACCTGTATCCCAGCTTCCAAAGAAGCTTGCACCTACACTCGCTAGATTATCTTTATAGATTAAGTCAATACTTCCTGTAGATGTTACTAAGCTACCGGTAATATTAGCATTCATATCAACATATTGATATATTTCCACATCAATGCTTCCTGTACTTGTATCAATATCCCATACACAATTCTTTCCATATATCATGTTGTAGCTCTTAAATGTTATGCCCCCAGTTGAAGCTTTTATTCTAATATCTTCGCCAATAATACAATTAGTAAAATTCAAATTCAGGGAACCAGTTGAGGTAACGGTCCTAAAACCATTAGTAAAGTTGATTCCTTTTGAGATTAAACGAATTTTACCGGTACTTGATTCTAAATTCAATTTTCCCAAAAAAATACTATTTTTTTCTGCTTGAACAGTTATTGAACCCGTTGAAGCTTCTAGATTTGTATTATTAAGACCAATATTTTCAGGTATATTCATTGCAACAGAACCTGTACTCGTAAGCGCTGAAATCTCATATATTATATCAGTTCTCAAGGTTATGGAAATATTAATTTTATTTATCATAAAGAGTGTAAACCATTGCTTTTTTTCAAGTGAGAAAGTTGTGATAGCTATACTATTATTTACCCATGTAAGGGTAAACAAATCAGAAAATGATTTATCAGCCATAAAAGCTCCTCTCACTTCAACATCAAGGTTTAACTTTACATAGATATCTGTGGGTGTGGTATTATAACTGATAGTTATACTCCCTATATCACTATTGAAACTCACTTCTTCTATGCCTGAAGGAGCTACGTGGGGATTGTAATAGTAAGTGTTAGAATATTCAAGTTCTCCCCATGTAACAGCTATAATTATACCAAATGTAACTCCTCCACCAACGATAGCAATTAAGGTAATTAATAAAGCGATTTTTAGACCTTTTCTCATATTATTCAACTATTTTTTTTTAATTTTAGCTTAAAAAAGATTTATTCTCATTCATATTTAAATAAATGTTAGACTGTTTTTTGACATAATACTTTGAAAGGTAAAAATGATAAAAAAAGAATAAATTTTGGAATTATAACTTTTCAATTACTAATTTGGCAAAATTTTTAGCATTCTCTAAATCCTCTTGATTTGGTCGTCCTTTTAACCATTCCTGATGTTTTTCTGCTTCTTTTCTTTTATCTTCTGGTAATCTCTCTAACATTGATTTTCGCATAGCTTCTGGTATCCCTATATTATCACCACAACAATCAAATTCAGCAATAATTTCAGAAGACTCGTCCATATTTTTCTTTACTACTTTAAAACCATCTTGATAAGCCACTTTACTTGCATGCGTATTAAAAAATACAAATTTCGGTGGTAGTTTTGGAGCAGCTACCAATAAATCTACAAGTGCTTTATTAACCCTGCTAGCATAGATACCAGAGCCTAAGAAAATTAAATCATAATTATTCAATATTGTTGGATCTACATCTTTAACAGGCTTTAAATCTACATTTTGCCCTTGACATCCTTTATAAATGCTTTTCGCTACTTTTTCTGTATTTCCTGTTTGGGAATAGTATGTTATTAAAATTTTCATGTTTAGCATCCAATTCTAACAAAAATTAAGATTTGTAATTTGAGAAATGAGTATTTAATTTTTGAATATTTCTAATTTTCAATTTTCAAATTGAAAAATCTTATAGCATTTTCAACAGTTTTTTCACTTATCATTTTTTGTGGTACATTATGAGAGAAAGCTATGGCCGAAATTGCATATCTCACATTTCCAGGTACATTTATTGGTCCTCTTTTATATGGGTGTTGATAATAAGAATCTGTTTCAGTTACTAAAGATTCTACAGGACTATTTTGAGTAACTCTTCGCCATCTATTAAAACCATAAGCAGAACTAGGTACAGAAAGAGTAAATCCTTGTTGAGGTAACATTCTACCATACTCATCAGGACCAGAAAAACAATGCCACATAACTCTCTTAGGATCCACATTATATCTTTTTATTATTTTGAGTATTTCTTTATTTACTCCATCACTTTTATTGAATCGATGTTTAGGATTATCTTTATCAAATTCATGTTCTGCGGCATTCCTTACATGTAAGACATAGGGTTTATCAAAATCTATTGTTAATTTTATTATCTCCTTGAAAACTTGTATCTGTTTTTCTCGTTTTTCTAAAGTTCTGGCATGATGAAAATCTAATCCAATCTCACCTATTGCCAGATATTTTTCTTGATTATTTTGGATAAAATCTACCCATTTTTTCCACTCATCGTAATATTTGTCTTTAGGTGTATATGTCACTGTTTGAGGTGCCCAACCACAGGTAAAACCAAAATTTTTTTGATTTTTTTGCATGAAAGCTAATGTTTGGTTTAGTGTTTGCATGTCTATAGTACTAGTGATTAAAAACTGCCCTCCTAGGTTAAAATAATTTAAGATCTGCTCCTCATTAGATGGTAAGCGATCATTTTTTGGTCGGGGAAAAGGTAAATGGCAATGAACATCAATAAACTTCAAATTTTCTTCTGGTTCTGGTAAATTAATCTTTTTAGACATCTTAGCTCGAATTTTTCACTATTTTTTCGATTTATTTGAATTTATCTATAGATATAACTTTTTCTTTTGAGAAATCAATAATCTTACCTCAATATTTCTTGATTCAATTATTTTATTTAATAATCTTTTAAATAGACTCCTTTATTACTTTATATCATGATTAATCATTTACTTCTAAAACTTGAAGAATTACAACAGAGAAAAAAGGAATTACAGCCAAAAATTGATGATCTTAATACTCAAAGAGAAAATGAAATCCAGAATATTCATAAAAAATATGATCATATTATAGCTGATATCAATTATGAACTAACTAAAATCGAAAATGATGTTTTTAATAAAATGATTGAATCTTTTGTTAATTTAGTCACTCGAGAATTAGAGGTAAAAAGAAGTAGTTCACTATACACTGTTTCTGACGAATTTAAAGAGTATAGGAAAAATATTTCTAAATTAGGAATATTTCCAGAAGATTTAATAAGGAAACTTGATAAAGTTATTGAGGGTAATCCAATCGAAGAATTAGTTTATTTAATTGATGATATTAAAACCAAGTACTTAAAAAACTAATTTTAACATTAAAAATAGAACCAGCATAGATAATATCTAGGTATTACACTAATACATATGTTTCTTGGATCCCTTGGAGAATAATGAATACAGAAAGTAATAATAACATGGAAATTTTTGAAGAAGAAGTTGAGATATATAATTCTAAACTACGCTTGATGTCTTGGCTTTATGATGAATTAAGGCTCCATCCAGATGTACTTAAGGATCTTATCAATGAAAAAGGCCAAAAATTACCATTAAACCTTTAAACTGATTTATATGAAAGTTATAAAATTGAGATTGTTGATTTGATAATCTGATTAACAGCTTTTATTCCCCTCTTAATAGATTCTTTATGGGGGATATGTATAAATATTACAGGATATTGATATTTTGATATTGAAAGAGCTAAATAATATATATAATTACATAAATAGAATCCGGGTAAATATGATAATTTAAGTTCCATTCTATTTCTTAATTTAGAGTAAAGGCTTGAAATATCTAAGGATGTTTTTAACAATAAATTTAACTTATATTTAATAACCCCAAATTTGAAGTTGTTATCAATATCCTTACCAAACGCAAAATTCCAACTAATACATTCCAAGGAATAATGCTTACTTGATTGGATTCCCATCAAAATTACACATTTGGGAACCATGTTTGAATTTTGCAATACTCTTTTATATAATCTGATACTTGATTTCCAGCTAACGGGTAAAATTTCTTTTCTAATCTTTAATTCAAAATTATTTGATTCAAATTCTTGAACAATTAGGCCGCTTACATTATCTCTATAACTTTGGTACGGTCCGAAACCTGTTAAAATTATCAATTAAATTACCTAAGAATTCTCGGGATTATAAAATAAAAAAAAAGTATAGGAAATATATGTGAGAAATTTAAGATAATGAGAGTAATATTTTAATCTTCAGCTTCTTGTGCTGCCTGTTTGGCTTTTTCTTTTTCCAAGGCTATTAATTGTTTTTGGAGTGCCTTAATCTCGGTCTGAACAGCCTTAATTTGTGATTTTTTATCAGCCTCAATCTCTTTTAATTTTGCATTCAGTGCTTTTTCTTTATCACTTTTGAGATTTAACCATACTTTATTAGCATTTTTAGCTGATGTTATTTTTTCTTTCTTTTTCTGAGACCATTCTTCTGTTTTTTGAATAGCCTCATCTCGCAATGCTTCTTCTTCATCAAGCTTTGCTTTTGCTTCTTCTATTTTTGGATCAAATTCTGCTTCAATTTCAGCTTCTGCCGAACCATCCTTTTTTGAAGCTTCTTCTTCTATTCGTGTAATTTCATCTTCTTTCGCGCTAATTTGACCTCTTATATATTCTTCAGACATTTTTTTTCATTTATTATGATTATTTGAATTATAACATTACTTGATAATTTTTTTAATTATTCTATTTTAATAAATTCTTGGCTAGTTACTAATGTAATTTGTTATATTCTCAGAAGTTGTTTATAAACTGCATTATCTAAAATAATATATAATTGAACAAAAATGTTTAAATAATACTTGATTCAAACATCTCATAAAGCTAATTAATTTCTATTTAGGTGGGAGTTTTAAATATTTCCAAAATCACGTTCAAGCTACGTTCTACCTTAATATTCATTTGTCTCTTTGATATATGTTTTCTTTCAATATATAGAATCAAACAGACTAATTGTAGAGACTTTGAGACTTTTCCTGAAAATATAAAAGTGAACAATTGGAATGTCAATTCGATTGAAATTATTGGGAACAATGGGTGGTCAGATTTGGCTACTTCCCAACCTTGGTGCTCTGGATCTGGTTTATGGACTGACCCTTATATCATCGAAAATATCACAATTGATGGAAACCATGAATTGTGGGAGTGCATTGTGATAAAAGATTCAAATGTGCCCTTTATTATTAAAAATTCAATAATTGTTAATTCTAGCTGTTGTTATCCCTATTGGTGCTATTGTGGGATTAGGAAAGGCATAGAGCTAATCAATGTATATAATGGTCAAATCTCAAATAATCAGATAATTTATCATGATTATGGAATAATAATGAAAAATTCTGATAACAATACGATTAAAGGAAATATTATTAAAAATAATAATTATGGAATCTCTTTAGAAACTAACAGCTGCAATAACTCTATAGAAAATAACTATTTAAAAAACTCTTATGGGCAAACTAAGAGGGGTGTAAGAGTAGGAATTAGAATCACTAATAGTTTTAACAATTCAATAAAGGAAAATTTAATTTATAATACAGGGGTGGAAGTAAATCCACAAGAAACTAATTTTTATAACTCAAATTTGGTAAATGATAAGAACCTTTATATCTATTATCATCAAAATAATCTTTCAAATGAAAATTTCATAAATGCAGGTCAAATTATTTTGAAAAATTGCTCAAATTCTAATATCAACGGAATAAACATTTCTTATACATGTGATGGAATCATTTTAGAAGATTGCTTTAACATAACTCTAAAAAGCAGCACTTTTGCTCTAAATTGGTTTACGGGAATTTCTTTAAATAACTGTAACAAGATAAATATCTCTGAATGTTACCTTCCAGGTAATGATCTTGAATTAAAAAATAGCACCCAAAACAAAATAAATTTTAATATTTTAAGAGTCTCAAGCATTCTTTTGGATGATAGTCATAATAATAATATTGAATTCAATTTGCTTAACTATACTCCTAATGGGATTAGATTAAATGGGAACTATAATAGAGTAATAAATAATACTATTTGGACTTATCATAACTGTATTACTGATATCGGTATAGGAAATATTATCGAAAATAATACCTGCATTAAACTAAAATATCCGTCCACTCCAAATAATCCTCAGAATGTTCTTGTAGGTTATCCTATATTAGTGATAATGGTAATTTCATGGGGTATGATTGCCATTTTCATTTTAAAAATGATGAAAAAGAGATTTAAGAGATTAACTTAATTTTTCAAAATTTGAAACAACCTTTTTTTAAATTGTATTTTAAATTATTATATCTTTAAGCTAATTAAAAATTATTACAACTAGGTAATAAAAAATGGGAAAAACATTAACCGAAAAAGTCATAGAACAACATTTAGTAGAAGGGAAATTAGAGAGAGGCACTGATATAGCCATTAAAATCGATCAGACGTTAACTCAAGACGCAACAGGTACTATGGCTTATTTACAGTTTGAAGCTATTGGCATTGATCGTGTACAAACTGAATTATCTGTTAGTTATGTGGATCATAACACTCTACAAACTGATTTTAAAAACCCTGATGATCATAGATACCTCCAAAGTATAGCTGCTAAATATGGGCTATACTTTTCTCGACCCGGGAATGGAATTTGTCATCAGGTCCATTTAGAAAGATTTGCACGACCGGGAAAAACACTTCTAGGAAGTGATAGCCATACTCCTACGGGAGGTGGTGTTGGTTCTATTGCGATTGGGGCAGGAGGTCTTGATGTGGCAGCAGCTATGGCAGGAGAAGCCTTCCGTTTAAAGATGCCAAAAATTGTTAATGTATATCTTACCGGTAAATTGCCTGATTTTGTTTCAGCTAAAGATGTCATTTTGGAAATTTTAAGACGAATTGGTGTTAAAGGTGCAGTCAATAAAGTCTTAGAATATACTGGTCCAGGAATAAAATCACTGACCGTACCAGAAAGAGGAACTATCACCAATATGGGAACTGAAACAGGTGCTACTACATCGATCTTTCCTTCTGATGAGATCACAAAAGAATTTTTAAAAGCTCAAGAAAGAGAAGCCCAATGGATCGCATTAGAACCAGATGATGATGCTGAATATGATGAAATAATTGAGATTAATTTAAGTGATCTTGAACCTCTAGTTGCCGAACCTCACAGCCCTGGAAATGTAAAAACTGTAAAAGAAATTGAAGGATTAAAAGTTGATCAAGTTTGCATTGGCTCTTGTACGAATTCTTCCCTAAGAGATCTTAAAGCTGTTGCTAGTATATTAAAGGATAAAACAATTGATGAAAAAACTGTCTTAACTGTCTCAGCAGGCTCACGACAGGTAGTAGAACATATAATTCATTCAGGAGAAATGTTAGATTTATTAAAAGCGGGTGCTAGGATTTTAGAAAATGCTTGCGGTCCATGTATTGGTATGGGATTAGCTCCTAAAAGTGATGCTGTTTCCCTAAGAACCTTCAATCGAAATTTTTTAGGCAGATCAGGAACAAGAAGTGCCCAAGTGTATCTTGTGAGTCCTGAAACTGCCGCAGTCTCCGCTCTTACAGGAAAACTAACTGATCCTAGATCTTTTGGAAAGCTTCCTAAGGGCGAGATGCCAAAGAAATTTTTCGTGAATGATAATATGATAATTCCTCCTTTACCTTTTGAGAAGGCAAAAGAAGTGGAAATCGTAAGAGGTCCTAATATTAAACCATTACCGGAGTTTAATCCGTTACCTGATAAGTTGGAAGGAGAAGTTTTGTTGAAAGTCGAAGATGATATAACAACCGATCATATAATGCCTGCAGGGGCTAATATTCTTCCATTAAGGAGCAATATTCCAGAAATCAGTAAATATGTCTTTAACGTTATAGATGAATCCTTCCATGATCGTTCATTGGAAAAAAAAGGTGGATTTGTTGTGGGTGGTGATAATTATGGTCAAGGATCAAGTAGAGAACATGCTGCCATCGCTCCAAAATATCTGGGTCTTAAAGCAGTTATAGTTAAATCTTTCGCTCGTATACATTTAGCTAATCTTGTAAATTTTGGAATTGTCCCTTTAACATTTGAAAATAAAGGAGATTATGATAAAATAGACCAAGGAGATAAATTTGAAATCGATTTAACGACTTTACAATCTGGAAAAGTAGTTTTGAAAAACCTTACAAAAAACTTTGAAGTTTCATTAATTCATTCATTAAGTGAAACAGAAATTGAGGTTTTAAAAGCCGGAGGTAAATTACCTCATATCAAGCAAAAACATACATAATAAACCAATAAATTTTATTTATCTCTTTTTTTTAATATAACTTAAAAAAATAATATATGGTTAAAAAGAAAAATGCCAATAATTCCAATTGAAATTAATGGAGAATTAAAAACACCAAAAATTGATCCCTCTTGTTGGATTTCAGATTCTGCTTGGTTAATAGGTGATGTGACAATGGGGGCAGAAAATGTCGTGAAAAACCAACAAGAGAAACCCTAAGTTTTTTTCTTATTTTTTAAATATTATCTTTTTAGATGCATAGTGATAAAGAATTATATACCCAGAGAATTGATCTAAACTTATATAAATCATATATTTGGAGGTTGAATTATGAAAGAGTATAAAGTGGTAACAATTAAAGGAGGTAAGACATTAGATAAACTTGTAAATGCTGCTCAGGAAAAATTGGATGAGATGGCAGCTCAAGGCTGTGAATTTAAATTTCTTGATAATATCCTTTGGATTTTCGAAAGGGAAAAAAGTTA
>JBHLLU010000086.1:0-12790 GCA_048938895.1 Promethearchaeota archaeon
GAACTCACTGTTTGAATTGCCGCGATTTTATTACCTAAAATGTTTTCCATTTCTTCAAATTTATAATCTGCACCAAACGTCTCTCTGATATTTTTCTTCCATTCTTCAATTTGTTCACTGGATAAAGAATCTCTTTCATCTATAGGTACATTCTCCTCAAACACCCGTTCTCTTAGCTTTTCTAATTCTATTTGAGCAATATCTTTTAGTTTTAGGACCTCCTCATTTAGGTTAAGATCAGGCTTATACCCATATTTTTTTTCAAATTCAACTTCCGCTTTAATGACACAATGATTTCTATTACGAGGTAATCCTTTTAAAGTACATGCTGCAACTAATTTATCATCCGCGGGAGGAATTGGAACCAGACATCTGTAACATGGAGTCTGGTCTAAAACTTCTGGAGCATATTTCCAGTCAAATACCATTTCGATTTCTTTTCTAATTTTATCTTCTATAGGATTCAATCGTGAAGCTTTAATACGTTCAATTTCATCTTCTAATAGCTCTATTTCTCTTTGAGCTCTAAAATAATCAGGATATTCCACATCTGATAATTCCCATAGGTGTGCTTGAACTAAATTCTCAATCTCATTTTCCCTGTTTTTGTATTTTAAACCTGCACCCTCGGGAATTACTATTTGCACATGCCCCTCAAATCCTACTGTTCCTCCTTCAACCATAGGTTTCTTCATTCTTAGGCAGATTTTATTCAGATCTAATCTTGCGTTAAAATTATCCAAAGCAGCGACAATTACATCCGATTCTTCATAGACGGACATTGGTAATTTTTGTAGTTTTTCAAAATAATAATCAATATTAAGATAAGGATTCATTTCTTTCAATCGTTCAGCAGCAACTTCTGCTTTTGGGCGTCCTTCATCTCCAGGTCTAAATAACATTTGCCGAGATAAATTAGATGTTTCTATTGTATCTAGATCAATTAATATCAATTTGCCTATTCCCATAAGCGAAAAATCTTTAGCAATCTCACAACCTAAAGCCCCTATACCTACAATCATAATACAACCATTATTTATAACTTCTTGATCCCATCCATCTATAAGTTGTTGGCGAGCATACATTCGTGCTTTAACAATATCTTCAACTTTTTCTGTCATTTTCAAAATCCCCATTTAATTCGAATATACTATAATAATTTAATCATCTAAATATAAACTCTTTTAGTTGATTAAATATAGCAGATGGAAATGCCATATAGAGTAAAAAG
Organism: Promethearchaeota archaeon; assembly: GCA_048938895.1. GTDB lineage: Archaea > Asgardarchaeota > Lokiarchaeia > Sigyniarchaeales > SOKP01 > Loki-b32. The sequence continues at coordinate 1,232 of JBHLLU010000086.1, forward strand.
TATTAAAAAATTATTTGCTATTTTTTTTCTTTTTTCCTGCTTCTTTTATCAATTTTTTTAAATTATCGACTTCCTCTCTCTCTTTAGCGATTTGTAACTTTTCCTGGAAGTCTTTCTGTTCACTTTCCTTCATTTTTAACTCATTAATAAGTTCTTCTTTTATTTTTATCATATCTCCCATTACTCTTCTAAATTCTTTAGCTTCAGATTTAATCTCCTTTCTTCTCTGAACATCAGTTAATTCTTGTTCTTTTCTCCTTTCTTCAATTAAATTAATAACTTCGTCAGCTAGATTACTAACCTCTCCTATTGTCTCCTTCAATCTTGCATCATCTGCTCTTCTTCGACTTTCTTCCAATTCTCTCTGCCTTTCTAGTTGTTCTTGAATTTGCTGAATTCTTAAATCTTCACTTTCAACTCTTTTTTCAAGAGCTTTTGCATTTCTTATCTCAGTTTCAATATATTTTATTTCTTCATCCCAACCAATTTCCATAAAGTTCTTTTTAGCAGTTTCAAAATTTTGATAAGCTCTCTTAAAGTCATGATATGCTGCCCACTTTTTACCCTCATCAATTAATTTTAATCCTTCATCCTTAATTTCTTCCAAACGCTGCTTGCTTAGGATTAATTCCCTATACTGCCTTTCTTGTTCTCTCTTTATTTTTTCTTGCGCTATCCTTCTTGCTGTAACCTCCTCTTGGAACAATTCATACTCTTTCTGCCGTTGAATTAATGCTTGTTCTTCTAAACGTTTCTTTTCTTGAAATTTAACCTGTTCTTGTTGTAGATCTTTGATTAAGGCATTTAAGTTATTTAATTCTGGCTCCCATCCTATATTTTCTGCCAATAGATTCCTAGCTTGTGTATACAATGAAATAGCATTATTATAATCAGGTGTTAATTGTTTCAAATATTTTCCTGCTTCTTCCAGCATTGAATATGCGGATTCTCTAATACTCGTTTGTTCTTGAACAATTCTTTCTCTTTCTTGAAGTGCTAATTCTTGGGCTTTTTTCTTCTCCCTTTCTTGTCGTTGCCTTTCTTCAACAAGTAATTGTAGATCTTTTTCTTCTTGAATTTTTTCGAGTTCTCTCTGAAATTGTAGATCTTGCATTTCTTCTTTTTGATAGATCATTTGTTTGACCTTAACAATCATATCTTTTATTGAATCTGTAGGAAAATGTAATTCATTTAGAATTAATTCTGCTTTTCTATAGCTTTTAATGGCTTTATCATATTCAAGCTCCTTTACCAGTTCCTCAGCATCATCTAATATTTTGAATGCATCTTGTTTTCGTGATTCAAGTCTAGCTTTTAAATTTTCAATCTCTTCTAGTTGAACTTGTTTTGTTTGTAAACTTTCAGTTTCTCTTCTTAATTCTTCTGCTATCTTTTGTTGGAATGTCCATTCTTCCCGTTCTTTTTCTAATTTCCTTTCTAACTCTTTCTGTTTTTGTATTTGATGCTGCTTTTTCCTGTTTTGAACATTTTGAATCATATCTCGAATACTATCTGTTGGGAAAGCAATCTCATTCAAAATAACTTCAGCAGAGCGATAAGTTTCAAGCGATTTATCATATTGAGCTTGATTCATATAAATTTCGGCTTCCTCTAAGAGGTTAAAAGCCTCTTCTTTTCTTCTTTCCATATAATTTTGGTATTGCTTTTGTCTCTCTAGCTGCTCCAATTTGCTTTTTCTTTTAATTTCATCGATCTTAATGCTTTCTGCTATCTTCCTTTGGAAGTTAGCTTCTTCTCTTTCTCTCTCTAATTTAATTTCCAACTCTTTTTGTTTATTAATAATTTCTTGTTTACTTTTCGACTGTATTTTGTTAATCATTTCCTTAACGGCTCCTGAAGGAAAACCTATTTCATGCAATATTAATTCTGCTTCTCGATATATCCTAATTGCTTGTTCATACTTACCCTGTTTTAAAAATTCTTCGGCATTCTCCATTAAATTAAATGCTTTAGACTTTTTCTCTTCAAGATTTTTTAGCAAAACGTCACGCTTTTGGATTTGAATTTTCTTTTCTCTTAATCTCTTTTTTTCGACCTGAATAGATTCATGAATCTTTTTCTGGAATAAATCTTCCTCTTCTTTTTGGTTTCTTAATAATTCTTGCTTTATTCTTTCACTTTCTTCTAATTTTCTTTTCCTTACCCCTATAGTAGCAACAGTATCATTCAATAACTTTAAATATGGTCCAATCCAACCAATCTCAGTTAAGAGCTTAATAGCTCCATGAAATTTTTCAAGTGAGATATCAAAACTATTTTGCTTGAGGAATTTCTCTCCCTCTTCAATCATCTTAAAAGCTTCTTGCTGTTTTATTAAATTGTGTCCAGAGATTTCTCTCTGGATTTCTGCGGATTCCAATTCTCTCAATGCCATAACTTCCTTTCTTTCTTTTTCAAGATTCAATTTCTCAATAAACACTTTATTAGCTTTTTCTTCTTCAATAGTTTTTTCCAGTTCTTTTTGTTGATTTATAGCTTTTTCTCTTTTTCTATTTTGAATATTATTGATCGCTTCTTGAATTATTGGAATCTCCTCAGTCCATTGTATCTGAGCAAAAATGTTGGCTACATCATTATACAATGTAAGAGCATCATCATAATTACCTTTTGATAGAAAAACTTGAGCATTATCCAATAAATTAAACGCAACTTCCTTTTGTTCTTCTCGAAAAGTTAGTTCTTCCTCTTTCTTTCTGAGAATAATTTCTTGTTGTTTGAATCGCTGCCGTTGATTATATGCTTCGATTGCAATTTGAGTTTGAAATTCTTTTTCGAATCTTTCTTGCTTTAAATTTTCCTCTAACTCCCTTTGTTTAATGAGTTCAGCTTCACGCTTTTTATCCTCGATAGCTCTTATAGAATTCTTGATCAACTGAATCTCATCATCCCAATGAATCTCTTTGAAGATCTTTAGTACTTCTTGGTATAATTCAACTGCAGCTTCGAACTCACCCTTATTGATGTTATTTTGTGCTTCCTCCAACAAATTAAATGCATTTTTTTCCTTTTCTTCAGATTGTTTCCTAATTGCTTCTTGCCTCTTTAGCTCCTCCTGTTTTTCCCTCATTTTTTCTTGTTCATACCTTACTTTCTCAGCAATCTGTTGTTGAAATTTCAGATCCTCTTGTTCCTTCCTATATGCCAACTCTAATTCTTTTAGTTTATTGTTCTCGTCTTCTCTTCTTTTATCTTGGATTTTTTGGATCATTTCTCTGATTAATTCAGAGGGATAACCAATTTCATTTAGAATTAATTCGGCCTGTCTATATTCTTCAATAGATTTGTCATAGTGCCCTTGTTTTAATAAATTCTCTGCATCATCCATTATTTTAAAAGCTTCCATTTTCCTTGTTTCATTAATTTTTAACTTTTCTTCATGTTCTTGTAGCTGTATTTGTTTCTTTTTAATTCGATTTTGTTCTAATGTCAATGAATCTGAGATTTTTTTCTGGAATACCTCTTCTTCTTTTTGATATTTTAATTGTAGTTCAAATTCAACTTGTTTTGTCTTTTCTTCCTCCGTATTTTTGTTTTGAATAGCTGATATTGTTTCTTTCAAGAGTTTCAAATATTCTGCACCCCAGCCAATTTCTTTCAAAATTTCAATTGCTTCTTGATAATTTTTTACAGCTTCCTCGTATTGTCGAGCTTGAATTAAATCTTCCCCCCCTTCCATTAATTCAAATGCCCTCTGTTGTTTTGCTAAATTTTGGGTTGATGCGGATTTTTGTTTTTCTATGAATTCTAGATTTCTAAGAGTTTGTTGTTTTTCTCTTTCTAAATAATGTTTAATATTATCAATAAACGCTTTTTCTTCAACTTCTTTTTTAATTGCTTTTTCCATTTCCTTCTGTTTAGAAATTAAGTCATTTCTTCTCTTTTCTTCTATTTCTTCTATTGCTTGTTTTAATGTTGTAACTTCATCTGTCCATTGAATTTGAGCGAAAATGTTTAAAACCTTATAATAAATTTCAAGTACAGCATCATAATCATTATTAGCTACTAACTTTTGCGCCTCATCTAATAAATTAAATCCTTCTTCCTTTTTCTTCTCACGAAATGCAATTTCTCTTTCACGTTCCCTAATAATTATCTCTTTCTTCTTAATTTTATCTTGACGTGTCCTAATTTCATTAGCTATCAAATCATGAAATTCTCTTTCTTGCTTTTCTTTTTCTAGCTCAGATTGTAATCTTATCTGCTCCTGTAACTCTGCTTCTCTTTTTCTGTTTTCAATTTCTATTATAGAATTTTGAATTAAACTTATTTCATTATACCAATCTGCCTCAGCGAAGAAATTTATGGCATAATGAAGAATTTCAATTGCATTATCAAATTTTCCATCTGATACTTCTTTCTGTGCCTGTTCAAGTAATCTAAATCCCGCTTCTCTTCTTTCTTCCCGATATTTTAACTCTTCTTCACGTTCTTTTAATTCTATTTCTCTCTTCTGAATTTTTTTACGTTCTTGTTTTAGTAACTGAGTAATTTGTTTCTGAAATGCTTCTTCTTCTTTTTCTCTTTTAATCATTTCTTGCATTTGTTTTTGCTTTAGAATTTTCTGCTCTCTTCTTAATTCTTCAACCTCCATTATAGCATTTTCAATAAGGGAAATTTCATCATGCCATTGAATTTCAGCAAATAAATTTGCTGTTTTTTGATATGCTAATATCGCATTTTCATAATCCCCTTGATTTATATAGCTTATAGCAGAATCTATTGACTGAAATGCTTCTATTTTACGTTGCTCAAATTGAAATATTTCTTTTTCCTTATCTTTTAAAACAATTTCTTTTTGCTCTAATTGCTTACGTTGTTTATTTAATTGATTTGTTATTTGTTTTTGAAACTCTAATTCTTCTTTTTCTCTTTTTTCTAATTTCTGTTGTATATCATATTTCTTCTGCAATTGGTCTTTTTTTATTTTCTGTACATTTGCAATAGTATTATTAATATTAGAAACATACACTTCCCAACCAGAACCTAATTCTTCCAAGAAGGCTAAAGCTTTTTGATATTCGGTTATAGCTTCTTCATATTCTTTTGATTGTAGTTTATTATCAGCATTAGATAGAATTACAAAGAACTCTTTTTCTTTTTTTGCCCTAATTTCTCTTTCTGTTTCAAATTCTAGTTTTCTTCTTTCTATTTCCCGTGCTGTTTGCTGAGATTCCGTTTGTTGTTTTTTATAGATCGAATCTTGTAAAAATATAAGATTTTTTTCTCTTCTGCTTCTTACTTCTTTTGATTTCTCTTTTTCTAACTGTCTTTGTTTCATATCTTCTATTAAATTAGTAATAGGATGAATATATGAGTCCCAGTCAATTGATCTGAATAACTCAATAGCCTGTTCGAATTTTTGTTCCGCTTGCACATAATTTTTCTCCCTTTCGAGTTTCTTTCCTAGATCGATTAAATGAAAAGCTCTTCCTTGAATTTCTTCTTCTTGTTTCTTTTTATCTTCAAATTCTCTTAACTTTTCTTTTTTCATTTCTGATTCTGATGCTATAATTTCTGCATCCCTTTGACTTCGCTCTAAAATCTCAATGTTTGTTTGTTCCTGTTGAGCTTGGAACCTTTCAAATTGTTCTTTATCTTTTTTAAGCTTTTCAATGATAACTTTAATATTTTGGGTTTGATCGTCCCACCCAATTGAATTCAATAACTCTATAGCTCTTTCATAATTAGTTATTGCTTTATCAAATTTCCTTTCATTTTCAAATTCTTTAGCTTTATCAATATGGGCAAAAGCATGATTTTGAGTCTCCTCTTCCTGCTGTTTCCTAGCTCTATATCGAACAATAGATTCTGCTTTCTCCTTGTTTGCAGTCTCCCCAAACATTCCAACAACTTCTGGTTTTTTATCTTCTACTTTTTGCAGAAATTCTTCTGGAGGTGTTAATTCCTGTAGTTGCTTTTGATGAATATATTCTTCTTTTTTTAATGTTTTGGAGAGTTCATTTATTTTTAATCTCAAATTCTCTAACTGAGCTTCAGACCAACCAGATTGAATCAATAGATTAATAGCAGAAATATACTGCTGAATCGCATCTTCAAAAAAACCATCAGATTCTAACTTCTTCGCTGCTTCTAAGAGTGCAAACGCTTGATCTTGAATTTGTTCTGCTTGAGCTTTTAATTGAGTATGTTGATAGATTTTATCCTGTTTCTGGTAATTCTTTAATTCTTCTACTCTTTCATATATCTCATCGATTCTATGCATTAAAAACCCACTCTTCTTCAAGCAGTCAACTGCTAGCTGATAGTTTGAGATTGCTTCTTCGACATTTTTATCTTCTTCAAACTTGTGTGCAATCTCTAAATATTTTAAAGCTTCTTGAGCTAATTCTTCTGGATTTTGCATTTTAAAAAATTCTATTTAATCGTAATTTGATTTAAATAATAACAATTTATATTCTTACTTTAAAATATCCCAACTAAGTAATTAAATTTTTTATATTGTCATTATTATTTTACCTAAAATATTGATTAGGTCAACTTTTGTTTAAATTACATTAAATTTAAAGTCAGATTCTGAAAAAAAATATACAAGAATTATAATAATAAGAGATGGATTTAAAAAGTAAAAAAATCATCATCGATTTTGAACCAATATCAAGAAGAGTCATATTATCAAGTGAAGAGCCTATATACAACCTAATTTCAGAAATAGGTATTCCAATCAGATCTATCTGCGGTGGCTCTGGTACATGTGGAAAATGCAAGTTATTAGTTCAAAAAGGAAAGGAATTTTTTGTTTTACCAACTTCTTCGGAAAAGAAATTTATAGATCAAAAAGAATTGGAATATGGATGGCGATTAGCTTGTCAGGCTAGAATTGATGTTGATAAACTCCATTTCCTCGCAACATTAGATTCACCTCAGATTCGAGTATTTTTACCAAATGAGCTAATATTGGAAGATTTCAAGATTCTCACTGATGGTAAAGATATAGGAGTAGCTCTACTTCCTTCAATAAAGAAATATTATTTAATTGTGGATAAGGCTTTATTAAGAGATCCTCAGGCTGACTTTGAGAGGATAGTAAACAAATTATTTTCCAATCATAAAGAATTTAATAAAAAGGGGAAAATAAATATCAATTTTGATTTACTAAAAGAATTACCAAATATTTTAAGAGAGAATGATAATAAGATTACAGCTGTAGTGTGGAAGAATAATACGATTATTGCTTGCGAACCTGGGAACACGGTTGAGGATAATTTTGGAATAGCTTTTGATATAGGGACAACTACAATCGTGGGTTATTTGATAAATTTAAATAATGGTAAAATTTATGCTATCGCATCTAATTTAAATAGTCAAACAGCTTATGGGGAAGATGTTATCACCAGATTGACTTTCATAAAGAACAATAAAGAAAATTTGAATGTGTTGAATTCTGTTGTTATTAATGATTTAAACCAAATTATTTTTGATACTTGTTCTGAAGCTGGTGTTGACCCATCTCGAGTCTATGAAGTAAGTGTAGTTGGGAATTCTGTTATGCATCATTTATTTTTGGGTATAGATCCTACATATATCGGGATAAGTCCTTATGTGCCTGTAATTCAAAAAGGATTACATCTCCCTTCTAAATCATTAAACCTTAAGATGTCAAAGACTGGGATTGCATATATTGCCCCTGTAATATCTGGTTTTGTAGGTGCGGATACAATTGGAGTAATTCTTTCTTCAAAAATCTACAATGAAAAAGCTCTTACACTAGCAATCGATATTGGAACTAATGGTGAGATCATTATAGGAAATAAGAAAGTAATGGCTGTTGGATCCTGTGCGGCAGGATCTGCATTAGAGGGAGCTCATATTAGTAATGGTATGAGAGCTGCTGCCGGAGCTATTGATACATTAAAGATTAATCCTAATACTTTAGAGGTAATTTATACAACTATCAAGGATAAAAAACCAATTGGAATTTGCGGATCTGGCCTAGTAGATATCGTAGCAGAGATGCTTAAATCTAAAATTCTAACGAGGAGTGGCAATTTTAATAAAGAATTTATTGATCATGAGAGAATTGTTAAGAATAATAAGACTTTTGAATTCATCATTGCAAAAAAAAGTGAAACTTCTTTGGGTAAAGAAATAAGCATTTCTCAAAACGATATCAGACAAATCCAAATGGCAAAAGCAGCATTCTTTTCTGGGACCCGATTGATATTAAAAACTCTAAATAAAAGCAATTTAAAAATAGAACAGGTATTTTTAGCTGGAGCTTTTGGGAATTATATTAATGCTCAAAACGCAAAATTTATTGGAATGATTCCTGATATCCCTAATCATAAAATATATCAGATAGGTAATGCTGCAGGTATTGGTGCACAATATTGCTTGTTGAATTCAGAATTAAGAAATAAAGCAGAACATCTATTGAAGAAAATAAAATACGTAGAAATAGCGATTAAAGAGGAATTTCAAAAGGAGTATGCTGAAGCTATGTATTTTCCTCATTTAAATCTGAATTATTTTCCTTCTTTAATAGATTATAGGGAGATTCAAAAGAGATAATCTAATATAATGAGTTATGTTAAGTATCTTTTATTATAGTAAAAAAAAACAATTTTATGCCACAAGAATGTATAAATTAGGATTAGAACGATAAATCTATAAAGTGAATTTATAAAAAAATATTTAAACTTTTAATATATTAAATCTATAATTTAATGTGTATTAATAAATTAAATAAATTATTAAATATCATAATTTTATAATTAATTTATACAAATAACTAATAAATATAAAAAAAATCAAATTAATCGACGCGAGTGAAGCTTAATGTCAAGTTTTAAACTAAAAGTATTACTTACCGGTGCTGCTGCGGTTGGAAAAACTTCCCTTGTGCAAAGATTTATACGCAACCGTTTTCAAGCAAATTATAAGCTGACAGTAGGAGTTGACATTCTTACAAAAGATGTTGAATTCAGATCAGGTGAAATCGCAACACTTTCAATATGGGATATTGGGGGGCAACAAAGATTTGAATTTATTCGTAGTACATTTTACAAAGGAGCAGCTGGAGCTCTTTTAGTATTTGATTTAACTAGGGAACAAACTTATACAGAAACAAGGAAATGGTTAACGGAAATACGCCAATTCGCTGGAGAAAATATACCTTTTGTGTTAATTGGCAACAAAGCTGACTTAATTGAAGATGTTGGTTTAGTAATAGATCGGGATGAAGCTAGATCGTTTGCAGAAAATGAGGGGAGCATTTATATTGAAACCTCAGCTAAAACGGGAGTAAACGTTGACGATGCATTTACTGAATTAACCCGTCGAATTATAGATTCAAGAATGTAGTATTAATTTTTGGTTTACTAGTACTTTTTCCTTAATAATACTCTAATTCTTAATTTCATCTAATCTAGACTTCAAATTCTTCGTATAAGTCATCATGTATAATATTAATTGCATCTACTAGTCTTTCTCTATCAATCACTATAGATAAATTCAATTCTTCAAAACTTTGTGAAATTGCTTTAACTTTAATGTTTTTCTTGCTTAAAGCATTGAAAATGTCAGCTTTAGTTTTTGTTTCAAGAATTTTCAGTCCAGTTATGTTAATTACCGCAACATTATCCCTTTTTATAGTAAAAAACTCTGAAAAGAATTTTGAATTGCTTAATGCTTGAATAGCCCTTTCTGAATCAACCGAGTTAATGATAAAAGATGTGCTTATTTCAGATGAGCTTTGTGCTACTAATGAAACACTTATTTGATTTTTACTCATCGTTTTAAAAATTTTTGCTAAGACACCAGGTACATCAACTAAACTTCCAGAGATTACTGTTACAATCGTTGCTAACTCAACAGCAGAAATTCCCTTTATCTGTTCTTTATCAGTTTTATCAGAAATTTCAGTAAAATTATCACCTAATGGATTATCAAAATTTCTAATTTCTAACGGGATTTTAAACTCTTCTATAGCTTCTAAACATTTTGGATGAAGAATTTTCGCCCCAAAATTTGCTATATGTTTTGCTTCATCATAATCTAAATTTTTTATGAGGGAAGAATCAGGTACGTAGTTTGGATTTATTGCTAATAATCCATCAACATCTTTCCACAAGATTACTTTAATATCTTTATCAACTCCACTACTATAAAGCGAATGTGCTAAAATTGTAGCGGTGTAATCTGATCCACCTCTCCCTAAAGTAGTGATATACCCTATTTTATTTCTCCCAATAAAACCTGTTAAACAAATTATTATATCTTTCTTAGGATTTTCAAGAAATGGAATCAACAATTGCTTAATCCGAGAATTTGTTAAACTATATAAAGGATATGCATTATTAAATTCATCATTTGTGATAATGATTTTATTAGCTGGAATATATACTGAATCTAATCCGTTACTTAAAAGATATTCATTTAAAATATAAGTTGATAAGATTTCCCCAAAACTTAAAACATAATCTCTATAATAAGGTTCTAGACCAAATTCTTGTATATCTGCAAACGTATCATCTAATTCACTTAATTTATCATCAATCCAGTCCTTAGCTTTGAAATAGTACTCCGAATCTTCTTCGAATATTTGTTCAATTATATCAATATGGCGTTTTTCAATTAGAGATATATTTTGGTCTGTAGTTTTACTATCTTTTAATTCCTGAGCTGTTTTAAGTAATAAATCTGTGATTCCATTAAATGCTGAAATAACATAAATTTTCTTTACATTTTTATAAATCTCTGTAATCCCTAATATTTTCTTGAAAGCTTTTTTATCAATTAAACAAGAACCTCCGAATTTCATTACATTAATCGGCATATAATTTTACACCTCATTTTTTATTTTTAATTCTTGTAAACATATATTCTTTTCAACTTTTGGAAACTATATAAAGCAAAAATAAAAATTTACAGATAATTTTTATATCTTATGATTGATCTTCACCTCCATTCAAGTAATTCTGATGGATTGGATACCCCCTCTCAATTAATAACTAAGGCTGTAGAACTCAATCTAAAAGCAATTGCGTTAACTGATCATGATACGATAGAAGGATTAGGGGAGTTTTTATCGTTTGCAGAGGGCCATGAAATAATTGCCCTTCCAGGAATAGAAATCTCAATTAGACATGAACCAAGAAGATACCTAATAGATGTACATATTATCGGTTTAAATGTTGATCATCATTCAATAAGTTTAATCAAGGCATTAGATGATCAAATTAAAGGTAGACTTAAACAAAAAGAAGATATATGTAAACGTTTGAGGGATGAGTTTGGATATAATTTACCATTTAGCGAGGTAAAAACTGCAGCAGGAACTGGCGTTGTTGGACGCCCTCATATAGTGCAAATTATGATAAAAAATAATCCCGACAAGGTTAAAGAAAAGTCAAAAAATGAACTTTTTAAGATGATTAGTATTGGAGGAGAAGCATTCGTAGACAGAGAGGTTGAACTTAATCTTGAAGAATCCATTGAACTAATTAAAGCTGCTGGAGGAATTCCAATTTTGGCACATCCAGGAATTCATGAAGTACCAAGTAGGGAAAAATTTATTGA
>JBHLLU010000157.1:0-3565 GCA_048938895.1 Promethearchaeota archaeon
TTGTATAGTATACAAGAAATCATAATATTTCATATCCGTTCTTACTTTTTCATCCAACTTTTTTCACTCTTTTTTTTATTTTTTTCTTAATTTTAAAATGGATACTATTTCATATATAGTTTGACTTTTATAACTTCTTACGAACTTCGAACTAAAGAGGATGCTCCAAAACTCTTAGAAATATAATATATTAAAAATACTATTCTCCAGTATAAAAGTTTTTTATTGTAGAAAATTGTAGCGATATATCTAATTTAGGAATACATTTTCTCAATAATTGAGAATATATTCTAATTTTTTCCTTTTCGAGACTGATAGTAATAAAAAATCGGATTTCGTAGTTTTTAATTTCCATTATATAGATTTATAAATTAAAGTGTAATAAGTAACAATTTAGAGGAACTTACCTAAATTAAGTGAAAAATAATAATAAAATATGTTAAGATAGAGAGCGTTATCGCTTATTTAATTGTTATTTCATTAATAATCTTAAAATCTATTCCTTTGCTCAAAAATTTTTATGAAGATATATCGACAAAAGTCCCTATAAACAAAATAGTAAACTATGAAGGTGTATTATATGATCGAGCTTATTGAAATCTCTTTTAGTATTTAGTTAATTATAATTAAAATAAATCGAGGTAAAAATGAAAAAGTATTCAAGGAAATTAACTCCATTATTTGTGCTATTACTAGTTGGAAGTATAACTATATTTCAGATTTTCTCTGGAATTCCTAAAAGAAATAATGAGATTAATATAAAGTTCAACGATGAAGAAGTAGATAAATTTTTAATTTACACATCAAGTTCCGCTAATGATTTTTTATATAAATGGAACAGAACCTGGGGAGGTGCATATGATGATTATATAGACAGTGATAATTCAATGGCTATTGATTCATTTAATAATGTCTATATTACAGGAAAGATAGATATTACAGGATCAAGTAATTATGATGTCATCGTTATTAAATGTGATTCTCAAGGAGTAGAACAATGGGTAAGATACTGGGATGGAGGCGCTTCAGATGAAGGAAATTCAATATTAATTGACAGTTCAAATGAAATATATGTAGTAGGAATGACAACTAGTTATGCGGATCTTGATGGTGATATGGTAATTATTAAGTACGATATTAATGGAAACCAACAATGGAATTTTACTTGGGGCAAATCAGAACTTGATAGAGCACGGGCAATTGTAAAAGATTCGTATAATAATTATTATATCGCAGGTGAGACTCAAAGTTTTGGTGATATTGATGGAGATGCGATAGTAGTAAAGTTTGATAATTCATGGGTGGAACAATGGAATGTTACATGGGGTGGAAGTGATAGAGATTATGCTAACGCAATGGAAATAGATAAGAGTGGCAACATATGTGTCGTAGGCGGATCATATAGTTCAGATCCCTCGTCAGGTGAAGCAGATGTCATGATTCTTAAATATGATGATACGGGAACTCTTCTCTGGGATAGAGATTGGGGAACCACATGGACACAGAGAGGTCCCGCAATTGCAATTGATTCTAGTAACAATATTTATTTTGTAGGCCATACTTTTGGAAATCCTGCTTCAAGTATGAAAGGTCATTTAGTTAAGTATGATACTAATGGCAATTACCAGTGGGAACGAATTTGGGGAGTTAATGGTGTCTACGGAAACTCTTGGGGAGGTTTAATAATTGACTCAAATGATGAGATCTTTATTAGTGGTTTAACTACAACTCATGGTCCCTATACTGGTGGAGAAGATGTGATCCTCCTCAGTTACGATACCTCGGGAAATCAAAATTGGTATAAAACATGGGGAATGCCAGATAATGAAAGAGCTATTTGTTTACTTATGGACTCCCAGAGAAATCTATTTTTAGCAGGTTGGATGAATAGTTTAGGTGCAGGAGGACTTGATATTTTCTTAATGAAGTATGAAAATATAATAGGACCAGATTTAATTGCTCCAGTAATAACCATCAACCAACCTGTGTTCGGAACAGTATTTGTAGATTTTTCTCCTCTATACAGTATTACTATTGATGAAACCAACTTAAATTCATTCTGGTATTCTCTTGACAATGGGCAAACTAATTACTCGCTTTCGGAATTAACAGGAGCTATAGATCAAAATGTTTGGGATAGTATTCCCGATGGTCATGTGACTCTAACTTTCTACGCTCAAGATGAAGCTGGTAATGTTGGGCAAAGTTCGGTTTTGATAACGAAGTTTACAACCCGCAGCAGACTTCCTGGAATTCCAGGATACAATATTATCGCGTTTGCCGGAGTAGGGTGTCTTATAACAATAGTCTTTATCAAGAAGACAAGCAATAAAACAAAGAAATAAATTCTATCTCTTTTGACATTATTTTAAGCCCAGTTCCTATATATAATTTTTGATCCAATAATTATTTAAATAGATCCATAGATCTATATCCTATGAAATGCAATGAATGTAATTATACCTGGATTGACCCACAATACTACCCTAAATGTCCACAATGCGGTTCCAACATTGTCACTATACCCTCAAAACCCACTAACCCAAAAAATACTCTCATTATATGGGTACTTATCTCTTTAATCTGTGGAATCACTGGAGCGATTTTTGGAGTTCTTGATCCTTTTGATCTTGCCCATCGTAGTGGTTGGCTGATAATGGGCTTTATTGGATTTATAATTGGGGTTTTTGCTCCAACTATCATACATGGCATTTGGTATCTTTTAAACTGCATAAGTATGTTGAAAAAAAGATTCAGAAATATAAACTATGAGCAATAAAAAATAATTAAGAATAGAACAATAAATAAGTAACATGAATCAAAAAAATTGTATTTGGAAACCACTAGAAGAAAGACCTGTTTTTCGAAATCGCTTTATTGGCTTGAGAAATGACCTCGTAATAAGACCTGATGGTCAAGAAATAGAGCATATTGTTATTGAAGGAAGAAATTTTGCCACAATTATCTGTCAGACAATTCATGGAAAATTTGTCCTTGTTGATGCATTCCCTTATCCATGGCAGAAAAAAACAAAAACGACAGTTGGCGGCTTAATCGAGAAAGATGAACAACCTAAATAAGCTGCAATAAGAGAAACAGAAGAAGAATCGGGATATAAAGTAGAAAAAATTACATTTTTAGGAAAAGTAAAAATATCCTTCCTTAACACTGCTTGGAATTACCTTTATTATGCTATTGTGAAAAAAGTGAATTCAAAACCCATAGATCCAAATGAAGTAATTTCAGTAAATGAATTCTCTCTTGAAGAGATGCATAAAATGATCAATACTGGTGAGATTATACATGGCTCAACTATCAATGCCTTTCTCCTCGCTGAATTCTATAATTTGATCAAATAAACGATCCTCGTGGAAACATAAAATTTTATAACTTACTTAACTTCTAATGATAAGTTCTCAGCCTGCCTAAGTGTTCATATTGCCACTCACGTTCTTTTTCTACTGCCGTATTGGCATCAGAAGTATCAGTGGATCTATATATAGCCTGTAAACCATAGATCGCAGCCCCAATAGCATGAGTTTTAACATGAGCTGTCGCAACTGCC
>JBHLLU010000087.1:0-12484 GCA_048938895.1 Promethearchaeota archaeon
ATTTCCGAATTTAAATTTGTTAAATTTAATGCTTAAACATATTTTAGATGAGAAAATAGAGTTTGCTACAAGTGGGAGCTATAAGTTCAAGGAAAAAGAAAAAATTGATGAGGAGTCTGAATATAGCGTTTTTGCAGAACATATTACCGCTAGAGATGGACTACACATTGTAGAAACTACAGAATATGGTGCGTCCATTGATACTATAGAACTAAATGCTAAAATAAAGGTTGAAAGCCCAAAAGCGTTATTAATTATTCTTGAATCTGAAGATGAGGTCTGGATCCCTAAAAGTACAGTGCATAATGAGTATGATTTAAAAAATAAAGAGTTTCAGAAATTTTTAGTCGATAAATGGATTATCGAAAAGTCTAAAATTTTGCAATAGAAATCTTTAATTCAAAAAAAAGATACACTAATACAAAATCTCATTCTTTTCTCGTTAATTACAAAAGATTTGATACTTAATGGAACCAAATATTGATTTTTTAAAGCAAATTGCTTTTAATGTATATGATGCTGTGAATCCCCTGCTGGGGACAAAACAAGCAGCCAAGAAATCAGAAAGAGGTGCAGGGGGAGATATTACGATGTATCTTGATATTGTTGCAGAAACAACAATCATTAAAACATTAGAAAAGGAAAATCTAGATATATTATTAATCAGTGAAGAAGCAGGAGAAAAATTTATTGGTAATTGTAATAAAGTAAAAGAAAACCACTTTAAATTAATAGTTGATCCTTTGGACGGTTCTAATAATGCTGTAAGGGGTGTTCCATATAGTTCCGTCTCTATCGCATTTGCTAGGGGGAATCATATTGATGATATTACTAAGGCGGTTGTTCTTAACTTAAATACAAAAGATATTTACTGGGCAGAAAAAGGAAAAGGGTCTTATCTAAATAATTCTAAAATTCAAGTCTCAAATTTGGATATTTCACAACAATGTTTCTTTGAACTTAATCTCCCAATGAAAAATCTTATGGAAAATTTGCAGAAGTTAAGCCCCTTGATAAGAAGATTTTATCGGATTAGAATATTAGGGAGTAGTGCTCTTACATTATGCCAGATAGCTAGTGGATCTATGGAAGCATTTGTTAATTTGAGAAAGAGCAATAGACTAGTGGATGTAGCAGCTGGCTCGTTGATTTTAAAAGAGGCAGGAGGAAAGATTTTTTCATTACAAGGAAATGAAATCAACCAAGAGTTATCAATAAAAGTTAAGTTTCCGTTTATTGCATGTAATACTAAGCTCGAAGCTTTTCTTAAAAAAGAATTAATTAATTTTAGAACTTAATTCTTAATCTGGTATATTAATAGGATATTTTCCATACTTTCTTCTAATATTTTGCATTGCCTCAAAACGATCAACTGTAACTGCTGGATTAATACTATGACCTGAACCAAAAATATAACCTCCATTAGGTCCTAATTCACGAATTAACTTCTTTGCGTAAGCTTCTATCTCTGAAATCTCTCCCATTGCTAGCATGACAGGGCTTAAATTACCAGAAAAAGTTATTTGATGACCAAATTTTTCATTTAACTTAAAAATATCATAATCTGGATTCGCTGTCATTGGTTCAATTGGATTTAATACATCTACACCACAATCTATGATGTCTTCAAAAATTTCTAATAAGTCACCATCAGAATGTAATACTATTTTACAATCACTTTTATGGGCAGCAGCACAAATCTGCCTAAGCCATGGAAAGACATATTTTCTATAATTTTGAGGACTCATGAACAATCCGTTTTTAAAACCATAATCATCCCATAACAAAACCATTTGGGCGTCATTCTCTGCCAAGATTTTTACTATATCTAACGTGAATTTGCCACGATCGTCAAAAACCTTTTTTGCATTTTTTGGTTTAGCCATTAATCTTGAAAATGATTCGATGCCAAAACCCTCCCAAGTGCATTCCATTAATGCTCCTGTCGCGGGAATTGAAAATATTTCATCTTTCAACTCATTCTGAGTTTTTCTTCCTAACGTAAATTGCTCCAGTCTAATATTAAGATTAGGATCTGGTTGTTCCCAGCTCTCGTATTCTTCAAATGATTTGAACTGTCCCCCATAATAACCACCTATACTTGTTCCGTCTTTATAATATTCATACTTAATTATTCTTCCATACTCATCCACATATCCTCCTTTAAAGAATTTCCTTGGAAAGAGACTTACAATACTCACCGCTAGATCTAAACCAACTCTCCGGTAAAATTCATATAAAATTTTATATCCCCGACCAGTAAGATCCATACCATAATGTTTCATAATGGTATTATTGGTAAATGCGCTTTCAAATGCAGGAACCCTATCAGGTTCTTCATGATTAACAGCTTTTAATATCCTTTCTGGTGCTTTCATTTTTCCCTAATTCTTAAGAATTATTTAAAATTCTTATAAATATTAACATTAATCTTGGTAAATAAAAATAATTCTTTAAAGAATGTAAAAGTGCCGGAGAATATTTTAAACAGACTCAGTAGAGAGTTTTTTGATAGAAGAACTGAAAAAGTGGCAGAAGAATTGATAGGTAAATATCTAATAAGAGAAACAGTGAAGGGGAAAATCGTTGGTAAAATCATTGAAGTTGAAGCATACCTCGGTCCTACTGATAAGGCAAGTCATTCGTATAACTACAAAAAGACAGAAAGGACAAAAGTTATGTATGAAAAACCAGGCACTCTTTATGTCTATTTAGTTTATGGGATGTATTTCTGCCTAAATGTTATTACAGAACCAATAGATATGCCTTGCGCAGTTCTAATTAGACAATTATATCCTATTGATGGAATTGAATTAATGCGTGAAAATCGAAATGTAGAGATTGGTAAGGATTATAAAAATTTGGTTGATGGTCCTGGAAAATTCTGTATGGCTTTTAAAATAACGAAAGAAGATTTCAACGGAGAGGATTCTTGTGCATCTAATGCACGACTATATTTTACTCAAGGAGAAAAGATAGATCAGGAAAAGATCATAAAGAGCAAAAGAATTGGTATTGATTATGCTCAAGGTGATAAAGATCTCCTTCTGAGATACACTTTAATTTAGAAAAAAAATGGAATAATTGTTCTTTTTCTACATTTTCCTGTGAAAAATTAGACATTAATGGATAAATTTATAAATATGCATTTTTCAATAATACCTTGCAGTAGGTTTAATGGTTGTAGGTTTAGTTTAAATAAGATTAAATTATCTTAAAAGTGAATATTTCATGAAGGATGCACTAAAATTCTTTCAAGCTTATGTGAAAGAAATGATTGATGTGGGAGGGAATAATCTACCGAAAGCTATTTCTTCTAAATCTGGTGCTAAGTTAGGAAAAGTATATAAAAAAAAGGATCTGCCATTGAATATTGAAAGTGCATTAAATCAAATTTATCGCGTTTTGAGTGCTAAACCAAAAGTAATAAAAATAAATGACCACACTTATGAGGTTATTATTAGATATCCAAAGAAGTTCTGTCCAATTGGAGGATCTGAGAACTCCAACGCAACCTTATTCCAAGAAAACATTTGTATACCGTATACTAGGGGTTTTTTGAATGAACTCTTCCCAGAGTTTAAGTTCGAATCTGATATCTTGAATTGTATTCCTCTAAACAACCATCGAACGTGTCATTATATATTAAAGGTGGAAAAAAAAGCAAATTCAGCATGAATTTCTCATTTCCATTTTAATTATAATGATCTCAAATCTATAAAATTAGGAATACTGAAAAAAGATTAAAAACCCGAACCTCGGCCTCAATCCTACTACTAAAACCAAATGCTACGCCTCTCCACACCCTTACTATAAAGCGTAAACACCTATAGTTATGGTTGAGAAGACCTGCGAACTGCAATGATAGTCATTTGCTCCATCCCTGGCCTTACCAGTTTCCTAATTAAGGGCATATACCTTTCCTTCAAAAGGCACCACCCAGATACCTACCATTATAGGGAGCGCTTCGACGAGAACATAACGCTGGCTAATAATACTCATGAACCCTTGATACGGGCAATTTCCGCTATGAGGATTTTACGGTCCGTCCAGCAATGGGACTTCAGACCACCCCAAAAGGTCCATGATATAGAATGATCTTATCAATAAAAATTTAGCGCAAAGATTAATGAATTTTTGAAATCTTAATTTTTATTCTATTACTTCTTTATGAATTTTCCGCTTCAGAATTGAGATAAATTCATTTGTGTCTGGAAAAACATAAACTAAATTTTCACCATCATCATCCACAATTATTTCTTTAGAAAATTTTCCATTAACTTTAGCTTTTAAGTCATTTAAAATCATAAATGTAGAATACAAAAAAACTCTCAAAAATAGATATAGCATGGTGATAATATTTATCAACAATATCAAGAACCTCTCTACATAGCTTGGGTTACAAGAAGTTGATCTAAGAAAACTTTTATCTGCTCATGATTGGCCCGTCCATTATTAAATATACTATTAAAGTATCTGTTTAAGTAAATCTTAATCTCGGAATTAAGATCTCTTATATCCACATAACTATATCTATTTTTTAACTTCTTTTCATCAATTAAAGGCTTGATATGTTTTTCAATTCTGTCTAATATAAATCCTGTAACTGCACTGTTCACTTTTAGCTTGTCAGAATGAGATAATTCATAATCACTATGAATTGATTTATCTTTAATCTCATTCATTTCTATCAGAATCTCTTCCAAATCTGCGGATAATTTTAGTAATTTTATTTTTTTAGAAAGATTTTTATCCTTATCTTCAGGAAATTGAGAATTGCAGTAGTTTTCTAAATTAGCATAAAATTTTACTAAGAGTTTAAAAGTATCAGTAATATCATGCATATTCTCAAAAGCATTTAAATTTAATTCATCTAAGGCAGACTCAATTGTAATTTTAACGTTTCCAGCAACATTCTGGAGGTATTGCGAATAATCTTCAAACGGGAACCCAAAATAGTAACTATTATATTTTTCTTTAATATCTTTAGCAGCCACGCTCTGTGACTGAATCTTCTCTTTTTTAACTATTTCTTTTACAAACTTTAGAACATAATTACAATTTGGACAATAGGTAATCCAAGAGCTTAAAATTACTTCTAATGGTTTTACACCACTCGAACTTATATAACCATTAAATCCTGATAATTTTTTACCATCTGAAGTAGAAAAAATAGCTTCTTCAGGATAAAATGTTCTCGGAATGAAATTATTACTACAAACAGGACACTTTAATTTCTCTTTTTCCGTCATGACTCGTTTACATCTATGTTTTCAAAATGTATAAATTAACTGTAGTGACTTAATAAAGTCATATTTCTATGGGGGAATAGTAATATATATACGTAAATAATATCTGGAACATACTGGCTTTTAAGAAAGGCTGAATTACCAGAGAAACTCATTGCCTTTTAATAAGCAGTCATTAAGATTTAATAACAATGTTTTAATATTATCAATATTTATTTAGCAAATACTTATCCAATATGTATTTACAGATTTAGAATGTTTAAAATGCCAGAAGAAATTGTTTTTATTGATGTAGAAACTCTTGAAAACTTTATGAGAGATGTTTTCGTAGGGCTTGGTGTACCAGAAGAAGATGCTAGGGTTATTGCTGAAGTACTTATCACATCTGATTTGAGGGGAATCGAATCTCATGGTGTTCAAAGATGTAAGATGTATTACGATAGGATTAAAGCAGGTATCTATGAAGTAAATACAAAAATAGATATTATTAAAGAAGGACCAACAACGGCACTTTTGGATGGTAATTGTGGGATGGGGCATGTCATCGCACATAAGGCAATGAAAATGGCGATTAAAAAAGCAAAAGAATATGGATTAGGAGCTGTCGCGGTGCGTAATAGTACACATTTCGGAATTGCTGGGTATTATAGCTTAATGGCAATTAAGGAAGGAATGATTGGACTTTCTGTTACAAACGCAAGACCTTCGATCCCACCCACTTTCGGAGTCGAGCCAATGTTGGGAACAAATCCACTAACTTTTGGGGCACCTACAGATGAGGAGTTTCCTTTTCTAATAGACGCAGCCACTTCAATTATACAGAGGGGCAAGGTTGAAATGTATGATCGAATTAATAAGCCGCTTCCTGAGAATACCGTGATTGATGAAAATGGTCAATTCATAACAGATGCAGCAAAGATATTAGCTAAAATGCTGGAACGAAAAGCAGCATTGTTACCTGTTGGGGGAAAGGGTGAAGATACAGCAGGATATAAAGGGTATGGATATGCTACTATTGTTGAATTGTTATCAGCAGCACTATCAGGAGGTATCTATTTACGAGACACTTTAGGTATTGAAGAGGACGGACAAAAAAGACTTAAGGTAGGGCATTTCTTTTTAGTGATTAATCCAGAAAGGTTTATTGGGATTGATTTATTTAAAGACACTGCCGGGAGTATTATGAAGGATCTTAGAAACTCTCCCAAAGAACCGGGTCAGGAAAGAATTTATACTGCAGGAGAAAAAGAGTATTACGCTGAACAAAATAATAGAGAAAAAGGTATTGCGTTAAATAAGAGTCTTCAAAACGACCTAAAGGTAATGCAGAAAGAACTTGGTTTAGATCAATATAAATTTCCTTTTTAATTTCTCTTTTCTTTCATTTTATTTTTCATAATTTACTTTTTGTTTATAACTTCTTTTATTTGAAAGAATTTACTTAATATTGAATGTTAAGAATTAACAAAAATAATTGAATAAAAGAGTGATTAAAATGAAAAATTATGAAACAATAAAAATTGAAGAAAGAGATGATGGAATATCCATTATAACTTTTGACAGACCAGAAAGTCTGAATGCAATGTCATTCCAATATACAGAAGACATGCTAGATTACCTTACTACATTAGAGGATAATTTTACAGTACGCATTCTAATTCTCACCGGAGGAGGAAGAGGATTTTCATCGGGACTCGATTTAAAGGAAAGTCAGCTATTATATAAAAAAAAAGTACCAGGAGATCTTGAAAAATTTAAATATTTAACAACAGGTGATTTAGTGAAAAGATCATTCTATGCCCAAAAAAGGCTTTCTAAAGTTATGCTTAAGTTAAGAAAGATTCCTCAACCTGTTATAGCAGCAGTTAATGGTCCTGCTTATGGAGGTGGCTTAGGTCTAGCAATTGCAGCGGATATAAGAATTGCAAGCAAGAGTGCCATATTTTGTAATGCTTTTATTAAAATTGGGGTATCTGGAGCAGACATGGCAAGTTCTTATTGGCTTCCTCGTTTAATTGGTTTTTCAAGAGCTGCAGAATTTATGTATACTGGGAGGGACATGAATGCAACAGAAGCTGAACAATATGGTTTAGTTTCCAGAGTGGTACCTGACGGTGAATTGATGAACGAAGTACTAAAAACGGCAAAAATGATATTGAACAAGAGCCCATTGGGAGTAAAGCTTACTAAAGAGGCATTAAATATAAATATAGATGCCCCATCATTGGAAGCAGCTATAGAACTTGAAAATAGAACCCAAGTTATTTGCATAAACACCAAAGATGCTCCAGAAGGTGCTTTTTCATTACTAGCTAAGAAAGA
Source organism: Promethearchaeota archaeon (assembly GCA_048938895.1). Classification (GTDB taxonomy): domain Archaea; phylum Asgardarchaeota; class Lokiarchaeia; order Sigyniarchaeales; family SOKP01; genus Loki-b32. The sequence goes on from JBHLLU010000087.1 coordinate 7,572, forward strand.
ACCTAAGTATGACAAATGGTAATTTTTAATTAAAATATTATTCCATCTGTTCTTCCCTCTATTGGTTCTGAATGGAGTATAATTGTATCCAGATTATCTATCCCTAACTCTTCCTTTATATTATTTTCTAATTCAGAAATAAAATTATGAGTTTGAGAGATATTTAACGAGCCATCAAAAAATATGTGAATCTCTAAGATACAACTGTCAAGTGTAGCCCAAAATTCCAGTCCATGATAACCTTTCACATGTGGATTTCTTCTTAAAACTGTATCAATTACGTCACCAATTTGTTTTAACATTTCTGGTCCTACGTCAGCACATGTAATTTGATCGGGAGATAGCTCTTCCCTCTCTTTTTGACTTTCAATATGTGTTATAACACGAGATAAAAAAGGTGCTTGTTTTTTTATTTCTGTTTCAAAATCAGATGATATTTTATGTGCTTCTAAAAGTGAGAGATTTTCGTTAACTACTACTATAACTGAAATAAAATACACATCTTCAATCCTAAAAAGATTCAGATCTTTGAAGTTTTTTATATCGGGGTATTCTGACTTCATAGAGTAAATGAGATTAATTAAACCTTCTCCGATTGATTCCTCACTAGCTAACGGATTCATTTCTACTATACATTCAACTTCATAAAGAGGGAAAAATTTGTTGCTCAAATTTCTAATGGAAGTTGTTATTTCATTAGCATGAATTATAGTGATATGATCTTCCACAGATAAGTGAACTTCTAGGAATAAAGTCTTTCCACTAACTCTCATTTTGATTTCATGAACCCCTACAACGTGCTCAAGTGCAAAGATCTCTTCTCTTAATCTTTCGACTATAATTGAGCTCACTGGATTTGTATCGATAAGTTCTTTTATCCCTTCCTTAGCTAGCTTAAACGCTCCGAATATGATCCAGCCCGAAAGTATAATACTAAGAATAGGATCAAGAAAGATTATATTAAATGAAGCAAAAATAAAACTTAGAAAGACAATAACAGCTCTCATGGAATCTTGAAATAAATTTAGTCCTTGCATTTCCATAGTTAGACTTTTCTGTACTCTTCCCTGTGAAATTAATATCCTTGAAAAAATTAGGTTCACTAGGAAGGAAATAATTAAAATTGTTAATCCAAATCCGGGATTTAATACTTCAAATTTACCTGCTAAAATCACTTGAACTGCATTATAGATCAAAATTACATAAATATTCATTAATATAATTCCTTGGACCAACCCAGAAATAGAATCTATTTTACTATGACCATACATATGCTCATAATCTGCTGGTTTCTGACTTGTATATAACGAATACAAGCTTATTGATACGAACAAAATATCAGTAAGTGTATCTACAGTTTCAGATAAAAAGCTTAAACTTCCTGTAATCATAACCCCAATTAGCTTTATCGATGATTGGAACAAGATCACACATAACGATAAGAATCCAAATTTTATTTTAACATCCATAACTTGAAAAATATGTTTTTATTTTGGTTTATATTTTCTCATTTTGGGAAAAAAATATTAACTTCTTTTTTATAATTAGCATATTTATCTCCAAATTTATTCATATAATATTTTTCTTATTATATTAGTATAGTAATTTAAACACTATTGTAATCGTTTCTTTATTAAAAATCGGACTACTGAAATATTAAGTTAAGCCATAATTTTTTAAGATTTAAGAAGAGATTTATGTAGAGAAAGAAAAATGGAAGAAAAAAATATTAAATTTATTAACCGAACTCTAAAGAAAGTACATCCTAGTATATCCAAAATCTTTATGCCTTGGATTCTGAAACATCCAAAAAGTATATACACTATGATGCGACTAGCAAAATCGTATAGAAAAAGCCGAGAAATAAGAATAGAAGAATTTTTGAACGGAACTAAGGTGCCTGCTTCCCTAATTTTAAGTATAACTTCAAAATGTAATCTGAAATGTTCAGGATGCTATGCAGCTGCAACAGGAACTTTATGTAATAGTAATAGATCGCTTAATCTTGAGCAATGGAGTAAGATTATAAAAGAAGCTTCCGAATTAGGAGTATTTGGATTTATGTTAGCTGGAGGAGAACCGTTTCTGATGCCAAATTTGTTAAATATTGTTGAAGAGTTCAAAGATCGGTTATTTTTCATATTTACTAATGGTACAATATTAGGAGAACAACATTATAAAAAATTAAGACGTTTGAGGAATGCTATAGTTGTAGTAAGCATTGAGGGAAGTCAGGAATTAACTAACTTAAGAAGAGGAGTGGGAGTATATGAAAAAGCAATAAGCACCATTAATAATTTAGACAAAAATGGTGTGTTAAGTGGTATTTCAGTAACCATTAATCGAAATAACTATAAATTCTGGATGGAATCAAAGAATATAGATAACCTGATATCAAAGGGAGTCAGATTAGCATTTCTTTTAGAATATATTCCTGTGGAAAATGATAATGAACTGATGCTTACAGAAGAAGAAAGCAAGAAATTCAGAGAAATGGTATTGTATTATCGTGAAACGAAGGAGATATTTCTTATCCATTCACCAGGGGATGAGGAATATATGGGGGGATGTGTATCTGCGGGCAGAGCGTTTGCTCATATAGCACCCTCAGGAGATATGACTGCATGTCCTATTTCCAATATAGCAACACATAACTTAACGACTTCAACAGTAAAAGAGGCATTGCAAAGTCCATTATTCACATATATTAGAGAAAATGAACATCTATTAGAAACAAATGGTTCTCCATGTGCATTATTTTCACACCCAGAAGAAGTTAATGCTTTAGCGAAAAAAGTTAATGCTTATAAAATTAACATATAGAAAAGTGAGGATTTAAAATAATATTTATATTTTTATTCTACTAATTCTCCTTTTGCGACTAGAAAGGCTTTTCCTCCTACTTCAACACTAATTTTGCCATCTTTTTCTGAAGCTCTTAACAATAACAAACTAGGTCTGCCGACTTCATATCCCTGTTCTACTCTTACATCAACACTATCTTTACCAAAGTATTCATGATGCGCTAGATATGCCGCTAAGCATCCATTACCTGATCCCGTTGCTGGATCTTCGAATCCAGGAACTTCAGTGAAGACACGAACACTCAAATGATTGCCTTTCTTACGAACTTCTGGACAAAACAATAAAATCGATTTCGCATTAGTATTCTCAACCAAATCGAAGAATTTTTCCCTTTCTACTCGCGCTCTCTTTAAAGCATCTAAGTTCCTTAAAGGAACAATTATAAAAGGTAATCCTGTAGAAACCTCTTGAATAGGAAATCGGATATCAATATCTTCTTCATCAAGAAATATTGAATTTGCAATTAATTCTGGATCAAAAAATTGTCCAAATGCAGGAACATTGTGTTCCATCCAGATTTCTTCAGCTTCACCTGATTTATATTTAAATAATACAGGTATTTGACCAATCTTTAGATTAAGTAATAGTGTTTTAATATTTGATTTTACTATTTCTTTCTGAATGACATAAGCTGTACCTAATGTTGGATGACCAGCAAAAGGCAACTCCATATCAGGTGTAAATATACGAACATTATAATTTTCAATAGAAGTAATAAAAGTCGTTTCTGAATAATTCATCTCTTTAGCAAGTTTTTGCATTTCAGAATCCGAGATTTCTTTATCACACAAAAAAACAGCGAGTTGATTTCCTTCAAGTCTTCTTTCTGCAAAGACATCCACAATATAAAATTTACATTTAGACATTTTATACCCCTCTCTATTAGTCATAGCCTAAGTTATAAAATTAATAGTAGTAATAAAAAAATAAATGTTTTTGATTTTTTCACGATTGGGTAAAATATTATTTTGCAAGTTTAATCCCAAACTCTTTACATTTTGGTAATTCTTCATCCATGATTGGGCCTTTATTTGCAGCAACCTTAATTGATAATCCTGGACTTGTTTTGATCGTATGTGGGATAACTTCATTAATTCGTTTCTCCATTATTTTTACTACTTTTTTAGGATTGAACATGTATGTCTCAAATACCGCATACGTGTTTCCCTTAACAGAGCTTTCTGGAAGTTTCGTAATGAGGTTCTTAATAGGTTTAGTACATGATCCATAATGATTTGGAGAGCCAATAAGTATTAAATCATAATTCTGCTCTTTATTAAGATCAATTTCCTTTACGTTCTCTATTATAACCTCATTTCCTTCGATTGTTCTAAGACCTTCAGCAATTAATTCCCCCACTTTTTTAGTATTGCCATATTTTGAGTCATAAACTATAAGTGATTTCATAATAATTTCTCTATTTTATTAATTGAATTTCGTTTTAATTATTATGATTTAGTTCTCTACAATATAAAAATGGTATATAAAAAGGTTTCATTACAACTTCTCTCATCTTAGATTTCACTTCCAAATTCTAAACATTCCATGTCCTCGTCTTTCGGAGGGTCTCTTAGTAAAACCAAATTTTTCATAGAAAACTTCATTTCCTTTTGTTGACATTAATCCAACAGTAGTTCGAGGATATATATTTTTATCTAAAAAATCTATTATTTTTTCCATCAATAATGTCCCAATCCCCATTTTTTGAAATTTTGGTAAAACAATAACATCTTGAATGTAGAAATATAATCCAGAATCTCCAATAACTCTAGCCATTCCTATTATTTCATCATCTATTTCTGCACAGATACAATAAAGCGATCCTTGTAATCCAATCTTACACGCTTTCTCATCAACTAATTTCCAATTGACGGCTTTCCTTAATGTAAGATATTCTTGAACACTTGGAGTTCTTTCCACTAATAAGGCAGTTTTCATACTAGTTCTTATTATTTAGTACTCGAAGTAATTTAAGATATTCTGGAAAAACTAAGAAAAAGTTCGTGAAACACCTCTTTCACGACAATAGATATATACCCAAATAATAT
>JBHLLU010000032.1:0-46447 GCA_048938895.1 Promethearchaeota archaeon
TTTTTCTAGATTAGCAATTAATAAAAAAGGTGAATAACTGATTCCCTATTTTGAATATTCTGGAAAAAAAATATATTTTCAAGTTAGAAATAGTAATTCTTCACGAGCAATCATATTTGTTCATGGTTCAGGGGGAAATTCTGATATTTGGAAAGCGCAATTAAATTTGAAGGTAAATTATAACCTTTATGCCCTGGATTTACCATCTCACAATAAGTCTGATGAGTTTTCAGAACACACACTTGAATTATATGTAGATGTTCTTAGGAAATTCATTGAATATTTAGACTTAAAAGATGTAATTCTTGCCGGACATTCCCTAGGAGGGGCGGTGATACAATCTTACTATTTTACATATCCCAATGAAGTTTCTGCGTTATTTTTAATAGGAACAGGAGGAAGATTACGAGTTTTGCCTTCAATCTTGGAAACGGTGAAAAATGACTACTCAAAGTTTATTGAGGATATGGATGAGAGTCTTAAAAAGGAATTTTTGAAGACGGCTTCAAGGGTTTGCTATGATGATTTTAATATTTGTGATAAATTTGATACACTTGATAAGACCGATACTATTAAAATTCCTTGCTTAATTTTAGTTGGCAAGGATGATATCATGACTCCAATTAAGTATTCAGAGTTCTTTCATAGAAAAATTGAAAATTCAGAGCTCGTAATAATTGATAATGCAGGACATTTAGTTATGATGGAACAACCAAATAAATTAAATGGAGCAATAGAAAGTTATATTAATAATTGTCTTTGACCAAAGAGATAATGCCGAGAATATACACTTATGGCCCTTTTCAATCGAGGAGATTGGGGCTTTCATTAGGTATTAATGTGTTACCCAATTATAAGTTATGTAGTTTCAACTGTGTGTACTGTGAAATCGGTATTACAGAAAAGGATAACCTTGTATCTCCTGATTTCAGAATCAAGTTACTCCCTTTACCTAGTTTTAGAAATGAGTTAATTTCAATTTTAACTCATGTTCCTCATTTAGAGTCCATTACTTTTGGTTATAATGGAGAACCAACATTGAATGAAAATTTATTGGATTTCTTACAAATTGCTACAGAAGTTAGGAATAAGATAGATTGGAGTAATCAAAAACCAAATCTTACACTTTTTACCAATTCTAGTACAGCACATCATAAAATAATAAGAGAAAAGATCAGTAAATTTGAGGTGGTGTTAGCTAAATTAGACGCTGCAACAATTGAAGATTTTAAGCGTACAAATCGTCCACACGTAAATACTCCTAATATTGGGATAATTATTGATTCTTTAGCTAAATTGAAGAAATTAATGCCCAAAAATCATAAATTAACCATTCAAACATTACTTTATAATTCATATAAAGAAGATTTTACCCCGAATATTAACAAGAAAAATATCAAGGAATTGGCTAATGCAATTAAAAAAATCAAACCAGATAATGTGCAAATTTATTCAACCGCAAGAATTCCTGCAGAATATTTTGTGTATAGTATTGATAATATCAAAAAGCAAGAAATAGTCAAATTTATAGAAGATGTTGTAGATGACAAGAATGTTCATATTAATTTCTATTAACTATTTTACAAATATTTTAATATAGTATAGATAAAACCTTATTAATATCATCTAATATTTTAAATTTCTATGATGTGAGAGAAATGAAAGAGGAGTATATTGCAGGCGTTGATATTGGGGGCACATGGATTCGAGTTGCAATATGTACAAAAGATTTAAAAGAAGATAATATTAAAAAGAAAACAACTAAAACATTGAAGGAAACAAATTTATCAATTAGCAATTCGGTTTGTGAAATTTTATCAGAATTATTAGAAGAAAATCAAATTGAAAGGGAACAGCTCTTAGGTATAGGAATTGCTTCAGCTGGACCTCTAAATATACAATCCGGTGTAATTTTTAATAATGCAAATCTTGGATTCAGAGTTATTCCCTTAAAAAAGCCAATTGAACAAAATCTTCCAGGAATACCCTTATTTTTCATTAATGACGGTAGCGGGGCAGTACTGGGGGTATATCATTTCGAAGCTGATGAAGAGGAAAGAGAAAACCTAGTCTATATTACTATTTCAACGGGAATAGGAGGGGGTGCGATTTGTAATGGTCATTTATTAATAGGGAAGGAAGGAAACGCAGTGGAAATTGGCCATGGAAAAGTTGAACCTCGAAGTAAGGTGAAATGTAAATGTGGCGCGTATGGATGTTGGGAGGCGTATAGTTCTGGAACAGGAGTAGTATCAAGGACTATGGATGCATTAGAAAAGAATGAGATTAAGGCAGATAGACTATTAGAAATCGTAGGAAGAGATCTATCTAAAATTACCGCAAAAGAAATATTCCAAGCTGCACGTGAAGGGGATCACCTGTCAAAAATAATTGTAGATGAATGTGTATTTTATTCTAAAGTCGGGATAGGATTAATTAATACGTATTATGATTGTTCATCGATATATATAGGTGGAGCGATGATAAGAGATAAGGATCAAATTATTCCTCCCATAATTAAACAATTTGAAGATGATTCTTTATCCTTTACTATAAATCATCCTCCCAAAATAAAAACAACAAGATATCAGGATGAAATTGGGCTAATGGGTGCTTTGACATATGCAAAATATAGTCTAGAAGGAAATAGAATAATTATTTAATAATAATAAGCCATTGAATGGGGATTATGGAAAAATTGAATTTACTCTTTACTCCCAGTGGGATTCGAGGGAAAATTGAAAAAGATCTTAATCCTCAGATTGTTAAAAAGATTGTAATTGCATTTAGTACTAGTCTTAAAACCAGTGATAGAAGAATAATTATCGGAAGAGATACCAGACCAAGTGGGAAAGACTTTGAAAAAGAAGTTATTGAAGGATTAATTGAAAATAATTTTAAGATAATAAATGTAGGTGTATGTCCAACTCCTGTTATAATTCATGCGAAAAATACACTTAACATTCCAAGCGGTATTATAATTACTGGATCTCATAACTCTGAAGAATGGAATGGTTTAAAATTGATCTCTTCAGAAACGTTTTTAGACGCAACTGAAATGGAAAAAATCAAAAATAGGTTAAGCAAAGTTAAACTAAAGTCTCTTTCTCGTAAAAAAGTAAAAGTTCATAATTCAATAGAATATTTGAATCCTATTATGCATTATACTCAAGATCTTTTCAAGCATATTGATCTTGAAGCTACTATATCCCGAAATGCTCTTAAAGTAGTTATTGATTCGGGTGCGGGAACTGGTAAGCTATTGACCCCTCAAATATTAACTAAGATGGGGTGCAAAGTTAGATCGATAAATGATGAATTAATTATTAAAAGTTCATTTCCTCGTGGAATTGAGCCAAAAGAAACTAATCTAAGAGATTTAAAAATGGAAGTATGGCAAGGTAAGTACGATCTAGGATTTGCTCATGACTCAGATGCGGATAGACTATCCATTATTGGGGATGATGGCGTTTTCTATTCAGGAGATATTGCTCTATCATTAATTGTAGAAGATTATTTAAAAAATTTTCATAACTCAAGTAAAGAAATTAGAATAATTACAAATGTAGCTAGCTCATTGCGATTTGAAGTTTTAGCAGAAAAATATAATGCAAGAGTAATTCGAACATCAATTGGAGAGAGATATTTAATTACAAAGATAAATGAATTGATAAGAGAAGGAAGTAGGAATATTGAGAGCTTGTTAGTTTTGGGTGGAGAAGGTTCAGGTGGTGGTTTCATATTTCCGTATTTCAATAACACTAGAGATGGAATCTTTGCTGCAGCAAAAATTGTAGAAATTCTTGTAAGAACAGGACAGAAAATATCAGATTTAGCATCAAGTCTCCCTAGGTATTATTCCCACAGAGAAATAATCGAAATTAGAAATGTTAATGTTAGGATCTTGATTGATCATATAAAAAAAGAGCTAATCGAAGAAGGTGAGGATGTATTGCAAATTGACCTTGATCTAAGATTCGGAATGGGTAAAGAATGGTTTGTATTGATTCATCCTTCTAATACAGAGCCGGTTATTAGAGTTATCACTGAAGCTAAAAGAGAATCGCTAGCAAGGGTATATTGTGAAACTACAACTGAACTTATAAAGTTAATTATTTCAAGGATATAATTTTTCATACTCTATTAGTTAAGAATTACTTAATTTTTTCCCATCACATTCCCACTTATCTCAATAGAGCTAAAACCACCGTTAGATTTAAATATGAAACTTTACTCTTTATTCTTTAAACATATTTGTTGAATGATCATGGTGACAAAAGATAGATTATGGATCGGATTGGAACGTGGAAATGTACTAATCCATACTCCGTCTGGTTGTAGTTCATTTGCCATGACATTAATGTATGTTCTGGTAATGTAACCTAGTTTACATGCATTATCCTTAGAAACGTGCAATATCAACAAACCATTGAGACTTTTCCTCATACTTTTATAGTCGTAAATTCACAGCAACATAAGAGTTTGATTTAAGCTTCTATATCTTACACTTCTTCCACTCAATAATAGCATTTATATCATACTACTTCACGATAGGATAAATAAATATGATTTTTAATTAAAAAGTAAAACTAATAAAAAATGTAAATTGTAAAAAAAAAGAGGTGAAAAAATTGTTAGAATTAAAGGAATGGGCAGAAGCAAAGGAATTTGCTCAGGTAAAGAGAATTCCAGAAATTCATAAAGGAAAAAAACTAAATCGAAAAATGCGAGAGCTTCATGTACGTATACTCTATAATCCTAAATACTGTGATGAGAAAGAAAAATACGTGATCAATCTAAATGCCCTGAAAGCAAATTACAATCTTGGATGTTTAATCTAATGAATTCAATGCTAAATTAGAGGAAATAAGTATGTCAGCAGATTATTTCAGGAAAGAAGAGAATTTAGTCGATTTCAAGAGAATAACATATCCTATCAACAACAATGAAAAGGAATATCGTCTATGGAACGCAAATATTCGAAAATCGTATTTATTTCATTTATTCATGGGGTTTCATTTAATTTCAGGTGTATTGTTACCATTTTTTCTATCGTGGGGAAAATTGACCTTCGTTGAGATTATGTTCCTTCAAAGTTACTTTACAATGATGGTTTTACTGTTTGAGATACCATGTGGAGCAATAGCGGATTATTTTAATCGTAAATTTTCTTTAATGCTTGGAGCATCGATAACAGCACTGGCAGCATTGATATATGGTAGTTATTCAAGTATTGTTATATTTATAATCGGTGAAACATTATGGGCTTTTGCTGGAGCATTGACATCTGGGACAGATCAAGCATTCATTTACGATACATTAAAAAAACTTGACAGAGAAGAGGATATATCCAAAGTAACAGCTAGAACTAGAAGTTTTATGCTCTTTGGGTTAGCTATTTCAGCACCAATTGGTTCATTAATAGGTGCATATTTGAGTTTAAACTTGGTAATGAGTTTGATGTTTTTTCCATTCATAATTGCTACGATAATATCTCTAACACTAAAAGAGCCGAATCATGAATTAGAGAAAAAGAAAACTGAAAAATATTTAACTGTTATTAGATCGGGATTTAAAGAACTTAAGTCAAATAAGGTACTAAGAATAATTGCTTTTGAAAGTGTAACAGTTGAAGGTCTTGTATTTTTCTTAATATGGACTTATCAGGTATATCTAGAAGCATTAAATTTACAAATAGTGTTCTTTGGATTAGTTAGTACATCGATGACCCTAATACAGATCGTTTTTAATAATCTTGTGCCAAAACTCGAAAATAACGTTAACAATAAGAAAAGATTTCTACAGGTCTATACTTTAATTCCAGGAATAGGATTTATTCTCATAGCATTGATTTACTTTCTACCACTAAGCATACCTTTAATTCTAATAATAATAGGATTCGGTTTTTCCCGTAGAATAATATTCGTCAAAGGTATAAATAAACAGATTGAAACACAGTACAGAGCTACTGTTTTAAGCACAATAAACATGATAAACAGTCTCATTAGAAGTGTACTTTACCCATTTATAGCTTATATTGTAATGTGGCATTTAAGCATAACATTTATTTTACTAGGAATAGCAATAATTGTCTTTGCACTACTTTCGAATATAAAAAGTGAATATTTATAACATTTTTTTTTTACTATAAGAAATTAATTTAATTCTTCTAAAATTTTAAGAGCTAATTTTTTACTCACAATCTGAGATAATTCCTCAATTGAAGCTTTTTTAATATTTGTAACACTCCCAAAATGGTTAAGCAATTTATTTCGTGTAATTGGTCCTACTCCTTCAATATCATCTAGAATAGAACCTACTAGACGTTTTTTCCTTTGCTTCTTGTGAAGTCTTACAGCGAAACGGTGAGCCTCGTCTCTAACCCTTTGGAATAATTTTAAAAGAGGTGAATTCTTTGGAAGCACAACCGGTTCTTTTTGGCCAAGAATAAAGATCTCTTCATATTTCTTTGCTAACCCTATTATTGGTATTTCAAGGCCTAATTCTCGTAAAATTGAAACCCCCGCATTTAATTGTCCTTTCCCTCCATCAACTATAATTAAATCGGGAAGCTCTAAATTTCTCTTCAAGAGCATACTATACCTTCTCCTTAGTATTTCTTTCATCATAGCAACATCATCGGGTGTTTTTTTATCTTTTACTGTAAAATGTCGATAATATTTATTATATGGTTTTCCATCTAAAAAATAGACCATTGAACCTGTAGCATCTTTGCCTTCAATATTGGAAATATCAAAACCCTCAATAATCCTTGGTTCTTTGGAAAGATTTAAAATTTTTTTTGCCTCATTTAATACTTTTTCTCTGAAATCAGTATCATCCATTTTAATGAGATCCATCTGTTCCCTTTGTTGAACAATAACTCTAGCGTTCTTTTCTGCAATTCTAATTAAACTTGTTTCATAATCATCATTCGGGGTTCTAATCTTCAAATCCTTTTTAATGTCATTCAGGAAATTTATGAGAATACTTAATTGTTCATTAAATTCAGGCACAATTATAGCTTCAGGTAATTGTGCTTTGAAATCTTGATAATATTGCTCTAAGATGGAGGAAAAAATTTCAGATTTACGAACTAATTTTTCTCTTAAATCAAAGTCAAAAGAACTTTTATTTATTATTCTCCCTTCTCTGATGTGGATTATAACCATTGCCATGAAGTATCCTTTGTTATAATATCCAATTATATCCTTATTAGATACATAATCCAGAAAAACATGTTGATCATCTGTCGCATGATCAATATCTTCTAATTTATCTCTCCAAATTGCTGCTATTTCAAATTCTTGATTTTTTGCAGCAATTTGCATTTTTTCCTCAATTTGTTTTTTTAATTCACTAGTTTCTCCATTTAAAAATAATTCAATTTTTTTGATATTATCTCGATACTCTTCTTTAGTAATTTCATTGAAACAGGGGCCAGGGCAGAGTTTTAATTGAAAATATAAACAAGGTCTTTTATTTATTTGAACAGGCTTTTTACATGAACAATAAGGAAAAATTTTTCTCAAATCTCTTAGTATTCTAATAATCTCCTTTTTATCTGTATAGGGTCCTATAAAAACACTATCTTGAGAAAATTTTTCAGGATTTCTTATTACTCTTATCCGAGGAAAATCTTCTCCATAAAAAATTGCAACCCAGGGATAGGATTTAGAATCCCTCATTATTACATTATACCGGGGTAGATGCTTTTTTATCTGAATGTGTTCTAAAAGAAGTGCTTCTTTTTCATTTTCAGTTACAATATATTCAATTGAGTTAATTTTACTAACTAATTCTTTAATCTTCTCTTCATAATAAGGATCATTATATTTAGCCTTGAGGAAATATTGATTTACCCTTTTTCTCAAATTTATTGCTTTTCCAATATAAATAATATTTGCATCATTGTCTGCAAAAAGGTAAACTCCCGGTTCATTTGGTAAACTTTTTCTTTGAAGTTCTAAATCCTTCATATACGAGATATTTTTAAGCTAATTCTTTGGAGATCCATTTTAGTATTATATTTAATCCTTACAAGAAATAGGAATCACTGCTATTAAATAATAAGGGAGGATAAATTTAATTTATTATTATAAAATTTAAGAATATTAAACTACCTATTTATTCCCAATAACGATTTATCTCAGTTAATAGGCTCCCATTGATAAGTTTTCTATTATATTTATCACAATAATAAGTAATATCAGAGAGAAAATCTTCGATTGCATATAAATGGGAATAAATTTTCATTTGTTTTTCATTTATTGTCTCATTATTACAGATAAAAGCTATAGCATCAAAGTTGGTTTTAATATATTTAAGATCTTTATAACTCAATTGAAGGTAATATTTATTATACCTTTTTATTTTAATAAGTGCCCATATAAGATACATTAAAATTATTCCTAAATTAAATTCTATTAATGAATTAAGAATCATTAGACCTATATTCCATGTACCTTGTTCTTGACGTATACCAGAAAGAGCTAGTGTGAGTTCTAAGGCAAATTCAACCAAAGTTCCTACCAAAAACAGATAAATAACATCTTCTAAACGTATTTTCTTTTTAAGATAAAAAGTCATAGCAATTAATAGATTAACAAACACCATCATAGTCATATTAAATCTTTGGTTTTCTATATTCATATTGCGAGACACTCTGATAACCGTATCGTCAATGGGGAGTAATTGGGATCCTATTGAGACGGCTATCCATCCAATATAGAAAATTAGTGTAAATAGTAATAAATCATGACTATTTCTCTTTTCAAACATTAAAATGACATACGAGAATTGGACAAATCCGGGTGAAAAACAAAACCACATAAAGAAGAGAAATGTATTTAATGGTCCAGTATATTGTCGAGTCCCTGTAATCAAATACCATAGAATATAATCGGTAAATATATACGCAAACCATCCCAATAGTCCCCAGCTGATAGGGATCCAATATTTCTTCTTTACCAAGAAAAAAATCCAGATACTTAGAAATATAATATCTAGGTAAATGTAATCCAATCCAAACGTTCTAGATACCACTACATCTGTCAAGATATTAATTCTCTTCTAATTAAATTTTAAATAAATATAATTATGCTTAATATCTATTTTTTCTTAAGAATACAAAATTAATTCCATAAAAATTATGGTAAATATTCGAATATGTCCAAAATGTAAGGAGCCAACGCTAAGAAGTGCAATTAATGTATCGGGTTGGGCTGCTCCAAATTTATTGGAGTGCACTAAATGTGGTTACACTGGCTATTTTTACATTGAAATAGATCCTGAGGATTACAAGCTGGATCCAGATGAAAATTTAAATGATAAGGAAGAATTTTAAGAAGATTACATTTATTAACTCATTCTTTCTATAATCCTTCAAGAGTAAATTTTGTGTGCTTAATAATGGACCAGTTATTAAAAGATGCTGATAAAATAAAATCATTAGAAATTCAAGGAGCAACAAATATAGCGATCAATGCTATTCAATTCTTAAGTAATTATTCTACTAGAATGAAATCTAACACCATTGATTCATGTTTTGAACAATTATACAAAGCAGTAGAAGTTTTAATTAATACTAGGCCAACCGAACCAGCTATGAAAAATGGTTTGAAGTTTATCATGAATAAGTTAGAAAAGGATAAAGACAGTTGTTATGCAGAATTTATATCTGACGTCATAGAAAAATATAAAAATCAGTATTATGATATGCTTCAATCGGCAAAAAGGAGAATTGCTGTAATCGGTGCTCGACGAATACCTTCAGTAGACAAAAAATTTAATATTATGACTCATTGTCATTCAAGTTTAGTTACTGCTATTCTATTAGAAGCGAAAAGTCAAAATAAGAATTTTAAAGTTATTAACACAGAAACGCAACCAAGATTACAAGGAAGGAAAACAGCGAAAAAGTTAGCGGGTGCGGGAATAGAGGTTATTCATGTTGTTGATAGTGCAATGAGATGGGCAGTAAGGCATTTTGAAGTAAATTTGATTATAATTGGGGCAGATAGTATCACAAGTGAGGGAACTATAATTAATAAAATAGGATCAAGATTGTTAGCTTTAGTAGCTCATGAAGAACATGTACCATTTTATGTAGCATCTCCCTTATTAAAATATAATCCTGAAACTAATCTTGGGATTTTGGAGACAATAGAAATGCGGGATCCAAGGGAAGTTTGGGAAAACCCTTCAAAAGGAATTGAGATTTTGAATCCTGCTTTTGAGACTGTTTCGCGGCGTTACATTGACGGATTAATTACTGAAGCAGGAATTTTTGCATCAAGTCATGTTTCAAACTACTTTGAGAAATTATATCCTGAAATGGTATAAAAATGATTAACCCCATTTTTCGAATGCCATGGCTAATTCATTATGATTCTTAGCATATTCTTTTAATTCGTATCCCTCTAACACAGAAGCAATTGCTTGCCTTATCGCACGAGCACCTGCTTCAGTTCCATTTGGGTGTCCATGACAACCCCCACCAAATTGATATACTGCATTTAAACCTATAATATCCATTAATTCTGGAACATGTAGAGGACTTAGACCTCCAGAAGCAACTGGAAGTGTGGGTTTAATGTTGTACCACTCTTGATCAAGTGTTGTTAAATTATTTCCCTTTATTTTCTGATCTGTAATTATTTTATTAATTTCAATTACTTCCTTTTTATCTCCCTCCATTTTTCCGACGACAGTTCCAGTGTGTAATTGATCCATACCAATTAATCTCATAAGCTTAGCAATTGCTAGCATAGTCATTCCATGTTTTTTATTTCGAGTAATTGCAGCATGCATGGCTCTATGAGCATGAATCACCACATTTTTATCCTCTAAATAATCTCTGATTTCCTGTAGAGCAGAAAAACCAACAGTTAATATGTCTAGCATAACATATTCACCACCTTTATCAATTACATAGTCTGCTCTTTTTTTCATTGTAGTTAATGGTGCGGTTATATTTGGCATATATATCTTTTTTTCTCCCGTTTCGACTTCTACTTTATCCCGTACCTTAAGCGTTTCTTCAATTCTCTTTTCGAAATTATTAAAGGACATACTAGTTAAATTTTCATCATCTTTAACTATATCTAATCCACCCTTCCATGCTTGTCCACAGACATTTGCATGTTCTACTTCATTTAAACCAACTTTTGGCTTTACTATTGTACCCAATAAAGGTCTGTTGTAAACTTTTGTTAATTTTCTTATTCCTTCTATTCCAAATTTTGGACCTTTATATGCAGAGACAATACCTTGAGGAAAGCTTATATCTAATAATCTTAGGTGCTCCAATACTTTCATCCCAAAGATATTCCCCGCAATTGCACTTAAAATTTGAGGTAAGTTTCCTGCTTCAAATAATTCTTTAGTATAGGCTATTTTGACAATATTATTATTAGGATCAATATAAAACACGGATGGTTTTAGTTTTTCAGCAATATCTGCTGATAGAGTAACAATTTCAGTCCAGGTGCCAATTGAACTTTCTTTTGCGATTTCTTCACATGCTTGGTTCAAATCTTTGCATTCAGAAGATCGTTCTACAAAATACATAGCAATAAGATCATTACCATCTGGTTTATAATTTAAGTTTACATAATGAACCAATTTATAGCACCATAATCCGAGTTTATTATGAAAATTCTCTAAAAGAAATTAGTTAATGAAATATATAAATAAGACCATAAAAAATTAATAATATTCTTAATTATAATACAAAGTGGTTTAATAATGTCTGAAGGAAAAACGAAAGAACTTACGCTTAATATTAGGGATCTGAGTTTTAAGAGTGATCAACATGTGGAAGATTTAGTAAGGTTTTTAGCGGAAATGTTACCTCAAATCGATATCGACCGTGATGGAAACGAAATATCCGTTGTAATGCCAGCAGCCTTATCTAAAAGGGCTTTAAAACTGAGAATTAAGAAATTTCTATTTAAAAAGGGATTAAATAAAGATTTCAGACCTATCTCCCTAAAAACAAGTGAAAAAGAAGGATATACAATAAAAGAAAAGAAAATTATTGAACTAAATTATTACTAATCCTTTCCTAAATATTCTTATATAAAATAACTATTATATCTAATTGTGTCTGTAAAAGAGACCAATTTATTTTTGTCCATCAAATCAATAGATGATCTGATGAGATGTATTAATTTAGCAAGTCTATTGGAGTTAGCAGGATGGCCTAAACCAGGAAATGTACATCGTACTAAGGATTTTGAAACTACTCGATTTGAACATTTTTTAGGGGGTATAGTCGCAATACAACCAACTTTCCATAAATTTTGTGAAAAAATATTCCAATCCCCTGAAAAGATTGATTATGCATCCATTGAACTAGGTAACTTTTTTAAAGATGCTGTAGAGGAGATGATGAGATGGCAAAGTGGGGGAAATGTGTTGCTCGGACATATTTTGATATTAGCACCTCTTACTACCGCTGTAACTCTATGTTTGAAGTTTGAGAGATATAGCATAGCAGATTTTCAAAATTATTTAAACAAAATCATTGAAGAGGCTACAGTAGAAGACACAATAAATCTCTATAGGGCTATAAGAGTATCTAATCCTGGTGGTCTAGGAAAGATCGATAAATATGATGTATTTGATAAGAATGTCTTAGAAGATATTCGCAAAGATAACGTAACGTTAAAAAAAATATTTATTCTATCAAAAGAATATGATTTAATAAGTTCAGAATATGCAACAGGATTCAATATTATACTAAATGAAGGATTACCTTACATATTAGAGGTTTATAATCAATTTAAGGATCCCAATATAGCAATTGTAAACACTTTCTTAAAGTTACTTGGTTCTCATCCCGATACCCTTATAATAAGAAAGTCAGGGATAAATGCTGCTAAGAAGGTATCGGATTCTGCCCTTAATATATTGTACGAGGGGGGTATATCATCTCAAAAAGGTTTAAAACTAACTTTTGAATTTGATGAAAAATTACACGAACAAGAAGGGAAGTTGAATCCGGGAACCACAGCAGATCTAATTGCTGGAGTTATCTTTTGCGCTTTAATTTTTGGTTTGAGAATATAAGATTCATAAAAATTATTTGGTAGAAATAATTTATTTTACTTAACCCTGTACTAATTAAAAGATATATTATGGAATTTTGTGATGAATGCGGGAGCATGATGCTTCCTTCTTCTGTTGAAGGCAAAAAAGTTTTTAAGTGTAGATGTGGAGCGATAAAAGATTTTTCAGCTGACAAATCAGACGCGTATAGATTAACGACTAAAATTGAGCATTCTATTAGAAATGAAGTAACTAACCTAGAAGAAGTTATAAAATGGAAAGAAGAAAATTTACGAAGCACAATAAAAAATTTCAAATGTCCTAGTTGCGGATATAATAAAGCCCATCTGGAGACAAGGCAAACACGGAGGGCTGATGAAGGAATGACTCATTTTATCACTTGTTTAAAATGTGGGCGTCATATAAAAATAGGTAGTTAACTCAATAATCTGCTAAGTAATGCTTTATCTCCTTCTTCTTCCAAAAATTCTATCTGAATCACCTTATTTTTACTCTTCTCTCCAGAAATTATCTTAATCTGATTTAAGGCAATCTTAAGTTTATTTCTTAGTAAATAAACTATTTCTTTATTAGCTTTGTTTTTTACCGGTTTGGATTTAACAAAAATAGTAAAGGTTTCATTATCATATAGAATTTCTTGTTTTTTAGAATTTGTCTTAACATTGATGTGTAGAATTATTTTACTCTTCTCTATTTTTTCCATTATGATTTAAGTGAAAATTTGTTTTAAAATTAAATAAACTCATCAATTTTATCTTTTAACCGATTATAAGAGGGTTTTGATAATCTTAATCCCCCCGCAAGTTTATGGCCTCCCCCTACACCACCGAGTTCACTTTTTATCTTAGAAATAAGTATGTTCACACCATTTCCGTTATTATTTTCAAGATATTTCCTTGAACAGCGAATACTTAATTTGATTGTCCCTGATTTCATTTCTAAACCACCCAGAAATATTATTTTATCAGTGTTAAAAAGTTCGTTAACAGCACTAAAACTAGCTGTATCTGACCAATTACTGGGTGGAATCTTTCCTTTTACTTCTAAAAACACAGCTTTTTCTGTTTCATGAGAGGGAATTTCACTAGAAATCGTTTTTAAATTAATCACAAGATTTTTAATATACTCAGAATAAAGATTTTTGGCATAACGAGTTATTGATTTCATTTGTGTAATTGAAATTGCTGCACTAATGTTTTTAAAACATAATACATTCAACAAGAGAGCGTGTTCAAAAGCAAATTGTAACAATCCTAATTTGTTTGGGATTATTGCATAATGACCATATAAATCACATTTCAATTTTTGCTGAATTCTTTCAATTTGGTCTGAGTTTAAATCAACTGTTTTCATTGTGGGATTAATTTGGACTGAGTCTAAAAAGGCATTAATTTTATTATCAGATTCACCTCCAAGCCCATTTATATAGGGTAAAATACCGTATTTTAAACTGTTTTTGACTGTATCATGCATATTTCCAAATATTGTGAGCCCTTTTTTATCCTCAATAAGTTCTTCACTAATTAATTCATCATAAATTTCACGATTAAATGATTGTAATTTATCCATCGATTTTAACGAGTCGCCAGCAATTCCTATTATCGTAAGCCATCCCTGTTTGATTACGATAGGTTTTATTTGCTTTGCAAACATATAAGCAAGAGTAGCTCCTGAAATGTGATCAAGACCATCATAGCCATGAATAGTAGGATTTACGAAAAACATGTTTTCAGGCATAACTCGTATGGAAATACCATCCTCTACTTCATGATGGTCAAGAATGTAAAAATATTCCTTTCTATTTTGAATAATTGGGATTAATTCTGCTAGATTAGAACCTAGATCTGTAAATATGAAAGCAGTCTTTTCACTTTGCCTTTTTGATAATATACCTTTTAAGTAATTGTTCCAAGAAACGGATCTATTATAAATAAAATAATCAAAATCAATTTTTAGGTGATATAGTAAATTTTGAATAATATGTAAACTACTTATACCGTCGGCATCATTATGGGATATTATCATAATCCGAGAATAGGAATGATCAATGAAATGATCTACGGCATTGTTAAAATCTTCTAAGAATTTTCTTTTATCTGGGTTCTTAGTCATTTATATCAATTATTAATTAAAATACAAGAATTTTTTGAAAAGTTGCTTATCATCAAGTAATTATTAGATAGATAATTAAATTCTGATAAATGTCAAATACATCCTATAATTATAAATATTCCGATTTAATTTTGGCTTACATGAAGAAATCGAGGTAAAAATTAAAAACTAAAGATAAATTTTTTAATTTATTTTAAATTTCAGTCTTTAAGATTTCATGTTAAAAAGCCCTATCATGCAAAATACAGTCGGGAATATGTTTAAATTAGCTAATAGATCCAGCAAGCAAATATTACTATTTTCTGTAATAGTGATTTCCTTTGTGCTAGTTAATTTTAATATTAACCCAAATAATAATGCGAATCAAGATAATTCAATTCTTGACATCAATGCCTTTAATAAAGAAAATTATACGGAAATATTAACTACTACAAGATATGGATTAGGAAATATAACTATAGATGATATCAGATATAATTTTGTTGTCCCTGGAATAGTTAATCAAAATGTTTATCATCCCCTTGTTTCTGAAGATTTAATCTCAGGTAAACTATCCATAAATACAACAAAAATAGAGTTTATAGAAAGTACAAGTCCCGCTATAATAGATAATTTAGATAAAAAAATTGAGGATAGAAATTATGCTAAATATAAATACAATGAGACACTAAAAGTGAAATACGATAAAACAGAAGCAAGATATTTAGTTTATCATTCCCGTTTTGTAAATGCAGAGCTCCTAGAAATTAGGGTAGATAATGGAACGATAATTTCTGAGTTAGTAGAAGATGTTGATTATACCATTGATAATCAAGGTTTTATTGTATTTTATTATGAGGATTATTTTGATGAAGGGCGCATTTCAAATTTTTCTATGTACCTCACATGGGAAAACCTACTAGCATTTGGAAATTGGAAAATCGAACAATTAGAAAATCAAATTCTAGAAATAGATCAAATAGAACAAGATCTTTCCGTTGACTTCCAATATCAATTCCGTCTAGTCGCAAGGGCCTATAGTTCTAATTTAGTGGATGTAATAGATATTAATTTTTGGGATGTTGCTTTAACTGTTAATCCATTTGAAATGGAGCAACTTACGAATCATAAATTAAAGTTGAATGGTATTGAGGCTGATATTGGCAATCACCTGAATCCAGATAAATCAATAAAAATAAAATTATCTGATCTTTTTACTCCCGAATCAAGCAGGTTTTCACTTAATTTTACTACTACCTTTACTTTAAGATTTGATAATCGATTGGGTAAATTTTGGGCAATAGATAGACTTGTAGACCTACGATCTGTTCGAGAAAGGATTTATCTTTGTCATCTAATCTCAGGACCCAAACATTATTATCTAAAAAATGTATTCTTTAATGAATCATCCATCTATTTTGAGGAAGTGCTAGATTCATATTCATTGTTTGACAGATATGTTTCAGTTTCAGAACTCAACATAAATTTAACAGGTTATTTAGGCATGAAGGTGCATCTTCCATTTATGTATGTTGGTGAAACATGCCCTGTACTAGTTAAGTATCTTACTTCTGAGAAATTGAAGATTGTTATAACAGATGAAATTAAAATGCCGTTAGTTGGGGCAAAGATTGAAGTTTCACTTTTTGGAGCCCCTTATGGCACATACATATCAAATATCACAAGTCAACCAATTATTCCAAGAAGATCAGACGAAAATGGTCAAATAATACTAAATAATGTTCCTCGTGGGAACTATACAATACGGATATATTATGAAAGGCGTTTTATTAAAGAAGCACAAGTTACTACTTTCAAGAATCCAAATTATATTTATACTAATGTTCCTCATTCACCTTTATGGATAATAACTTTTGCCATAGTAACTGGTAGTATTCTCATTATTGGAGCTATATTGTATTTAAAGTATAAAACGTTGCGAAGTTAGACTTGATCGTAATTTTTTGTGATAATATTGACGATTTTGTTGTATTTTTGGAAAAACGCGTAATGAATGAAATCTTTTATGAATTTAAGGAGATCACAAGCAACACTCTAGACAGTAAAATTAATATTGAAATTGTAATTCATTTTCTAGCTAAAATTGATAGTACAATGATATTGTATGAAACAAAACAAAATATTACGAGATCAACAAGTTCTAATATTGATACAGAAGTGGTGAATACATTACAGAATATATTTCGTGGTGTTGATGCTTCATTAAAATTAATAAAGGGAAAAATACGCGAAATATACTTAGCATATTCTTAATAGATTAGAACATTATTTTATCATTAATTACTAATGTTAATCTATTTATGATTTACTTCCTCACCATATCCTATTAATCGGTAACGTCTATTAATGATACGTGAAATTGCGTAAATAAAATCTTCTGGAGGACATATAGGTGGAGTAAGTTTTATTACAGTGCTATTTTTTAAAATTTTAGTTACAGTTCCACCTGTTTTTTCAGTTCCAACAACTAATAGTAACCTTTCACCGTGCTTAAGTGGTTGTACTTTCATTTGTACTTCAGAACCGATTACTTTTTCTAAGAGGTTAACTTTTAATTCGACTTCTGTTATTACTTCTGGTAAGGTGCCAGGGTTTCCAACTAAGTGCCCTATTAGGTGATCGCCCTTAGTTAGCGCAGGATCTAACTTAGTACCTAAGCCAATTAAACCCCCAGGCTTCGCCGTCTGCAGAGAATTATTTCCTTGACTAATACTTACAACAGTTGATTTGATTGGTATGTATTCATCCTTTACTCGAATTCCTGGTTTAATTTCGATTTGATTACCCAATTCAATTTCTCCTTTTAATACTGATCCGCCTATTACTCCTCCCCTTAAGTCAGTAATTTCTTTTCCTGGTCGATTGATATCAAATGATCTAGCAATTAAAAACTGAAATGAATCTGATTCTTTATATTCAGGAGTAGGTATTATTTCCTCAAAAGCACGCACAACAAGATGCATGTTAGCTCTGAAAACTGCTGAAATCGGTATAATTGGGGCATTTTCAGCCACCGTGCCTTTAACAAATTCTTTTATTTGTTGATAATTCTCTAAAGCTTGTTCTTTCGAGACAGCATCAATTTTATTTTGTAGGATTATAATATTAGTAATCCCTGCGATGTTTAAAGCGGCTAGATGCTCTCTTGTTTGTGGTTGAGGGCATTGTTCATCTGCAGCGATTAGAAGGCATGCCCCATCCATTAGAGACGCACCACTTAACATTGTAGCCATTAAAATTTCGTGTCCCGGTGCATCTACAAATGAGATATTGCGTATAAATTCTAAATTTCCTTTACAGTCTGAGCAGACAAATCGGGGTTGTCCTTTAATACGATTTATTTCATTAAGGTGAGCAGTAGTATATTGTTCACAGGAAGGACAATAAAGGATTGTAGCATTTGAATAACCTAATTTTATTGATATTCCTCTTTCTTGCTCCTCAGAATGTCTATCTGTCCAATCTCCTGTTAATGATTTTACGAGAGTGGTCTTACCATGATCGACATGACCAACTAGACCTATATTACATTCTGCTTGTTGTTTAATTAATTCTTTCAGCTTTGTTCCCTTTTCTTTAGAAGATGGTTTTGACACAGGTTTTGGTTTAGCTTTTGATTCCTTACTTTCCTTTTCTTTTGATATGGGTTTCACTTCTTCACCCGCGTCTTGTAAGACTTTTTTAGCATTTGCAAGTATTTTTACTGCAGTTGCTTTACCTACACCTTTTATTTTTAATTTCACCAGATCTTCAGGATCAACAGCAACTAGTTTTTCAATTGTATCAATCCCTGCCGCTTTCATTTTTTCTGCAGTAGATTTTCCGATCCCCGAAATATCTTCTAATTCATCAGTCATATTAGTATAAAATTTAGGTGTTATTAGTCTGGTATAAATCTTTCTCTATAAAACATTAAGAATAGACTTTTTATTAAATTAATCAATAAACCAATTTCATTTTAAAAAAGTTGCTAAAAAATCTATTACTCAGTAAGAATCGTTGTTATACCACCTAATTTTTTGTCTAGCTCTATATATGAAATCCTTAAAAGACTGTCAACATAGAAAGTAGAAAGTTTTTTACAAAATTTGCAAATGATATAGACTGGGGCAGGATATTGAGTTGTATCAATATCCTTTGTCTCAATCTTAAACACAATTTTTTCAGAACAGTGCGGACAAAAATTAAACCGAAGAGGCATTATACAAATATTCCAACAATTTACTTTTATAATAAATAGATTCTTATTTCTATAATATTATTTCTAAAATTAAATATAATAGTAATGACATTTAATTATTGATATTTCATGTCACAGGTTTACCTTAAGAAAACTATTTTATCTTGTATTATTCTTCTTATACTTTTACCAATAACAGGCTTATCCTTTAACTTTCTATCTACTAGATTTGAAATATCAAAGTCTATGGAATTGAATGCATCTGCCAATGGATATACTAATGTTGATTTATCAATCATTCCTGAAATTGATTATGATACTTTGAATGATACGTGGTATAACGCCAAAATAGAAATGTTAATTATTACCCCAAATGACATTAATTATATTGACGCTGTAAAACCCCTGATGGAATGGAAAAATGAAAAAGGAGTAAAAACCATAACTTTAAGCAATTTTACATTATATGATGGCATAGATGATGCCGAGCGTATAAGAACAATGATAAAATCATACTATGAAAAGGAGAATATTCAATGGGTTTTATTAGCAGGGGATGCACAAAATGATATTCTCCCTATTAGAAACGTATATAATCCTGATGTAGTACGATGGGGTGGTGGAAGAACTGAAACGGTTGGCGGTGAGTATTACAAACCTACAGATTTTTATTACGCAGATCTTACAAGCACTTGGGATAATGATGGTGTTGGAAATAATGGTGACGGAAAGTGGGGGGAAGCTCCAAAAGATACAGACCATGGATTAGATGAAATTTCATGGATTCCCGAAGTGTATGTGGGAAGGCTACCTGCTAATAATGCTAATGAGCTTGAGAGTATGATAAATAAGACTTTAATGTATGAAACCAACCCAAGTGAAGGAGATTGGATGAATCGAATGTTGTTAGCGGGGGGTGTATCAAGTTATAGCGTTTCTGGGGATGATACAGGAGAATATGAAAGCGATCTTACAAATTATATAATCCAGAACTATGCAAAGTCAGTCATTAATTATACCCATCTTATAAAAGAAACAGGAAATCTTTCTCATTCTACTCTTAATACGAATTTCAATAGCGGATATTCAGCTGTTATTATGGCGGGTCATGGAGCTCCAACACGATTTTATATAGATCCTTCTACTATAGGCTATACAGATGTAGATGCTACTTCCTCCTCTAATTCTTATATGCCCTCATTAGTATATCTTGATGCTTGTACTATGTCAAGTTTTGACATAAACGATGGAAGTATCGGTGAGTTATTGATTAAAAATCAAAATGCGGGTGCAATAGGGGTAATTGGTGCCATAAGAGTTAGTTGGTATTTCGAAGATGATAATAATCTTGAGAAATTAAATCGGGGGAATGCAAAGCTCTTTTGGAAGGAATTTTATGAAAATAGAAAATTTCAACAAGGAAGAGCTTTATACGATTCTAAAGTATCCTATATCAATAGTGATTATTACACTAAAGGTCCAGGGTCGACAAATTATGATTTTGAGCGTAAAAACCTATTAACCTATAATCTTTTAGGAGATCCAGAAGTTGATATTTATACTAATATACCAAAAAAGGCATCAGACCCTTTTACTGAAATGAATTATGAAGGAGGTTTTGTTACTGTAACCATCAAGGATAATAAAGATTCAATAATCCCATATGCTAGAGTCCATTTCCGAACTTCTGATGGCAAATATTTTACTACATATGCAGATATTAATGGTGTGGTTAAATTCAGATTACCCAAACAAACAAATGAGTTTTATAATGTGACTATTACGGGTCATAATTTAAAACCATCCCACTTTAATTTCACAACTGAACCAGATACCATTAAACCAGAATTAAAAAAAGTTTCTTGTTCACCTCGGAATCCTGCAACCTCAGATATAATAGGTTTCAATGTTGACCTTGAAGATGATCGTTCAGGAATTGAAAGTATATACCTCTTTATTTCGGATAATAATTTCAAGAATTATACATATTTTACTGCATCAAACGATTATTTAGAAAATGATAGTAGCTTCATATTTAATATTGATCGCAATCTTCCTGGAAAGTATTCATATTTTCTTGTAGCGAGAGATTATGCAAATAACACTAACATTTTTTATGAACAAAATTTCAAGTTTACTATTTCAGAGCCTATTGCTAATTATATCTTTCCAATATCTCTAATTGCCGTTGTAGCTCTTGTTGGTGTTTCCATCCTATTTATTTACAGAAATATTCAGAGATATTCACGAATGAATATCAAATAAATTAGAATTATTCACCATTTTTTGAATTTTCTTTTTGAGATACTTTAGGCTTTCTTAAATGAAGGAGATAGGAAATTGAGCTTATGGTACTAAAGATTCCCTGTACTATAAGCGCAAAACATATTAGAAACACAGCAAGCAAATCGTTATAAATAAATAAAAATATGATAATAAAAACTCCTGCCAGAGTAAATTTTATTATATAGGAAAGTTCACTGAATAAAATTTTCCCGATAGTTGAACTTTTTGCTCTAGATTGTAATTCATTATAATATTGGACCTCTCCAGCTTCCTTTATATACCAACTCCCTTCAATATTATTAGCAAAAAGTAAGATACTCCACCAAAAAATAAAAAAACTAAAATAGAAATCTAAAGCACCTAAAACTATGAGAGGTGTTTGCATCAAAATCATCCCTTTCCACCTAATTCGTCTAGCCAATCTATTAGTCTCTAACCTTAATTGTTTCGAAACAAATCTCGTACTTATTAAATCGAGAGATCTCCCCATTACAGTTATAAGAGCATTTATCAGAAATTGATACCACTGAACTTCTTGAGTGATTAATTGAAATATCATGTTCTAGGGCATATCTTAGTTTACACCTTTTAAATTTTGCCTTTTTCTATGATAAAGTTTAATTACTAGTCTTTATTATTTCTACTTACTCTTTACCTAATAAGAAGGTATTTACATAGGAAATAACCGTACTTATTAAAAGGTAAACTAGTGGTCTGATAACCACATAAATCCGTAGCATCTCGCTACAGCGCTGGAACCATCCGAACCCGGAAGTTAAACTGGTTGGTGTTATAGAGAGTACTGCAATTGCTAGTTACAACTCCTTCCGTGTTGTAAGTGAAATTTGTGGGAAACTATAAACTGTAAGCTAGCTTACGGTCATGGCCTACAAGGATAATACCCGGTCTCGCTATTTATGTGGTTATAAGTCATAATTTCTTTTACAGATTCTTAAAATTAACTTTTTATATCTTCCATTATAACTTATATCTATATTAAAAGGAAATGATTCGATAAATATGCCAAAAAAGTATATTGTATTTTTCAAAAGCATTGGACGAAGATGGTTCTTAATACTTGTGATCATAATTATTATTGTTGCCATTTTTAATCCAATTGCGGCGATTTGGATGGCAGGAATAACATTAGGATTATTTTTACTCTCATTTATTCCAAGACTCTTTTTCAAAAATAAACTTGAAAAATTTATGAAGAAGTTTTATAAGATTGAAGATGAGTTAATTGCTAAAAAATTAAAAAGACCTCTTAAGAAAATTAGAGAAGAGATGTTCGATTTGTCTCAAAATCAAGAGAAAAAGAAATGGTTAATTGTATTCTTAAATAAACAGTATATTCGATACCATCAAGACACAATTGAAGCTTTTAAAGAGGTATATAATAAAGGGTATAGTGAAAAAGAGATGCTGGACGAGTTAAAAGAATTTAAGATTACAACAAGAGCTGAAATCAAGGTGATTCAAGATACTCTAATTAAACTTAAGAAGTTAAATGAGAGAGAGATATCTGTAAAGGAACACAAAGACAAACAAAAATACGGCTAATATATATAATTAATTATTTAATATCATCGTCTTCTTCCCCTTTTTACAGCTGAAAATTCAAGGATTATTCCTAATAGATTCTCTGTGTCCATATATGCATATTTTAAACCAACAATTTTGCCAGTTTGTAATACACCTATCCCTTCTTCTTCAAATTTATCGATTACAGACTGAAGATCATTCACATCACAACGAATATGGTGTAACCCCTCTCTTCCCTGGTCTAAGAATTCCTTGTGGATACATTCGCCTTCTTCGAATTGTATTAACTCAAACTCAACATTGTTAAAAAGCCGACTAAATCCCCCATAAGCAGTCCATTTTGTCTGCTTCCCACGATAGACGATTTCCATTTCAATAGGTCCTAAAATATTGAATTTTGGGATTCCGAAAAATTGCTCCATTATTTGTGCTTGTTTTGTAATATCTCTATAAACAAATCCTAATTGTTCCACTTTGTAATTACTCAAATCGTCAAGTAGATTATTTTCCATTTTAGTTCTTCTCAATTATTTATTTGTTATACTTATTGGTACTCAAAGCTATTTATAGATTTTCTCTTACCAATTGAAAGATAAAAAATTGAAATTTAATAAAAAAAAGTTGATTTGAAGCTAATCTATTGCCCCAAATTCCAAATCAAAACTAAAATATTTTCTTACTGGTTTCTTAACATCCCAGACGCATTTTAATCCTTTTTCAAATTGTACAAGATCTCCTTTTTTAAACTCGATTTTCTCTCCTGAGATGGGATCCCTTACTTCCACCTCACCATCTAGTATGTAGCATGTTTCAGTATCACCATAAGACCAATCAAATTCACTCACTTCCTTGCTCCACGTACCCCATGACTCCACATCTAATCGCTTTAAATCATCTTCACTGGGAATCTTTTTTTTCATTTTCATATTTAAATCACCTCTTTCAGTGAGACTTGTAGAAATTATTATTCCTAGATTAATAAAATTTATTTTGAAATTGTTTATTAATGAATTATATTTGGAAAAAAGAATAAAAATCAAAAATAAAATAATATTATTAAATAAAACCTAAAATCAAAGTATCGTTTGAAAAAAGAATATTAATTCGTATTAAGATTATATTTATAACTTCATTATTAATCTGAATAGGATTCTCGAAAGATTAATATTTTAATATTATTCGTCCAATAAGGAAAAAGGGATTATAAGAATGCCACAGAAATTTATACTTAAAATCTTGACTGCAGGAGAGGGAGGTGTTGGAAAAACCACACTCTTACATAGATACGTGGAAGGGAAGTTCTCAGCAGAAACTCGTATGACTATTGGTGTTGAATTCTTCCTAAAGGAGACGGAAATTGACGGAAAACAATGTACACTGCAGCTCTGGGATTTTGGAGGTCAAGAGCGTTTCCGTTTTTTACTTGAAAGTTATGTGCTTGGAGCAAAAGGTGCATTGCTGATGTTTGACCTTACACGGATGATGACATTAGAAAATCTTGAACAATGGCTCAATATTGTTCGAAAGGGAGACCCTAATCTTCCCGTTCTTTTTTTGGGTACAAAATTGGACTTGATAGATGAAATCCAAGTAGATGATGACTATGCGAGAACATTTCTCGAGGAATTTAATCTTATTGATTTTCTTAAAATTTCATCCAAAACGGGCGAAAATGTAGGAAATGCTTTTGATATACTCACAAAAAAAATATTAGAGCGACAGACTTATTGAAGTCTAATATAACCCTAATAGTACTTGACTCAAATTTCATTTTACTTCCTTTTCAATTTAAAATCGATTATTTAAATGAAATTAGGAACAATTTGGAAGGAAAATTAAGATTTATCATATTTCAACAAGTTTTAAATGAGCTTAAGGCTAAGAGAAATAGAGAGATTAGATCCACAAAATTTAAGAGATTGCTTGATGCGGGATTGATGTATTTAGAAAAGAATAAAGGAAAGTTTGAGATTGATTTTATGGAGGATATCAAAGATGAAAATGAATCAACGGATGATTTTCTATTTAGAAAGACAATGGAACAAAAGGATAAATCTCACATGATTTTTCTTGCTACTAATGATTCTGATTTACGCAGAAGGGCAAGATTGGCGAAATTAAACACTATATATCTCCGACAAAAAAAATTTTTGGTCATAGAGAGAACTTAAATAAAGAGTCAAGAAAAAATACTACATATAAATTTTAATCTAAATTTCTTTTATATTAATAATATAAATTTTAATATTAGTATAGAATGGCTAAACTTCTTAAAGTAATAACGGCGGGAGACGGTGGAGTAGGAAAGACTACACTTCTTTACAGATATGTGGAAGGGAAATTCCTAGCAGATACAAAGATGACTCTTGGTGTGGAATTCTTTTTGAAAGAAATCAATATTAAAGGAGAAATAGTTAACCTGCAGGTCTGGGATTTTGGAGGGCAAGATCATTTCCGACCTTTATTAGAAAATTACTCTGTAGGGGCAAGAGGAGCTCTTTTATTATTTGATCTTACGCGTCCCTCAAGTTTAGAAAATATTGAACAGTGGGTGAATATATGCCGAGGAAAAAATCCAGGAATTCCAATAATTTTCCTGGGAACAAAGTTAGATTTAACGGAATCACTAACTGTGGATGATAGATTTGCCCGAACTTTTCCAAAAAGGTATGATTTCTTTAAATACCTGAAAATTTCATCTAAAACAGGCCAAAATGTGAATCTAGCTTTTAAATTACTTACGAAAGAAATCATCAAGAATCTTTAATCTAAATTTTCAATTTATAAGCGGTTTAGTATAATAGTCTTAATATCATCCTTATTTAATTCAATTGGATTACTCTTTAATCCTGTTTTTTCAAGAAGTAATTCCAAATCTCCAGCTTTTATTCCATAATTTCCTAATCGTTCTAAATTCAATTTATTTATCCAAGTATCAAGAGTTTTTACTAATATTGAGCAATTTTCGTAAATTTTGTCTCTTTTCAATGATTTTATACCTGAAAATAGAGAGCCTATATCTGCATATTTTTTTAGACTTTCAATTCCTTTAGATCCTTGTTCTTTTAATTTGCTTATATTTTTCTTAGTGGCTTCAGCTAAGAGTGTACCACATATAACTCCATGAGGAATATCAAACATACCTCCAATTGAACTAGCTAATCCATGAACAATACCAAGTCCCGCATTTGCTAGAGTTATTCCTGAAACAAGAGAAGCATAAGCTACAGAAGCACGAACTTCGGTCTTTGATGCACCACTTGAACAAGCAGGAATTAGATTTTGGCTTATAAGCTTCATACCGCTAAAGGCTAAAGCATCTGTCATGGGATTTGCTTGAGATGAAACATATGCTTCAATTAACTGGGTAAAGGCATCCATCCCACATGAAGCTGAAATTAATGGAGGACATGAAATCATAAGTTCAGGATCAATTAAAGCAACTTCAGGGATAAATTTATTATGGCGTAATGATTTCTTAAACCCATTTGGTCCAATTTCGCTAATAACTGCGTTTTTGGTTGCTTCACTTCCAGTTCCAGAAGTAGTAGGAATAGCTATAAATGGAATTTTATTTCCATCATGAGTTTTGGTACCAACACCTTCTAAATAGTTCTTTATTGAATCTTGTTTTGTAATCATTGCTGAAATGGCTTTCCCTGCGTCGGTAACGCTTCCGCCCCCAATACTAACTACCAGATCAATATTTTTATTCCGAAATTTCGCTACAGCATCGTCAATGAGAGTAGGAGATGGTTCACTTGAAATTGAGATTTCTTGATAATTCAATGATTTATTCTCTAATGCAGTGGTTATTTCATCCCATTTACCTGAATTCTTGAGTGATTTCTTACCAATAACAAAAAGGATATTAGTTCCGAATTTTGGTATGATATCATAAAGTTCTTTTATTTTTCCTGCCCCAAAAATAATATGTGGGATTCTGGCAAAATTAAATGAGGGTATCATAATCTTTATGAGAGATCTTTTTTCAAAATCGTTATATTTATTATAATAAACTATGAATCTCTTTATAATGGGTAAGATTTATAATTTACTCTAGATAATTTGATTTATAACATAATTGCACCTTTGGTGATCTACAATTAAAAAAGTTCATGAAAGGGATTTTGAATATAGAGGTGGGACATCGGGAGTTAAATATTTAATGCGAGGTCCATCTATAGATTGGGGCGTTATTTTACTTAAACCTGGAGAAATGATGGCTGAAGTAGCACATGGACATAATATTATTGATGAAACATTTTATTTCGTAGAGGGTGATGGAATCATGATAGTGGATAACAAGGAGCACCCAGCACCTGAGGGAACTGTGTTTTTAGTGGAACCGAAGGAGATGCAT
Source organism: Promethearchaeota archaeon (assembly GCA_048938895.1). Taxonomy (GTDB): domain Archaea; phylum Asgardarchaeota; class Lokiarchaeia; order Sigyniarchaeales; family SOKP01; genus Loki-b32. The sequence goes on from JBHLLU010000032.1 coordinate 27,561, forward strand.
AATATTAGAAACGATTCAGACAAAAAAATCAAAATTATCTTCATTAAGGGTGAATATAAACCGGAAGATAAAATTTGAATTCGAAATACCCAATTATTAGTGAATTATTATGGCAAAAAAAAAAGGTAAACAAGGAAGAAAAGGTAGTGGACATGAAGAACCTGTAATTACAAGGGTTAAATATCCGAGTAAGAAATTAGGTGAAATGTTTGCAATTGTAGTCGATATCCTAGGAGGTGATAGGATGAGAGTTTTCTGTGAAGATGGGAAACATAGAATCGGAAGAATACGCGGTAAAATTAAAAAAAGAGTTTGGATTCGTCGTGGGGATCTAGTGATTGTAAATCCATGGGAATGGGCTACAGAATCTCAAGATAAATTAAGTAAATGTGAAATCTCATGGAGATACACAAGAGCTGAAATTTCATGGTTAGAACGTAACAATAAAATTCCAGAAATTTTAGATATTAATAATATATCATTTTAGTTTCAATTACTTCTATAAAATGTGAATTTAATACCTTGATTAAGGGATGCTCTCTATAAATTAACTACTTTTTAAAAAGCAAAATTTTATAATTTAATAATTACATATTAGTATAGACTATTTTTCTTTATGATTTATTAAAAACCTAAATTCAAATGAGATTCGTGAAAAAAGATGGCTGATCAAGAAGAAGAATTGGAAGAAAAGGTAAGTAAAGATCTCAGAACAGATCAGAGCTATTTGAGTGATTTATTTGATGAAAGAGAGGAATTGACAACCCTTTTTGCGGTTAGAACCACAATCAATCAAGAAAGCAATATTCTAAAACAGATATTCTATCGTTTCAAGATTTTGGATGTGATTCCAGATATTAGAGCTATGCTTGTAAGCCCATTGCTACCGGGATACATTTTTTTTGAAGCACCGCAGAAAAGGGATGTCCAAATAGCTGTGCAAGGGATTCCCCATATAAAAGGGAGGATTGTGCAGAATATTAAGCTAACTGAACTTAAACATGTGTTATTACCACGAAGTGTTACAGAGTATCTTGAAGAGGGAGATACAGTTGAAATCATTAGTGGAGTTTTTGAAGGAGCAAGAGCTCTTGTTATGCGTATGCCTCACGACACAAGTTCAAGTGAAGAGGTAGTTGTTAGATTACTTCAAGAAGAGACTCCAATAACAATCAAAATTCACGGAGATTATCTAAAACTAGTAGAAAAGAAGAAAGCTGTTGAAGAAGTGCCTGAAGAAATAAAAGTTTCAGCTGAAATCATTACAGATATTGAAAGCGCAATTACTTTCGAAGAAGGTCTTGAAGATTTTGAAGAAGAATTACCTGAGAGTATTAAAAGCGAGGAGGTCGTGGAATACTCTGATGATGAAGGAGAAGAAGAGGAAGATGACGAATGGGCTAAGTTTGATGGATTCTAATATAAGAAGCTACTAAAATTGTGAATAGCTGTCAAAAAGGTTAAGAGTTTTAAATAAAAGTTAGATGTAAGGATAGATCTTCCTTTTTTTCTTAGTAATTATTTTGCTGTTTTATAAATGTGTGTTGCGTATACCTTAAGAAATCGATTAATAAAAGGATTTTTATATTTAAACTTTTATTAGAAAAGTATTAAGGGTACTTTTTTTATTTATCATCGAATCTTTTGAGTAAAATGATCAAGAATATCTTCATAATGAAGGGGAACACTGGTGAATTAATCTTCTATAAGGCTTATGAAGATGTTTTTAATGTGAAACTGACAAGTAGCTTCCTAAGTGCTATTTTTTCATTTGTAAAACAGACGTTAAAAACAGAGGAATTATCTGAAATTGAAGTAGGACTTTTCCGATTCATTTTCGAAATTGAAAAAATAAAACAGGATGAATTACTTTTTGCCTTGTTTAGCGACAGAACTGATAATTTAGTAGAACTGAGAAATCAGTTAAGGGAAATTAAAACACAATTCCTAAACAGATTCGATTTGGATTTACTAACAGATAATTACGATGGAGAGATCTCAAAATTCCTTGATTTTGAGAATAATATCGACAACATCATGGAAAACGGTAATCAACTCGTTTCAGATGATATTAAGAATGATCTACTAAATATATTTAATGAATTACATACATTTTCTTCTTTTGTAGTATCTTCTGCATTACTTACCCAAACCGGAAGAGTAATTGTATCTAATTTAGAACAAGATATACTTCAAGAAATTGTAAGACTCCTAGAAGGTAGATTTCTTTCAGGAAATTATAGAGTAAACGAACTGGTCTCTTTAGAAAAATTCGGGGTTCTCTCTTTAACAGGTATCAACAAACACTTTATTTCAGTTATTTTATTTAAAAGTAATTGTCCTTTTGAAACTGCTCTTATTATCTCGAAAAGGTTCTCAAATAGATTAAAGAAATTAATCTGTTAGTTGAGTAGTCAATCTATTTTAGATTTTATTCACCACAAAATTATATATATAAATCAGAAAAACATAAACAAACATTTTATTTCAGTAATTTTTAGACAAAAGCTAATCTGTTGAATAACTAATGGTTTTGTGTTCGAAAATCATCTATTATTATTGATTTCATAAATTTTATTACAAAAATTAATAAGTCATTTTACTTTTTGCACTAGTAAAGTAATTATTTCATCAATAAAATTACTCTTTATAAAAATTAATGTTTCTTAATTTAATTAATTGGGGGTTTTAATTTATGTCTAAATATGTAGACCAAGTCATTAATGACGAAATTCTAGAAAAACTTAGTCTTAAGAACCGATATAATTTCTTAAACAACAATTTAATGGCTATTTTATCGACTGAACAATTTTCATTTCTAAAACAAGTCCAAAAATTTTGCTTGAGATTTGAAAAAAAGAATAATATTACTCATGGACCAGAGGAAGATGTTTATGATTGGATTCCCGCATTTGGTGCTGAAGGATATATAACAAGAGCCCATAATTTTGAGATGATAGATGTAAATTATGATTATCATGGCGCAGTAGCCGATTTTCTCAGATATTTAGCAGTCGATATGTTTGATACACAATTTGCTATGGGGAGTGGAGCAACAGTTTTAGCTATAAATCCTATTTATGAACACCATAAAAATATTCCAGAGAGACTTGAGGCATTAAAAGATTTAGTAACTGGTCAGGCTTCTGGATGTATATGTATTACTGAACCAGAAAGAGGCTCAGATGCAGTACATCAATTAACTGTATGTGAAGAACAAGATGATGGTAGTTTTATACTTAATGGTGAAAAAGTGTATAATACTAATGCACCTAAAGCTAAATGGGCTGTAGCATATGCAACAGCAGAACAAAACAATGGAAATCTTATGGGACAGTTTTTAATCAACACAAATTGGAGCGGATGGAAATGTGAGCGAGTAAATATACCTTGGGTCCCCAAACTTTATTTAGGACATGAAAAGTTTGAAAATCTGAGAGTCCCTAAGGAATATATCTTAGGAAGTATCGGAAAAGGTCGCGAACATCTTTTTGAGGGATTAGTTCCTGAAAGAATAGGAATAGCCTGTGGAGCAATATCACAATGCTGGGGTGCGGTATCTCATGCCGCAATTTATGCAAATATGAGAAAGCAATTTGATCAAGAGATTTTGAAATTTCAAGGTGTTGGTTTCTTATTAACAGATATGTGGGCAAAAACTACTAATTTGACATTAGGTATCTTAAAGTTCTGTGAGGAATATGATAAAAAGATGGAAAAATTCGGTGGGGAAATTCCAGGAAACATTTCAAGAGCGATGGTAGCAAGTGCTTCTCAATTTAAATATCATTGTACCAATCTATCTAAAGAAATTTGTTATGAAGCAGCAAATTTAATGGGTGGAGCAGGACTAAGTGACAACACGATGATGCATGACTATTTAAACGTTTCAAGGATACAAGAAATCGTTGGCGGTTCAAGGCAAATTCAAAGTTACATTATGAGCATGGCGTTACGTCAACTTTTTAAGATGCTCTAACCTGTGACTTCTTTTTTATTTCTTTTTTTAAATCTCTTTTTTCTTCTATAAACGTTACCCATACTTTGTAATTAAATATGGAATCCTCTCTCTAAGTACTATTTCAATTTTAATTAAATTTAAAACTATATTTAGCTTATTTCAGTAATTGTATTTAAAATATTATAATCCAATTTTTTTAGAAATAAAAAATTTATGACTTATATTGAACCTACGGGATTAATTCTAGCAAGGCAACTCATTGATGAAGGTAAACTAGATGAAGCTTTCACACTTTTGAATAATTACCAGCAGAAAGAAGGACTTGACCATCAAGATAAAACATCCTGTCATTTACTTCAATGTCAAATTCTTTTTTGGCAAGGAAAGCTAAAAGAGCTTATTAAACGTACAGAAGATATGTATAAAGAAAGTAAAGACAATGAAATTAATCTCTCTAATGTCGATAATTTACTTATAATGACACATGCCTTAGTGAGAATAGATAGGTTTGATAAGGCTTCGGATTTGATTAAGCAAGGAGAAGAACTATTGAATCAGATTCCACAAAAACTAACAAAAGCCTACAAGCAAAGAGAAGCTTACTTAGCTTTTATAAAAGGATATTATTACAATTGGAAAAGAAACCCAGATGACGCAGATCTAGCTTTAAAATATTTGGGGAACAGTTTGGTAATACGAGAAGAATTGGGGATTCAACAAGAAATTTCCGAATCTCTAAAACAGATTGCATGGAATCTACTGATTTTTAAAGGTGAAATGGATCGTGCTTTAAAATATGCCAAACAAAGTTTATCTCTAGCTAAAGAAAGTCGCAAAAAGTATTATATCGCATCTAGTTTTCATGTTTTAGGACTTATATATGCTTCTTTGGGGGACTATGATAGTTGTATAGAAGTAAATGAGAAAGGTTTAGAACTTTTCAAGGAACTCAACAATAACTACGGTATGACTCTTATTCTTAACAACTTATCTTCTGATTATAAAATGAAAGGAGATATGGATCACGCTTTAGATTGTATAGAACAAGCAATGAGGTTAAATCGTGATTTAGGTGCTTTAAGAACTCTAGTCGTAAACCACGACTTTCTTATTCAAATATTAATTGAAAAAGGAGATCTAGAGCGCGCACAGCAATCTCTTAATGATTTTAAACGATTAAACACCCAATTAAAAAGTAAATCGCTGGGTTTATGGTATCTTATTGATAAAGCTTTATTATTAAAAGCAAGTTTTAATACTCACGATCGAAGAAAAGCTGAAGAAATTTTTGTCCAACTCCTTGAAACCGGAGATTTAACTCACGATGCTAGCTATACAGTATTAATTAATTTATGTGAATTACTCCTAAATGAGTTACGTACAACTAATGAGTTAAGTGTATTGGATAAACTTAACCAGTTCCTTGGCCAATTATTAATGCTTGCTGAAGAATCGCATTCGTATTGGATTATGGGAGAAACTTATCTTCTACTAGCCAAATTGGCTTTGTTGTCATTGGATTTGAAAGAAGCCCGAAGATTATTGACTCAAGGGCAACAGATTGCTGAAAAATATGGTATTAAGTTGTTAGCTATGAAAATTTCAAATGAACATGATGATCTTCTTAAACAATTAAAAATGTGGGAAAACCTAAAAGAATCGTCTTCATCCTTAAAGGAACGTATGGATTTTGCGCAGTTAAATGAACAAATGGAAAATATAGTCAGAAGGCGTGCCTTAAAAGCTCAAACTCCTTCAGAGGAAGAACCTATCTTTCTTTTGATTGTATCAGAGGGAGGAAAACCGATTTTCTCTCAATCATTTGGAGACGATCAATCTTTCCAAGATTATATCTATGGAGGGTTTTTTACTGCTATTAACTCATTTATTATTGAAAAATTCTCTGAAGGTCTTGATCGTGCTACATTCGGTGACCATACACTCCTGATGAATTCAGTTTCACCATTTTTGATGTGTTATGTATATAAGGGTCAATCTTATGCGGCAGAGCAAAGAATTAGATATTTTATTGAGGAATTACAGGATGATAAGGATATTTGGCAGACCTTTAAAGATTTTTACCGTTTGAATAAAGAGATTCAAATAGAGGATATCCCCTCCCTTGAGCTATTGATCTCCAACATCTTTATAGATAAAAGTGTCCCGCAAATTGTATAAATTCATCTTAATTTGTTAACCATTCTACAAGATCTTATTTTTAAATGGAATTCTTATCTTTTCTTTAAATTCTCCCTTAAAAGGAAGAGAATTCCAAGATTACCGATAAATTTTAGTTCATTATGGGTTGAGGCTATTAAAATTGGTCAAGAATTTCTTTCTAATATCTCTAAACTAAAGGATGAGCAGAGAGATATGTTATTAAAACCTGTGAATGATGCAATATATCTATTTATGGAAGGGAAATATCTTATTGCTTTGGAAAATTTGAAAAAGGCTAATGAGGCTATTAAGCAAAAAATCTCCTAATTTATTTCTTATTTCTCTCTTTATGTAAAATGATTAAAAGAAGTAAAAATTTATAAAGTAATTGTGTTATTATTTATGAAAAAACACAAAAAAAGCGCGTATTTTTTATGTTTCAAGCAGGTTCAATGTCTTCTGAAATGATTTTTGTGATAATTATTATTGTAATTGCGAGTGTGTTAGTTACATTTCAAAGAAAATTCAAATTAAAAAGAAATTCGATTGGCTTCAAAATTTTAATCCATATTTTGTTATCCACAACAATTTCGATTGCATGTACCGCATTTGCCTATAGAATATTTACTGAATCAATCCCTCGGGTGATATTTATCTTGAGTGCGTTTACTTACGTTGTCTTTGCAATATATTATTTGTTAAGTTTATTCCAGAAGCAAGATTTAAGGATATCTACTCTATTAAAAGAGAGTTCAGATGCGTCTATACATGTTGCAAATATAGCTACAGAATTAGCTGCAAGTGCTAGTGAAGTGAATGCTGCTGCAGAAGAAATTGCCACATCTACTCAGTTAATAACAAAAGAGACCCAAGGTGCTATTGATGCTACAAGCAATATAAGCAAAGTAATAAGCTTAATTACAAACATTGCAGATCAAACAAACCTATTAGCGTTAAATGCAAGCATTGAGGCAGGTAGAGCAGGAGAACAAGGCAGAGGATTTGCTGTTGTTGCAGACGAGGTCCGGAAATTAGCAGAAGAATCAAAATCAGCAGTACTTGCAACGAATCAAGATATAATTGAAGTTGTGAATAAAATTAAGGCTTCATTTAATTCTGTAGAAGGAATAAACACATCAGCAGAACAACAAACAGCATCTATGGAAGAGATATCATCAACGGCCAATAAGCTTGGTAACTTAGCTGAAGACCTAAAAAATAAGTTAACAAGTAATACGATGAAAAACTCATCCCAAAGAAAAAGTTCCTTTTTCAAAAAAAGTATTACAAAATAATTTTCCAAAATCCTTTTTTTTCCGTATATTTCCTTTATGATTATTTGAATTTCCTTTTAACTAATAAATTATTAATATTTAGTAATTTAGGTTTTTTTAGAATTAGTGTATAAAAATGGAAGAATTACTTAATGTTGCGAAAAATGCCTTTCCTCAATTATCTGGTACAGAAAAAATAGACGGAATTCAAGAGGACATTGAAATTTTATGGGATAAGTGGGGTATCCCTCACATTTATGCCAATTCAGTTGAAGATGCATATTTTGCTCAAGGTTATATTCATGCAAGTCTTAGATTGTGGCAATTAGAAACTTTTAGGAGACTTACTTCAGGAACTTTATCAGAAATCGTAGGAGAAGGAATGTTAGATCAAGATAAGCATTATAGAATTATTGGCTTACATCGAATTGCTAAAAGTTGCGTAGAAAGATTAAGAAAAGATCCAAAGAGTGAAATATTGGGTGGTTTGGAATCATATACAGCTGGAGTGAATGCTGGTATTAAAAAATCTATGGAAAATCTACCAATTGAATTTGCGATTCTAAATATAGAACCTAATGAGTGGAGATTGGAAGATTCTCTTAGAATCATGAGTGTCATAGAGTGGGGTTTAGGAGGTTGGAGTCATACTTTAGAAATACTACGTGAATATCTGATCAAGAGATTGGGTTCTGAGATGGCCAATAAGATTATTCCTCTGTATTCTGGGGCAAATGTAGAAAAGGCTATAGGAAGTAATGGTTGGGTCGTAAGTCCTCATAAATCAGAATCAGAAGCAGTATTGTTTGCAAATGATCCTCATTTAAATTTAACTCTACCTGCTATTTGGATTCTGATGCATTTGAGTTGCCCTGGTCTGAATGTAATGGGTTCATCTTTCCCAGGAGTACCTAGTATTGTTTTAGGACATAATAATAATATAGCATGGGGCGCAACAACAGTTACATCTGACAATGTGGATTTATTTAAGTTAGAAATAAATCCTGAAAATGAAAATCAATATAAATACAACGGGAAGTGGGTAGATTTTGAGCTTATTAAAGAGTCAATAAAAGTTCAATATAGGAAACAGCCTATTGATTTTAAAGTAAAAATTTCGAAATTTGGACCGGTTGTAGAATTTATTGAACTTCAGACAAACGTCCGAAAGATTGATCTTCCGGATACTTACGCCTTACATTGGACAAGTTATGATGTAAATTTGGAAGACACTATAGAAGGATTCAGAGCGGTTAATTTTGCTTCTAATTGGGATGAATTTCGTGGAGCTTTAAGTAAAATGACAATTACACCTCAGAATTTTTTGTATGGTGATATAAAAGGAAATATAGGTCATCAACATGGAGGAAAGCTACCTATTCGATCATACGGAGATGGAGCAACAGTAACTCCTGGGACCGAAGAGAAATTTAAATGGAGCGGATTAGTACCATTTGAAAAAATGTTTTCAATATTTAATCCCGAACAGGGATTTGTATATACCGCCAATTATAATGAGGATAAAGCTCCCAATGGCGTTTTAATAGCTCAAGATAGGACTAAACCTTATCGTCAAATGAGAATTAAAAGTCTACTTCAATCTAAAGAAGTTTTTACAATTGAAGATTTCAAAAACTACCAACTTGATCTTTATACTTTGGAAGCAGAAAAGTTTTTACCATTGTTAGTCAAATATATAAAACCTTTAGCAAACACAGAGCTTGAGAAAGAAATTTTAACCATACTCGAAAATTGGGATCATTTTTTAACTAAAAATAGTGTTGCTGGTGCATTCTATAAAATTTGGTATCAAGAAACCTTAAGAGCAGTGTTAGTACCCATGATTGGGGCAGAACTTTTTGAGATTTACTTAACAGATAATCCGTTTGACCTTGAAATTCTTTTAAAACTATATGATGAAAAGGAAGATGAATTAAAAAGTACAATATTTAATGCTTTTGAGAGAACCATTGAATTCTTAACAGACAAAATTTCTACAGATATTACTAAATGGAAATGGGGAAACTTACATAAAGTAGTTTTAACTCATCCTTTCTCTCAAGTGAATGAAGACGCTAAGATTCTAAATATTGGTCCTTTCAAAATTGGTGGGGATGGAAACACATTATGGAATGGATATTATGATCCGTTGAATAACTATGAAGTGATAGTAGGTCCTTCATTTCGTCAGATCCACGATTTATCGGATTGGGATAAATCAATTGGAGTTATCCCGGGAGGTCAAGCGGGATTACCATTTCATAAGCATTACAATGATTTAATGAAATTGTGGGTAAAAGGAAAGTATGTTCCTTTATTGTTTACGAGAAAGGAAATCCAAAAGAACGTAGAAGGTAATTTTAAATTAGTTCCAAAATAAGAAATAAATAATTTAAGTTAACATTAACAAAAATAAAACTTTAAAATTTTGATTGAAATGATTGAAAACAGACGATTTAAAACTCAAGTAATAAATGACGAGATTTTAGAAAAATTAAGTCTTGAAAATAGATATAACTTTGTAAAGGATAACCTAAGAGTAATTTTATCAGATCAGCAATTTCAGTTTCTTGAGCAAGTTCAAAATTTCTGTCTGGAATATGAAACTAGGAATAAAATAACACATGGACCTGATGAGGATATTTATGATTGGGTACCTGATTTTGGAAAAGAAGGATATATTACCCGTCAAACTCCATATTCATGTATTGATTTAAATTATGAAGAATATGGTATGGCAATCGAATTTATGCGAATTCTTGGTTTGGATAATTTTGATCCTCAATTTGCAATGAGTACTGGTGCAACTGTTATATGTCTAAATCCGATCTATGCCCATCATGAAAATGTACCAGTGAGGTTAGAAGCATTGAAAGATCTTGTGACCGGTAAAGAAGTTGGTTGTCTTTTAATAACTGAACCAGAGCGAGGATCTGATGCTGTTCACCAGTTGACCACATGTACACAACAAGATGATGGTTCCTTCCTTCTTAATGGAACTAAAATTTTTAATACTAATGCACCCAAGTCGAAGTGGGCTGTTTCCTACGCGACAGCAGAACAAAATCAAGGAAACGTAATGGGACAGTTCTTAATTGATACCTCTTGGGCCGGATGGTCATGTGAGCGGGTAAATATCCCCTGGACACCAAAATTGTTTATCGGAAAAGAAACTCTAAAAGATCTTAAAATTCCAAAAGAATATGTGCTAGGAGGAATAGGGAAAGGAAGAGAACATCTTTTTGAGGGTTTGATTCCTGAAAGAATTGCAATCGCAGTAAGATGTATAAGTGCTTGTTGGGGAGCATTAACTCATGCTGTCATCTATGCTAACATGAGAAGACAATTTGATAAAGAAATACTCCTTTTTCAAGGGGTTGGGTTTTCACTGGCAGATCTTTGGGCAAGAACAACAGGAATGACCCATGGGGTTCTTAAATTTGCTGAAACATATGATGAGAAAAATGAAAAATACAAAGGGCAATTACCCGATCATGTATCTCAATCAATGGTCTCTTCAGCAAGTCAGTATAAATATAACTGTGCGGCTTTGGCTAAGGAAGTATGCTTTGAAACTGCTAATTTGATGGGTGGAGCAGGAGTTTGTGATAATACTCTGATGCATGATTATGTTGGCGTATCACGGATTTTAGAGGTTGTAGGGGGCACAAAACAAGTACAACAACTGATCATGTCAAGAGGTTTAAGGAGATTATTCAAAAACCTCTAAAAATACTATTTTTTTATAAAAAGAAGTAATAAATAAAAAAAGAAATTTCATTTTTTCTTTACTTAATCATTTACTATTAGTCTTCGTAATCTTCTTCCATTAACTTTTCGATTTTCTCTTCTAATTCCTCTACTTTCGCCGAAAGCGCCTCTATCTTCTTGTATGACTCACATCTCTCACAGCCGTCATCTTCTTCGCATATAGGCAAGGTATCACATTTCTCTTCAAGAGCATCTATTTCTTCTAGTAATTTATCAACTTGGTCTTCGAGATCGTCAATACTCATAATTCACACCTAATTTGTTAAATTAATTAAAGATGTCCTAATTTAATTCTTTTTTGCTTTATATTTTTGATTTTACCGAACTAATTAAATTATGATAATTTAAAGAATTTGCATATTTATTTATATCAATCAATAAATAATTCCCTATTATAATTTTTATTATTCCATTCCTGAGATTTCAGGTGTATCTGGAATTTGATCTTCCAATTTACGGATTATTTTAATATTTCTTTTATAAAACTTAACAGAATCTTTAATTAACACAATTGCTTCTTTAGGGATATCTTCCTCATCTATTTCAATATCTGTGATCATGAAATCTAACCCTACTGTTAATTTATATGATTCTTCAAATTCTTTATTTACAAATATATCAATTAAAGAGGATTTTCCTACAGCTGCAGCACCTACAAGTAAAATTTTAAAACGAAAGTGATCAGATTCAATAACTTCCCCCAACCGTGGTTTAAAATCTAATAATGCGGTTAAAGACAATCGATAAAATAATTTCTCAACATTAATATTTTCTAATGCTGAAGTTTCAATATATTCAAACAGATTATGTTGATTTACCATTTGCGTTATCCTTTCACGAGGAATAGTTTCTCCAATATCTTTTTTCAAATCACATTTATTTCCTGCTAAGATAATTGGAATATTTCCAGAACGTTCTCTTATATCATCAAAAGATTCATCTATAGATTCAAAAGTATCAGGTCGAGACAAATCGAAAACTAACCCTACCGCTGCAACACCTTTAAAAAAATCCGTTTTAAAGAACTCAAACCGTTCTTGACCCGCTATATCCCACAGACTGAGAGTTAATTTCAAAGGCAACAACCATAGTTTCTATTAATAATATAAATTACCATTGACTTTTTAGTTTAATTATTTGAAGAATTTTCTAAAGAATGCGGAATTGATGATTCCCAGATACCAATATATTCGTCTAATAAACGATAATTATGGTTAAATCCCATAGTTTTAAAAAATTCTTTTAAACCCATTAAATCAAAACCCCATTTACTTCTTTTGTGATAAGGATTGATTCCATCATTGTCCAGGAAAAAAAAATCAATAATTTTGTAAATTGGTAATGGAAGAAATTTTCCAAAATAAACAATTAGTTTGAATAATTTATCTCGAGGGTTGATGTCCGTTGGTTTTACAGCATAAGGTTCACAAACGATAATTTTCTGAGTATAATTTTTCGCCAGATTAATTAGTTCTACGTGTTTTGGAAAAATATGATGTAAAATGTCTGAAATTACAATTACATCAAACATCTTCCCGTTATAATCTTTGAAATCGAATATGTCTCTGTGCTTCAAGGTAATTTTTTCGAGTTTAATATTCCTCTTCTTTAATTCCTTTTTTCTAATGTGTTTCAAAAACCGTTGATTTAGATCAATTCCTTCATATTCAATAAAGGGATGTAAGAAGCGCATTAAATATCCGGTACCACAAGGCAAGTCTAAAATTTTCTGTGGTCCTTTACCAATCAGATGTGCGATAGTAAGGAACTTTTTATCTTGATCATAAAGTCTTCTTGTAATTGCATTATAAAGCCATCCGCTTCTATACATTAAACTTTTGAAACTGTGTAGAGTAGAATTTATTACCATATTTAAAACAAAGAGATTAATCTTAGCACTAGTATAAAATAGTTTATTTTAAAATTTATCATTTGATATTTCTTTCTAGGATTTCAAGCAAATCTTCTTCAAGGGTGGATTTTGGATTTTCTACAATAGTGCCAATGAGGTTACCATTATTCTTAAAGAAGTAAAATGTTGGTATTTTCTTTAGAGCAAATTTGGGGTTAAAAGCTTCAGGTGGAGAGCGCTTTTTATGCCAAGTAACTTCATCTTTTTTATGAAGAGCGTCAACCATTATTCCATAGAGTATTTTCAAATCTATATCATCAGATTCCATCGATTTGATTATTTTAATCATTCTTGGCATGTTTTTATTGCAGTCTGGACACCAATCTGCTCCTAATGATACTATTTTTAACTTCTCATTCCTGTTTTTCAAAAGACTTTTAATTTTTCCTAAAGCATCTTGATTAGGTTCGTACGATTTATAATTAGATTCTATTTTATCTCCATATTTTTGTAAATAGTCATCAGGACTCATTGTAGGAGATATAAGATCCTTCCATTTTAATTCTGATTTAACATTCATATCTACTAGAAAAATCTGTTTTCTTAAAAGAATTGCCTTATTGCACCATAATCCCTCATTAGAGCACAATAAATTAATAAAAATAAAGGGATAAAATGATAAATAAATCATGAATCAAAATTATAGATTAAAAAAAAAAATTAATTGGTGAATTAAAATCATCTTTGCTTTCACAGGGAAATTATTAAATATTAATCTCACTACTAAAGAGATCTCAATCGAACCACTAAACGAAAACATAGCTAAAAACTTTTTAGGGGGTGCTGGTTATGCATGCCGTTATTTATATGATAAATTGGATAGAAATACCGACCCTCTTTCCCCTGAAAATATAATAATGATAATGACCGGTCCATTAATGGGTACTTTCGCTCCGAATACTGGTAGATGGGTTGTATGTTCAAAATCTCCTTACACAGGAATATGGGGTGAATCCAATTGTGGTAGTTGGTTTGGAGCAGAAATAAAAAAGGCAGGCTATGATGGAATAATTATTTCTGGTTCTTCAGCTACTCCAGTATACGTTGAAATCAAAGATAATAAGGTAGAGATTAAGGATGCGGAATTTTTATGGGGAAAAGGAACCTATTATACGACAAAGAAACTCAAAGAGAGGTTTGGGAACAAAAAGGTAAGAGTTGCATGTATTGGACCAGCTGGTGAGAATCTGGTTAAATTTGCTAATATTATTTCTGAAGAAAGAGCCGCTGGAAGAACTGGAATGGGAGCAATATTTGGGGCAAAAAAATTGAAAGCAATCATCGTAATGGGTAGTAATATAAAAGTAGAAGTAGCTGAGGAAGAAAATCTACAACTAGCCATAAAAAGTTCAAGAGAAAAGGTAAAATCTGCATTAAGTACTGAAGTTCTGAAAGCATTTGGTACCTCTAGTGGATTAGATATGTATAATGCTACAGGAGAACTGGATATTAAATATTTCACTCAGTCTAATTGGGATAAAGCATCAAACATTTCAGGGGTCACAATGGCAGAGAAAATTTTAGTAAGCAATAGATTTTGTCATTCGTGTGTTATAGGATGTGGAAGAAGAGTAGCAATCAAGAACGGTGAATATAGGACTGAGGAGATTGAAGGACCTGAATATGAAACATTGGTAAGTTATGGGAGCCTTCTTTTGAATGATAACTTAGAATCGATAGTGCACATTAATAAGAAATGTTTTGATTATGGAATTGATACAATAAGCTCTGGAGGAGTTATTGCTTGCTTAACTTATCATTTCAGTTTAGGAAATATAAAAACCGAGGATATTGATGAAATTAAACCAGAATGGGGAAATATTAGAACTGCAGAAAAAATATTGGAGAAAATTGTTTATAGAAAAGGAATAGGGGATATTCTTGCAGAAGGATCAAATACGTTTGCAGCAAAATTTAATATATCTCAAAATGAAATTGCTACGGTAAATGGATTAGAAGTTACATATCATGATTTAAGATCAAATTTTGGAATGGCGATTGCTTATGGAATGGGGGGCGCTCATAAAGGACCTTCACATAATCTTTGCGATATGTATTATGTTTTAATGGGGGTCCCATTGGAGGAAATTGATGCTGCTACAACTACTTTAGATATTTATGTAGATAATGAAGAAATGGTAAAAACGTGTTCAAATGTAATGGATTACAGAGCGCTCTACAGCTCAATAATTATGTGCTCTTTTTGTAATCCTTTACCTTCTCAAGTTGCTGCTTTAATCCAGTATGCTACAGGATTAAAATTCAGTATTAGTGAGGTTAAATTATATGGAGAGCGAATATTAAATATGAAACGTTTATTCAATATTAAGATGGGATTAAGAGCTAAAGATGATACACTACCTCAAATTTTATTAAAACCTTTTTCGGAGGGTGGTTCTAAAGGAAAAAGCCCTAATTTTGAAGAAATGAAGAGAATTTTTTATAAGATTCGAGATTGGGATTTAGTTTCAGGAAAACCAAATGAGAATAAACTTAAAGCCTTAAATATCTATCCCTAATAGATATTCATTTTTGAGGAAGAGTGTTCGCATAAATTCTTGAATGCCTTGTTTTTGCAATTCGAAGCTTCGAATTAAAAAACTTCTAAAACCTTATTCTTGTAGATAAGTCTTGTTAGAAGATCAAATATTTTTTGGACATTTTCTCCTGTTCTGGAGCTACACTCGACAAAGCCATCAGCTTTTTTCATATTTGCAATTTCCATTGCTTTTCTTGTTGATATTTCTTTAAGATGGATTAAATCCGTCTTTCCGCCAACAAAAATAATAGGTAACTCATAATCAATCTCTTTTTCAACAATTTCAAACCACTCATCTACGTGAGCAAGTGAACCATAATTTGTAATATCATACATAAAAATGGCTCCATTAGCACCCCTGATGTAAGAAGGGAATAAGAATCTAAATCTTTCTTCTCCAGCAAAATCCCATATTTGGAGCTTTATATGATCTCCTTTCATTTCAACTGTTTTAAGCATAAAATCAACTCCTAGCGTCATTTGAATATCCTCTTTAAAAAGGTTGGTTAAATATCTGTGAGTAAGAGTAGTCTTTCCTGTTTGCGAATCTCCAAAAATAACTATTTTAAACGTGAAATCTGTTTCCGACAACCCAAATACCTGATTCAAAATGGTTTTAGATCTAAATTAGCAAATTATGGTACGATAATGCTAATGTTAAATATAATATTGTTTTTACTCTTTAAAAAATTAACATTACATTACATCCATTCCTTAACAATTAATGGAATTTCCTTGAGATTAACCTTGGGACCCTTTTAAACCTTTGTTTCTAAAAATAAGTTCAGCTAATTGTTCAAAAATGATTTGAATATTTTCTCCAGTTTTAGAACTACACTCCACAAAAAGATTAGCCTTTTTTGATTTTGCAATCTTTTTTGCTTTTCTTGTTGAAATTTCTTTAAGATGCCTTAAATCCGTCTTTCCCCCAACGAAGATTATAGGTAATTCATAAGGAATTTCATTTTTAACAATTTTAAACCAATCATCTACATGGGAAAGAGAGTTATAATTAGTAACATCATACATGAATATGCCACCATTAGCTCCTTTAATATAAGAAGGTAAAAGATATCTAAATCTTTCTTCTCCTGCAAAATCCCAGATTTGGAGTTTTATATTCTCGCCTTGTACATTAACAGTTTTTAGTAAAAAATCAACACCTATAGTCATTTGAAAATCATCCTTGAAGATGTTAGTCATAAATCTATGTGCAAGTGTGGTTTTCCCTGTTTTTGCATCTCCAAAAATGACTATCTTAAAGGTATAATCGGAATCTGACAATTTATGACTTTTTAGCTGATTTTTGATTTCTATTAGATAATTACTAAATAGAAGGGTGAAAGTTAATATTAAATATTACATAAAAATTACTCCTTAAAAATTTAACATTGTGGTCAACCATCTTAATAAAGAAAATTCAATGAAATCTTTAATTTAATCTTGAATCTCACCAATAAGCTTATTCAATAGAAATAAAGCCCCTGCTTTATTCAAAGGTTCATTGGAATTTCCACACTTTGGTGACATGATGCAGGCAGGACATCCGTTTTCAGTATTGCAGCTACATGTTTTAATTAACTTATATGCTGTTTTCATCAACTCATTTAGGTTAAAATAGAGCATTTCTGATATTCCAATACCTCCCCTATAAGCATCATAAATATAAATAATCGGTTGTTGTTTAATAGGATCGAAATCTATCGAAACACCTCCTAAATCCCATCTTGAAATTTGAGCAAAAGCTGGTGACATCGCAATCATGGCATGTTCAATCGCATGAACAGTCCCTCCAAGATCATACCCAGTAAGCTCCAACTCTTTTTGAAATTCAAATGGGATAGTGAACCATAAAGCCATTGACTCAAATGAAATGATTGGGATATTTTCTAATGGATGCCTTGAACGTATCTCTTGAGTTAGTGTATCAACTACCTTATAAGAATAATATTCGTGCTCGACTTTTACTTTTCCAAAGTAAATATCTAATGTGTTATTTAATCCTCCCTTACCTTGGTAAATAACATCAAGTGCTGTAATGTCTGTATGCTTTAAGGATTGGGTATAGAAATCAACATTAGATTTCGTAAGGAATACCATTCTTTCTTCTAAATTGAGCTCTTCTACTATATAACTTTCCGCTTCATAAAGATAAACTGCCCCAGGATGCAAATCTCTAAAAACGAAGCTTTCATCTTCTACTGTTAAAAGTTCCTCTTTTGATCCTGATCTTAGTATCACCTTATAAACTCTGGTTGAAAGATCATTTAAACCAAATTTTTCATTTGGAAAGAAATCACTATTCCAAAAATATCGTTCTCCTCTTTTCAAGAGTAATTTCTCTGAAACCAATTCTTCCAGATAATCTTTAAATAATTCTCTTTCTTGAATCCCAAACTCCATGTAATCTTCAAGTTTTATTGGTATTTCTTTAGCTCCACAGCATAAATGGTTTTTAATAATATATTTGTTATTCAGAGTAATGAGAATTTCTTCCTGTATAGGTCCAAATAACTGATTTGGGTTATGGATATAAAATAAATCTAACGGATCGGGCATTGGAATTAGTGTTGAAATAGAAAGAGCAGTTCCTCTTCCAGAACGTCCAATTTGTTGCTTAAAACTTGATATGGTCCCAGGAAATCCCGAACTTATTGTAGCATCTAAAGAGCCGATATCTATTCCTAATTCAAGAGCATTAGTAGAACTTATCCCTAAAATCTGTTTATTCTTAAAATTTTGTTCTATTTCTCTTCTTCTTGATTTACTTATACCTGCGCGGTAACTATAAATTTTTTCTTTTAACTTAGGTATCTCTTCTCGAGCCCAAATGGCCTGTAATTCAGCCATTTTTCTTGATAGAGTAAATGTTAATGTCTGTATGCCCTGTTCGAATTTTAAATGGGTAATAAAAAGATTTTTAGTTTCTTGATGCGGAGAACGATACTTCTTTAAGAGATTATCATAAGGTAAGTCCCATAATATTACTTTTTTCGCTCCTGATGGAGAATCATCTCTATTCACAACCTCAAATTGTTCTCCCACCAATGTTTCAGCAAATTTTTTGGGATTACAAATTGTTGCACTAGATAAAATCCATTGAGGTTTTACATCATAGGTCTCAAGCATTCTTTTCAATCTTCTCAAAAGAAAAGCAAAGTTTGATCCAAAGATTCCTCGATAAGTATGAATCTCGTCTAATACAATATATTTTAGATTTTGACAAATTCTTCTCCATTTTTGCTTAAACCAAGGTAGATAAAAATGAAG
>JBHLLU010000088.1:0-12170 GCA_048938895.1 Promethearchaeota archaeon
CATTTTTCTCATTCCTCCTTTCATACTTTCTAAAAAAATTTTATAATGAAATATAAATCAAATGGAAATATATAAGTTAATAATTCAATCCTAAAAAGTGAGGAATTATGATAAAGACAAAAGTAACTGAAATGTTAGGTTGTAAGTATCCAATTATTTCGGGCACCATGGCCAATATTTCCTATCCTGAATTTGTAGCTGCAGCAAGTAATGCAGGAGCCTGTGCCGTATTGGCAAGTGCTAACTATAGAACTCCTGAAGAATTACGAGAAGGAATTAGAAAAACACAATCATTAACAGATCAGCCATTTGCTGTTAATATAAACCTTTTTCCCGCAATGATGCCCCCAGAAAAATTGGAGGATTACGTAACTGCGACTTTAGATGAGAACGTGAAGATAATTGAAACCAGTGGCCATAAAGCTCCTGCAGATCTAGTTCCAAAATTTAAGGAAGGGGGTGCTATTTGGATACACAAGTGTGCTGGTGTCAGATATGCTAAAACTGCTGCAAGGTTAGGTGCTGATATTGTTACTGTTGTAGGTTATGAAAATGGTGGTGCAACAGGAACTCTAGATATTGGGACTTTAGTGATGACACCTTCAGTCGTAGATGCAGTAGATGTTCCTGTTATCGCAGGCGGAGGTATAACTGATGGAAGAGGCATTGCTGCTGTTCTTGCCCTTGGTGCTGAAGGAGTAATCATGGGGACAAGGATGATGGCTACAAAAGAATGCCCTCTACATTACAACTTAAAACAAGCATTTGTGGAAGCAGCAGAAACTGATACTAATTTAGTCATGCGATCGATTCGCAATACTCATAGAGTATGGAGGAATAAAGCAGCAGAGAAGATTATTGAATTGGAAGCTAATAAAGCATCTTTACAAGAAATCATTCAAGCAGCCTCTGGAGAAAATGCTCGAAAAATGTATGTTGAGGGAGATTGCGACGTAGGTATGATAAGCTGTGGTCAGGGCGTAGGACTTGTTAAGGATATCCCTTCTGTAAAGGAATTACTTGACAGGATAATGAAGGAAGCCGAAGAAGTAATCCAAAGACTAAATAAATTTTCTTAATTAAACTTTTTTTATATTTATAATTGATAGGTATAAGATCTGAGATTAGGAAAGTAGTATAGAAAAAGGAAAAAAATAGAAAATTAGTAAATACCTTATTTTAACATCGAATTATTTGATTTTATTGCTTTTTCTGCGTCACCTACTACTCTTTTGATGATGTCGTTAACTTCATCAATACTATCAATTATTCCAATTGATTGACCGAGTAAAACAGCACCATTTTCAGTATCTCCATTATATACCCGATCATAAGCGCCAGCATCCTTTGCCATTTGCTCTAAGGTTAATGATTTTTCATAAGCAATCATTTCTTCTTTCGATTGAGGTGCTGGATGTGCTAAAGCATATTTGTTTTTGTATAGACGAATAGGACCAAATGAGCCCGTGAAGAGTCCCGTGTCTTGTGGTTTCCCTGGTGGAATCAGAGCTTTATATTTTTCATGAAATTCACTTTCTTTCGAAGCTATAAAGCGTGAACCCATGGCAATTGCTCCTGCACCAAGTGATAAGGCTGCAGCCAATCCTTCGCCAGTAGCAAATCCACCACATGCTATTTTGGGTAAATCAGGAAAGAACTTATTAATTTGTTGAAGTAAAACTAATGTGGAAACTCTTTCATATGATTGATGGCCTCCTCCTTCAGTTCCAGTACATACGATTCCATCAACCTCAGCTTCTACACATTTCTGAGCTAACCAGACTGCAGGTGCTACATGAAAATGTTTAACTTCTGATTTTTCCCTTAGTTCTTGAAAATTCTTAGAAGAAGGCAAAATCTTTGATGAACCGGCAGATGTCAACCAATAGACACACTGTTCTCGCATTCTTTGATTTTCCAAAACCATTTTAGGCACATCAGTACACATTTCTTTAACTCCTCGATTATTACGGGAAGTTAGGAAATTAAGACCAAATGGTTTATCTGTATGTTCAACCATATATTCTAAGCTTGCTACATGTTCTTTTACCGGATCTGTCCCGACTATATTAACATTCGATAAAACACCTAAACCACCGGCCTCACTAACTGCTAGAGCTAGATCACGCGTGTAAAAAGGACCCATTGGGGCACTAAATATAGGATGCTTTATCCCAAACATTTTTGTAATATTCGTTTCGATCATTTAATATATCACCATTGATAGGTTAAATGGTTAAATCTTTAGAATTTTTAAAAGTTTATTACTTATAGAAGGAAGTTAATAAAAAACATTGAATGATCAACAATGGATTCTTTTACAATTAGAGAACCTAAAACTAATGAAGTTCATAAATCCATAAAAACCATGTTAAAGTCTTTTGATAGACCTTTTCATAACCAGATTGAGAAGGAGAGAGATGTTTGGTTATATTTAATAAATAACAAAGTTGCGAAATTTATGATTGCAATAAAAAATGGCAATGTTATTGGTGTTGGGGGTTTATTTATGTTTCAAGATGTTGCCAGTATTGGTTATACGGGTGTTTTACCAGAATTCCGATCCCTAGGAATAGGTTCTGAAATTTTCAAAAAGTTAATGGATACAGCTTTAAATTATGGCTATAAAACGATTAATCTCTATGCATCAAACCTAGGTGAACCAATTTACAGGAAATTTGGCTTTCGAGGAAGTTATCATGCGAACATGTATACAATCCAGGGTAGCACCCCTAAAACGCAAAGCGAGGATAATAAGATTGAAATTGCTTCAAAAATCCCCAAATGGGTTTTGAATCTTGATAGAGAAACATTAGGTTATGATCGATCATTTTATTTAAAAGCAAGGGTCTCCCTGGGGGGAACACTCTTAATAATAAAAAATCAAGGATATGGACTAATATCAAATCTTTTTTCAAACATAAGATTAGGCCCTGTTTTGGCTACGAATCAAAAATCAGCAGTAGATATAATCAAGAAAGGGATTTCTTTAGGAGCAGGAAGCATAATAATTCCTAATCATCCTTTCTTTCAAGATGAAGTTCTAGCAATTACAGGATTATCTAATAAGGGTGCTCCTAATCTTAAGATGATTTATGGTGAAGAGTTAATGGAAAAATTAGAATATCTTTATGCTATTGGAACTTATGCAAAAGGATAAAATTATTTCAAAAAATCAATCTTGTGATGAGTAAGAATTAAAAATGCTTGAAAATATACATTAATAATCTTAATAAGAAAACGAGTTAGTTAAAATGTCTGATGATATAACTATAAAAGATGGGTTTGTTTTTGGAGGGTGGCGTGAACCTAAAAATATTTGGAGAAATTTAACAACTTCTATTCATGATGATTCAACAGCTCAAAAAGTTGGAATGAGGGGTGGAACAATACCTGGTACAATTCATCTTAGTTTATTCCCTCCCGTAATGCTAGAAGTTTTTGGAGATCAGTGGTTTGAAACGGGTTCATTAAGTTTATATTATACTTTTGCTACTACTGATCGAGAGAAAGTAAGGGCTGTTATTGCTCAACCTCCAGAGGGAGCAACAGATATTCAAGTAGAAGCAAGAGTAGAAATGCCAGATGGAAAGATAGTTGCTAAAGGAACTGTTTCAATTGGTAAACCAAATGAAAAATCATACCTGCAAGCTTTAGAGCTTAAAAGTAGCGATCCTGAGGAAATCCGCATTCTTTCTGAATTCAAAACAGGGTACGAATTTCAACCACGAGAATTTGTAATAACACAAGAGCAAGTTGAGAAGGAACTTGTTGCGATTACAGATCATCTTGCATATTATAAAGGTAATTCTCCGTGGGGATGTGGTATTCTTTCGCCTACGGCAATGAATCGTGTGATGGCTTTAGGAGCAGAGTTAACTGCCACTAGGACACTCAACGCTGTGGCATTCTATGGAGCCACCGAGATACAAAATATAAACGGACCTGTTAAAGTTGAAGTTCCTTATAAAGTAACTGGGAAAATAGTATGCGTTGGAGCGAGTCCTAAAACAGAATATTTCTGGTATGATTCATTGTTAGAAGAAAAAGAAAGTGGGAAACAAATTGCAACGATGCGTCATATGAATCGCTTTATGAAAGTCTCTTCATCATTATATTAAACAACTTAAATCTAATTACCAATTTTTTTAATTTTTTCTAGAAATTTTTTACATCAAAATTTTATACTACTTGCCCAAAACACCAACATATATGGATGTTTCATTAATTCCATCAATTTCCAGTAAATTATTGATCTCGTCATCGAAAATTGCACCAATTGTACATGCTCCTAAACCCAATGCCTCAGAAACTAAATAAAAATTCTGTCCAATGTGTCCGGCATCTAAATAAATATAACGGTAGCATCTCTGAAGATATTTCCACTTGGATCTTTCAATTATTGCGGTCCATATGAAATTCACAGCCGAAGTATACGCAACCCTCTGATCTAAACATCCTTTTGCCACTTCACTTCGAAAATCACCTTTTTTCAACAATTCAAGACCATGATCCCGAATATTATAATGGTAAATTCCCATTTCTAAGTTTTCAACATTATTAACCACGGAATAAACTTCAATTGGGTATAAGCCACCTGCCGAAGGCACGGTTCTAAAGGCAAATTGAGGAAAAATTCGAGTTAAACCTGTCATACCAAATAATAATAGACTCAGTTGATTGAGTGTAATTTTCTCATCTTTGAAATTTCTTGTTGATTTTCTCTTGGTGATAACATGCCAGAACTGTATACTTTCATCAAAAACAGGATCAGGTAACTTTATTTTTTCTTTGGCATTTGGATATTCTTTATATGTATCAGGTTTTCTTTCCCAATCTAATCGATGTCGTGGTAATTGTCCTCGCATATATTTTGATTTTTGCTGAAATTTGTCTCCAAAGTTTTCACTCATAATAGAATTAGAGTCAAGAGCACTTTAAAGCTTTAATTTTATAATTTAAAAATATGAAATCTTTTGCATTTTTATTTATTAAATAAGCTTTAAAAATGAAGGTAATCTATTTACATTATTGTATATTTTCTTAATAGCGAATTTCAATTTAAACCGATTAAGATGAAGTTGAAACCATCAAAAAAGGATATTATTCCTTCAATTACCTCAGCTATTTTTTTCTCTTGGTGCATACTATGGGTAGTAGCTCTTTTTGTTGGTTGGATTCCACTGGATGTAATCAGAATACTCTATTTTTTATTACCAATCCCTTGGGTGATTCTTATAATCATTGTCTGGATAAATTGGAAAAACATTAAGAATAAAATTCTTTATCCAGAATATGGAAAAGCACATTTTGATCCTCTATATATAAAAGAAGGGCTTGTTAGATTATTTCAAATTGTATTAGTCTTCATTGTTTTCATTTATTATATTATGCTCCAAGTGTATGACCAGATTACGCTTATTCCTTCAGGACTCCTAGTGGTTGTCAATGCAATTCTTGCTTATTTCGGATTTAAACCAGCTGATGTATTGCCTAAGGATTATGTTATTGAAAGTTTAAATGAAAATGTTCCTACAAACAAGAAACTTCTTAGCTCGCTTCCTGTTGTTAAGGATGCCCTCAATCAATTTGAGGTACTATTCAAAAAAACAATTGATAATATTGAGGAATTAATTAAAAGGGTGAATGTTAATACAAATGATGTAATTACCCGTATTGAAGAAAGGCTAGTTGACCTTGAAAAAATAGCAAATAATATTCCATATTACAGTTTTTCACGGGATCCCTTTGATAAATATAATTATCTCGCATTGGTAGTATTATTAGCTATAATAAACATAATTGCTCAACCTGCTTTTGACATCCCTTCTTATATTGCTCTACCAACATTCTCAATCTTTGGGATACTCATTGGCGTTTCTGCTCGTAATAAAATCAATGGAAATATATCTAACAAACTTTTAGAAGATATAGAAGCCTTAAAAAAAGAATTAAATTCCTATAAGGAGAATTTAGCTTCAGTATCAAATTATACCTCAGAAAAACTCCAAGAATTAAATTTATTGTATGAGGCATTTATAAACAGTAATTTCCTTGAATTTCTTCCCGCTAATTACTCACCCCTTCTATCTATTGCATTTGTATCTTTTCTTTCTCTTTTCATTTTCATTCTCCCTTTACCCGTTCCAGAAGCTTTATTTACGACAATGCAGTGGTTTGTAATATATTATTTTACAACAAAACAATAATTTTTTTTTTAATGAGTTTCAAGAGCATATCTCGAATACTTTTCTAAATATTTAAATATAATAGAGTTATTTTTTACTTTGTTGGCGAAGTTTCTCTACAAGAATGTAGATAATTAAAATTTGTGGAGTTTTTGATGTTTAAAGACATTTTAAATAAAATGAAAGCAGAAAGTAAAGGTGTTCAACCAAAAAAACAAAAAAAATCTTCGAAAAAACCTAAAGTCAAAAAGACTCCATCAAAAAAACCTAAAATCAAACCAGAACCTCAAAAACCTGTGATCTCCCAACCTCAAATCAAACTACAACCTCAAAAACTTGTGATTTCTCAACCTAAAAAGGTTAAAAAAGAAAAATTGAAAAAAATAGAAGAAAAAGAAGAACTCCAAATAGAAAAAGCTGAGATCCAAATAAGTAAAGAAGAAGGTAAAAAGGATATCCAAAGTAGAGAAACCAAACCAGTTATTAAAGAAGAAGTTAAAGAACCACTTAAAATAAAAATAAAAACTAAAGAAGAAGAAAAAATGCAAATTGAAGAAGATATAAAAAAAAAGACAGTAGAACAAGTTGGAATCCCTTTAATGGAATTCGAAGGAGATGCTTCAGCACCAATCTTGAGATATGATCTCCCAAGCCCTTCCTCGTATGAGGGAAGATTCTATCTCGAAATAAAGTTGGATGAGGACTTTTTTGATCCAAATAAAACATCTCAAGCATTAGAGCATGAATCTTTGTTAAAGAAGTTCTTAACCAAAAATAAAGCTGATATTTTAGAGTATTTAGAAAAGATTACTATAGAAGAATTAGAGCGAGATGTATATGAAGTTCTTAAACAACAAGATGTCTTGAAGCTTGGGGAAAAAGAAAAAGAAAAAATTAAAGAGATAGTAAAAAAAATACTTATAGAAAAAGGAACAATAGCCGGAATAGCAATTGCAGGATCAAACGATTGGTGTTATTATTGGTACAATGATGGTACGGTGAGTGCGGGCTCTAGTTCTAATGGTGGAAAATATAAAGCACCTTACAGATATTCGCTCTATGGAAGTAGAAAATACCAGGATATTGTGGGTATTGGGATTGCGGGATCCAATGATTGGTGTTATTATTGGTATAAAGATGGTAAAGTAAGTGCGGGTATGTCATCTAATTCTGTCAAATATAAAAGCCCCTATTCTTATAAATTACCTCCTGGCAAAAATTATGAAGATATTGTGGGTATTGGGATTGCGGGATCGAATGATAGGTGTTATTATTGGTATAAAGATGGTACTGTAAGTTCTGGTACTAGTTCTGATGCGGGAAAATATAAAGCTCCTTATGACTATATTTTACCTCCCGGTAAAAAATATGAAGATATTGTAGGTATTGGGATTGCGGGATCCAATGATTGGTGTTATTATTGGTATAAAGATGGTACAGTAAGTGCAGGTACAAGTTCCAATGCAGGACAATATAAAGCACCTTATAAATATGTCTTGCCTCAAGGTAAAAAACCTGTCATCACGGATGAGATTGAAGTCGTAGAAGAAGTTCAACAAGAAGAAGAAGTCCCTGTTCCCCTAAGCCTAGAAGAAAAATATGAACTCTTTGAATATTACATAAGGATTGCATTAATTGAAGAAAATGTGTTTCCGAGCTTTTATAGAACTATGGGAGGACGCTTAAAATTAACATTTGGAAAAGTAAAAGATCTAACTCCGACTTTGATGTTTATTGAAACTTATAAGTTAACAGCATTTCCCGGGGATTATGGTGCTGGGTCGACCATTCAAACGTTTTCTCTCCTTCCAAAAGAAGTATCTGAGATTAGTGTTAA
The DNA here is from genome assembly GCA_048938895.1 of Promethearchaeota archaeon. Classification (GTDB taxonomy): domain Archaea; phylum Asgardarchaeota; class Lokiarchaeia; order Sigyniarchaeales; family SOKP01; genus Loki-b32. Next base: position 8,026 of record JBHLLU010000088.1, read on the forward strand.
AACCTGGAAAAGAACCCAAGACAAAATAGATGAAGCCTCATCCATTTTTGATTCGTATACTGAAGATAAAGCTGATGAGTTTGAAAATAGTATTCAAAATGAAAGCTCCCGCTCTTCAAAAGTAGAAAATTCTACATCATATCACGTTGATGTAGGAGTGAACGCAAGCTGGGGTTGGGGTAGTGCTGGTGTAAATGCTGGAACAGCAGGGAGTTCAAAATCCGCGAGAGAAGAATTTTCTAAAAATGTAATGAATGCTGCCTCCAAACATGCTCAAAGTGCAAGCTCTAAACGTGAAGTAAGCGTTAATACTAGCTTCGAAAGAAGTGTTGAAACAGAGGAAGAAACTGTGATTATGAGAAGAATTGAAAACTTGAATGCTAGCAGAACTCTAAATTTCACTTTTCGTCAAATGAATCAAGAATATCACTCAATTTTACACTTAACAGATGTAAGGTTAGCTTATTATAATGGTTTTCCGGGGAGCATGAAAGAATATGCATTATATGAACTAGAAAACCTAATAAAGAAACAAATGATTGATCCTGATGATTATCTAAAGACTGAACCCGAACCTGAAGAATATTTAATAGCTGCAGGGACAAAATCTCCACAAACCTATGAACAAGCCAAAAATAAATATAATCAGGTCCACAACGAACTAAAACAGATTATTTTAAATGAATACGGAAACGTTTATGATTATCAAGGAACTATGACTCCGCTAATTGAAGAAATTAACATGTTAGATGGTAAAATTAATTACTTAAGAATTATCCCATCTATGACGATATATAATGAAAACACAGGTGAATACGAAATTAAAGGTAGACAAGCATATACTATACGAGAATCAAATAAAGAAACAAATCAACCTAAAGATGTTCGATGGGTGGATGGAGTTATTATATCTACAAATAAAGTTACTATGAAAACAGATGGTGTTATTGTGGAATCTTTATTGGGACAAGGAAATGCGTTAGATAACTTCTCTCTTGAAGCAAGAGAAGAAAAATTGAAAAAAGAGTTCTTTGAAAATGAACTTAGAAAAGCTGAAATTGAAAAAGTAAAGACAGGTATAAAAATAATAGAAGCACTTATAAACAGTGGGCAATTGGCAAAAGCTATTGACTCTTATAAGGAAATTTTCGGTATACAAACGGGACTAAAAACTTTCGGAGAAATCTTTGATCATCCAAGCCTAAAGATTGAAAAGAAGCTCTAGTAAATAACTGATAACCATAAATAGGGAATATTATCAGAAAAATCCACAATTTCTATATTAAAATTTAAGATGGTATATAGATGTGAAGGGAACAGATAAGAAAATTTTAGAAGCTCCAGTTGATAAGAAGGAAATTACAAAATCTGCTGATGAAAAAATATTAGAAGCAGGAATTAAAAAGATTGAAGAAAAGATACAATTCTTGTTAGTAGATCATTTGACTGTGAGGGAAAAAACTGAAGAAAACATAGAAACAGTATTAGATTTGATAAATGCCCTACAAGCAGAAATTAACAATATCGGAATTATAGCGGAAAACGCTCATCAAAAAGAAGAACAGTACCAAACAGCTTCAAATACAATACAAAAATCTTTAAATTCTCGTAAAAATGTCTTAAATACTGCTCAAAATGCTGTAGACGGCAAAATTTCAGTTGATACTATATTAAAACAAATCTATGATGAATTTAGGAAGGCGTTTGGTGAATTGATGAAAGTTGGAAAAGCTGTCGGAATTATAGTAGAACTTTATCTACACAATGAAAGAACGTTCATTATCCCTGAAGTAGTTAATATTTTAAAAAGAATAATTGGTATTACAGAGGAGTTAGTAGGAGGGATGTTTGAATCTCAAAATGAAGTTCTAGAGGGAATAGACGCTTTGAATAAGGTAAAAGATGCTATTCAATCATTAGATGTAATTAATCCTCAAGAAATTCAATCAATATTAGATTTAATAATAGAGGTAGACTTAGAAAATCGAATTGAAAATACGTTTAGAATGGCGCAAAATGTAAATATGGTAAATTCAGGGGCAGTTAATGAAATAGAAGATGAATTATTAGAAATAAATCCGATAAGAGAAGCAGAAGCTATTGCATTACAAGGAATACAGCCGTCTTGTAATGATATTAATAATGCTGTAATAAATAGTAGAAAAAATGCCGAAAAAGCCGCAGAATTGGCAAAGCAAGCTTCTTCAGAGGTTCAGGATCAAGCGAAAGAAGTTACATCAGATATAAATGTCTTAGTCGGTATAGCCGAAGAAGGAGCTAATACTTTTACAAAAGCAGATGAAACACTTACACTAATTTTAGATAAATTAAATGAGGCGACTCAAGTTAGTCAGAATCTATTTGGATCTATTAATGAAATAGAACAATCTACCTTACTTATAACCGAAATACTCGAAAATACCGTAAAAGATTTTGAGGATATGGTAAGGAATTTTGATGAATTAAATATATATCTTGCTAATGTCTAAGTCGTATCTACTCTTAACTAAGAATTTTGTTTGAAATAATCTTAATTTTTTATTTTGAAAATCTATCATTCTAAAGGGTTTTTAAGTTAAATATGATAAATCAAAGAGTCAATGATAAAATATTTTTACTGAATTTCAATAAATTTATCCTAGTTTAATCCCACACTTATAACAAAATTTTGTATTACTTGTATTTATATACCCACACGAAGAACACAACTTATTTAGTTTTTTCATTTTCTTTTGGTTAGTTTTTTCCTGAAATATTTTTTCTCCCTTAGCTTTTTGATATAGCATTGCCCAAATAATTAACCCAATTGTAGAACATGCTATAATTCCACCCATAAAAATCTGAAAAGGATTATAATTCACGCTATAATAATAAAACATTAATTGAGGTTTATAATCATCTAGAAGATGCTCTCTTGAGGAAAAGTTAACAACTTGATAATATTGATGAAAAGGCACTATACAGATGGAAAGTTCACTCTCAGATAAATGAGAAGATATATCAATAATGATTTCTGAATCATATTCAACTCTGAATGAAAGTAAATCTTTTCCTAAAGATGGTCTATTAGACCAGGATATTGATGATTCTTCCCAATTTTCTACGACTTCATAGAGATCGAAATCCATTAAATTAGAAAAAAAATTAAATTTAAGACTAATTTCTACTTTTTTCCAACCTAAATCTATTTCACTAAGATCAAAACAAATGTATGCTTCGCAAAAAAAGGTCGTTCCCGTCATTGGAACGTAGAATGTACCACATTCCATATTGATTCTTTCACCAAAATTCTTATTAGGTTCATAGCTATTAACATATGAATCTTTATTAGGGTACAAAAAAGTATTAGAAGCTTGGACTGAATTAGCAAATATAGAAATCAATAAAATTATAAAATAAAAAGATATTGTAATTGGAATGATCTTCTTTTTCACATTGATCGCAAATAGACTAGGTTTGACTATTCTTGATTAAGATTCTAATATATATAAATTTTGTATTAAAACTAAATTCAATCTTTAATTCAAAATTACGAAAGGAATCTTTATAATCTAAAGCCATACTTATACAAGAGCATTATGACTCCCGTTATAATATAACACCCTATAAATATAATTCCCATTGTAATACCGCAATATTTTAAAGCTATATGAGTGGCTTTCTTAAGATTCTTCTGATATTCACAACTAGGACATCTAAATTCTGTCTGACTATTATCCAGATAATATATTTCGGCCCCACAATCTATACAATTAGGCAAAATTCGAGATCCTCATTTATTGATTATCCTTTAATGTCAAATGATGCATAGATAATCAAGCTAATATACTTGATCCTATATGAACAATTTATTTATGATAAGCAAACTCAGAATAAGATGTTAAAATAAAAGATAATTAAATTCTTTAAGTCTCCTTAACTAAATTATACTCGTTGGGAGGAATTCGAAAGGTCCATGCGAGTGCATCTCTACAGTTTCTTACCTCATTAGGAACACTCAAGAAATAAAAGTCACCTGTGGAGGAATCTTTTACCCTAATATATCGATAGATAGTTCTTCCATTAGAGGGGTAATAATCAAATAAAATTGAACTATCTTCTCTATGAATAATCCGAATTCTTCTATTATCTCTTTTAAAATAAAA
>JBHLLU010000158.1:0-3388 GCA_048938895.1 Promethearchaeota archaeon
TTTTTATAGGTTGTTATGATAAAAATAATTTTCATAAAATGTAAATAAGGTGAAAAATATTCTAAATCCTAAAATAGCATAAAATTTTTATGAAAATAAACATTTAAGAAGTTAATCTTTGATTTCAAGCTTAATTGATATATTGTGTCTTCTGAGAAAATTGTCTATAGGTTAAACATAAGCGGTGGTAAAGAGGGCCCTGGGAAAGGGTTATCTAAACTTATTGAGATTGATGAGAAAAAGTTTAGATTTGAAGGGATGAAAATAGGTGATAAGATTAATGGGGGATTGGTTGGATTTCCTAACTATGAATTTGAGATCACAGGTGGAAGCGATTCCAGCGGTTTTCCTATGAGAAAGGATGTACATGGTCCAGTAAAGAAGAGAATTCTAGTGTCTAAACGCGGAATTGGATATAGACAAAAAGGAGAAAAAAGAAGAAGGAAAACTCGCAGAGGTAAAGAAACTAAAAGAAAAGGTGAAAAGAAGAGAAAAACAGTACGAGGCAATGAAGTGACCTCTGATATGACTTTGATAAATCTCAAAGTTACTAAATATGGTGAAGCTGAACTCTTTAAGAAAGAAAAAGAATAAACAATTTACAAGAGGTTTTATTATGGTTAAAGTCAAAAAATGTAGTTTCTGTGGATTTGATATACCTATTGGACGTGGTTTTATGTTTATTAGGCGAGATGGGACAATTTTAAACTTTTGCACTAATAAATGCAAAAAATCATTGTTAGATTATAATAAGAAGGCACGAAGAACAAGATGGACTACTCATTACGGAAAACAATGAGTAGAATATTCTTTTTGATTAAATTCAATTAATTCTGATTCACAACTTACCTTGTTGTTAGAAAGAATAGGAATTGTGAAATTCTTAGAAGTTATTTTTCTAATACAAAGTATTTTAAACAATCAAAGTTGATTATAAAGTGTGAAATGGCAAGAAAAACTGATTGGTATCCTCTTTATTTCATTTATTTTAGATTTCTTTACAATTAATGCACTAGGAAATCCTGTTCTAATTAATCCAATAGAAAACCCGGTTATAAAGATTTTTTATTTAATTTTTATATTTATTATTGGAACAGGTTTAGAATATCTAATACTTAAACAGATTGAAATTATTGTTAGGTCCGAATCCAAAGGTTTATTTCGATCCTTTTTTAAAGTAAATTTAGTCACCTTCCCGCTTACTCAAATTTTAGCATACATAGTTTATATTTACTTAATTTTATTTTATTGGTTTTACATATTGATTATAGAGATTTTTGTTGTATTAGTAGAATGGGTTCTTTTGAAAATTGATTTGAGTAAAACTTACAGTATACATGTTAATTCAAAAAGATTTTTGTTTCAAGTAGGATTAGCAAATTGTGGTTCATTCTTACTTGGACTATTACTATTCATTCCCTCTACTTTTTAATGAATTTGTTGTGTTTTATATTATCGAAATGTTGTCACTTAGACCGTTTAATCAATATTGAAGATGCTGTGCCTATTGACACCACGCTTACGATTCCCAAAATATAAAATAGAAGAAAATCGTAAAAAGTGAACCCAAGTTCCAAATTAGGAGGTGTTTCATACGGAATAGGATTCTTGACTAAAATGTTAACATGTGTAGCAATGTTCCAGCGGTTTAGATATTCTGATTCACATAACATATATAAATTATCTTGGGAATCCGTTTCAATATTATTACAGAAATCGTGATTCAATCCACCCCATGAATAATTTTGAAGGATATCTCCTGAACTGTTAAGTTTAATTATCAAGATATCAAAATTTTGGTAAGATCTAAAATAATCTGAAAGAAGATAAAGACATTGCTGAGAATCACATATTATATGATTATTAGAAGAATAATGATAATCTTGGAAACAATCTTCTAATGAGCAATTCCATTCAAAACCTAAACTTGAATTAAATTTTAATAATTGTGGAGTGAGGTAATAATTTGACAACAAGTAATAGATATTATTATGATTATCACCATACCACAAATCAGATTTATAATAATGTTTAAAACTTCCAATTAGAATACTGTTTAGAATAATCCCAGTGCTATTAATTTTAGTAATCCACCCATCAATAGTCTCATTACCAGAATAATATGTTGTGCCTGCTATCAAAATATTTTCTTCTGAATCTAATTGAAATAATCCAAGATTGCTATCTACCCATTGTTTGGACCATAATATTGAACCAGTACTGTTGTATTTAGTTAAATTTAAATTAAAATTCCTCTCACTAGCACCTTGATATAGATTATTCATAGAATCCAAATCTAATACCATTCGCTCTGGATATTTACTTATTGCATATTCATGGCTCCATTGGAAATCTCCTGAAGTGCTTAATTTAATAAGAAATATTTGATATGAAACCCCATTATCATACTTATAATCATAGCCTGAGATAAATATCGAATTATTCGAGTCTAAAATAATTGAAAGCATATTGCAATCGTTATATGGATTGAAGATTTTAAACCAAATTAACTCTCCTAAATAATTTAATTTTAGCAGTAAAATATCAGCAAAGCCGGCTGAATTTTCACTAGTACCGATTAAAATAAGATTATTTTCTGAATCAAAAGTAAAATCATAGAATCTTTGATGGTTTGAATCTTTCCATTTATAGCTCCATAATTTTACTCCTGAACTATTATATTTAGCAATAAGAATTGTACGTCTATTTAAATTTCCAGTGATATAGACATCTTGATCGATGATCTTTACTTTTGAGTACCATAAATCCGTGTCCTTACTAATAAAATTAGACCATGAATCTGTAGAGGATAAATCAATGGAGAAATTGCCTTTTACAATGGAATCTAATAATATAATTGGATTTAGATATATTATTGAAGTAGTGATAACAAAACCTAAGATAAATAATTTCGAATATCGCATACTCCCTGGAAAAAATTAATTTTTGAATATTATTGTATGCACTTAAATTTAAAGTTTTACTAGTAGATCTACCTATATAGGATTATTGATGAAGAAGAAGAAAGAATTATTATTATTGCAATCGAGGAAATTTAAGTAGTTCGTCTATAAGATCCACATGACTTACGCTTAATAAGTTTGAATACTTATTAATTTACGATCATGCGCTTACAGCACCATCTCTCAATTCCTAACTCCTTAAAAGCCTTCTCTGAGCTTTCACCCTTTTCTATATATTCTAAATAAGGCTCATATGTATGTGCTATTAATTTGCCGCAACTAAAGCAGCGGATTGGTATTATTATGATATTTTTCCTCCTTTTGGTTAAGTAGATATTTGGTTTCGATATTTAAGTTAAATAATTAAAAATTAAAATCTATTAATATCTGAATTATATTATGAACCATCAAAAAAAAGTTTTTCC
>JBHLLU010000089.1:0-11931 GCA_048938895.1 Promethearchaeota archaeon
TCAACAGGTTTACTTGAATTCTTGTTGATTGTCTTTATCACATGTTTAGCATTAATACCAAAGGCACCTACTAAACTATGTCTCTTAAGAATCTCTTTAAATGCCTTGAAGATAAAAAATTTAATTAAATATTTTGGTTTTGTTATTTTAGTCGTAATATCATTTAATGTGCTTGTATATAGCTGTATCGGTCTCAAATCAGTATATCTCATCGCAATCCGATTTAAAAAAGTAACATTAGGTGCAAAATTCATCGAAATAGTGCCATATTGATTATGCTCCTCAGCGGGTATAGGGATAAACTCATAAATACATTTTATGGTCATGCTAGCTAAAAATTCTAGATCATCTAACGATCTTCCAACTAAAGACGGATCTCCAGTTGTGCAAGAGGAAACATTCCATGTTTTAAACTCAGGGGATTCTAAGGGAATTTTTAATAATTTTTTAAACATACCCACTGATTCCTTGAAAGTAGATGAGGTTATAAATGGTATTAACCATAAATCATCCATCTGATTCACATCATCGATAATAAATCTGTGTTTGATAACGAATTCTTTGTAGTAAGGATTGGATTCAATAGATTCAATCGTAGTGGCTTTCATTAAGTTTATAAATTCTTTATCTTTGTATGTCGAATTAACAATAGACCGTATTTTCTCATTCTGTACAACTTCTTTTGATATGGTTATTAGAATAGCCTCTTTTTGAATGATGATTATTTTGAATTATTATAATTATAAAATTTGGAACTATTTATAAACATAAGGAAGCTATTTCTTTATTAGGAATTTATTTAAAGAGAGATTTTAAATTTTAAATAATCAAGAAATCTAGTAAAATATCGAAATGTTATTTGTGGTATTGTATGATTTTTCAAACTTTTGAGGGTATTATTAGTGCCCTTCCTTATATCGCGTTGGCAATTGGGCTAATGATTGGAATACCATTTATAATTTGGGTTATATATAAATTGCTACGGACATATGACGTAATAGGTGGAATTCAAAAGGTAGAGGAAAGGGGCGACTATAAAAATCTAGAATGGTTACGGAGACAATATTATGAATTAGGATGGAGTCTCCAAGATATTGCAAATGATCAGGGAGTAAGTATGGTGACTGTGAAAAGATGGATTGACAAGCTTAAGAGTACTTCTACTGCTAGAGCTGTTCAAGATCAAGAAAAATCTCCTAGAAAAGATGAGAAAAATACCTGTACTTTTTGTGGACAAGTAAATAATGTGGAATTTAGATTCTGTGTTTTTTGTGGGAAACCATTATAAATCCTGAGTGAATTTCCTTGTTTTTTATTATATGAGAAACTAATTATTATTTCCATTATTTTCTTTAAAAAAGAATTCTAACTAGTAAAAAAAGCAAAAATTTTTTTTCTGATATGCTACCCGCATGGCTAAGTTTTCTCATCGTAATTGGTGTAGTGTTAGCCCTTTCCAAGTATGAATTAGGTATTGTTCTAACTTTGGGCGCCTTTGGTTTTGCGATTTTAGCAGGAGTTAATATTCTTCAATCGTTAATCAATGTATTGACGGATCTAACAGTATTAGCTTTAATAGTTGTTATGATACTTATTCCGATTCTTGGGGGAATAATGGAAGAATCAGGTTTGATGATGGAGATGATTCAAAAAATGCGAATTTCAAAAAGATCCTCTCTTATGCTAATACCTGCATTATTTGGACTTTTACCAGTACCTGGGGGTGCTTTGATGTCAGCTCCCATTGTGCAACAAATAGATTCTGAAGAGGAGGCGACCAAAAAAGTTTCAATAAATGTATGGTATAGGCATATGCTAATATTGGTGTATCCATTGTCTTCATCATTGATTTTAGCGAGCGTCCTTACAGAAATCAATCTTTATACCATTGTTCTTGGATTAATCCCAGGTCTAATTATCATGTGGTTAATAGGATACTTTACGTTGGTAAGGAATGTGTCTCCCTTTACAGAACAAGGAGAAAGGGATCTCAAGCGTGCTTTTCATAATTTACTACCAATTCTTATTGCTCCAATTGTTGATTTTATTGGTAGGGCATTTTTTAATTTCTCGGTTCCAGAATTATTCCTTCTTTTAGGTTTGGTCTTTAGTATTTGGCTTGCTTTCCGGTTTAGTAAAATGAAATTATTAAGTATTAAAACTATCTCACAAAAAATGAAAATTTGGCGATTTCCCTTAATAATATTTTCAATGTTTATATTTTTAGAGGTGTTCATTCTCTCTGGTGCTGATAAAGAAATAGCTAGTCTAAATTTATCAGTATTTCTTTTTATATTGATTGGTTTTTTTCTTGGTTTTGCTACGGGTCGTATCCAACTCCCCATCTCAATACTAATCCCTATTTACATAGCACAGTTTTCGACTATACCACTGCTAGATTTTATTTTTCTTTATACTTCAATTTCTTTAGGATATCTAATTACTCCACTTCATCCCTGCGTTGCCTATAGTACAGAATACTTTGAGACGGATTTTAATAAAGTAGTAAAAATACTAGGTATACCAATTTTTCTCTCGTTTATAACTTTACTTGGTGTATATGGGATTTTCTTATTTTTTAGTTAAATAAAATTGGTCGAATTAGAGTTTTATTTTCCCGTTTAAAATATCTTGATATTTTTCCTGGTCAAATAGGATATACTTTTTTATCAAGGAGTCCCAAAGATACATTGGTTCATCAATTTCATTGAGATTAAAACCTTCTTTTCGAAGATTTGCTTTTTGAATTTTTTTACTCCCAGTTATTTCTAATTTTTGTTTTAGACGAATAAATATTGGGATAGAGTACTTTGGTAACACTTCTAAAACAAAACGAGAAATCTCATCTTCGTTAAATCCAATTGTAGGATCAATTTTTATCGCAGCCATACCCGCTTTTCCCTCATGATTGGGGATTTCCACACCGTACACGGCATTCATTAAAATCGATTCATGGGAATTTAATATGTTTTCAACTTCTTGAGTAGAAACGTTTTCTCCTTTCCATCGGAAAGTATCACCGAATCTATCTGCAAAAGAAAGCCACATATCATCATGGAGTTGAAGTAAATCACCCGTTATAAAATATGCATCTCCTTTTTCAAAAACATTGCGAATTACTCTTTCATTAGTTTTTCTTGTGTCGCTATACTTTCTGAAATTATCTATTTCTGGGATTTTCATCAAAGACATTCCCACATCTCCGGGTTCACATTTGATATATAAACCATCTTCACTTTTAAATAGTTCACCTGTTTCAGGGTCTGCTTTTACTAGTGCGTGATTTTCTGCGATGTTTCTTCCAATCATCCCTGGAACCTCATCTACGTTTACAATAGGCCCGTAACCTTCAGTGGAACTATAATATTCAAAAATATGTTCGATTTGGAATCGTTCCTTAAACTTAAGCCAAATATCTTTTCTTAAACCAAGCCCTAGCATTTTTTTGAGGGTATGGTTTTTTTCTAAATCAGAAGGAGGTTGATTTAAAATATATCGAGGAATTTCGCCGACATATGTGGTAAAGGTTATTTTATACTTATGGATATCTTTCCAAAAACTAGAAGCAGAAAACCTTTTACGCAATACAACTGTTGCTCCCAAATAGACCGCTATTCCCCATGCTGTACATATTGAGAGAGAGTGATATAAAGGATTTGCTATTAAAATTATATCATCTGAATTTGCTTGAGTTATTGAATAGCCATAAAATACACCATTCCATGTGGTTGATTGATTTTCTATGATCACAGCTTTAGGAAGACCGGTTGTTCCTGAAGTGTAGATATATGAAGCAATATCTGTCATTTTCGAATTAAAAGTGGTACCTGGATTTTTTTTGGAAATATCTATTAATTCTGTTTGCAAATCTACTCCTCTATTATCCTTACTTTCTAGATTGTATATAATAAAGATATCATCCTTGTTGAAAGGAAGATCCTTAATTACCTCAAGTAAACTTGGCAAACAAGCCCCGTCCACAATAATACATTTAGCATTTACAATTTTAATTGAATGAATTAAAGCTTGTTGTCTTTGGTTAATATTAATTAATGCACTTATTCCTTGTATTTTATTTATTCCTGTAGTTACAAAGAAATATTTTGGTGAATTTTCTAGCATTACCGCAATAGTATCTTCGGGTAGCAATCCTTTCTTTTTAAAATAATTCGCAAATCTATTCGATTCTTCATTGAATTCCTCCCAAGTCCATGATCTATCCTCGTAAAATAAAGCAGTTTTATTTGGAAATTCTGCTGCAAGTTGTTCAACATAAATACCTACACTTTGATTTTCATTCTCCCATACTTCCTCTGCTTTTGCCACATATCTGTCATATACCTCAAGTTCTTTCGGCGTAAAATTTGCTTCCACCTAGTATCCCCAAATATGCCTTTATTCTTATAAATATAGTATATGAACTATGTATTGGTAAATAATTGGAACAATAAAATGTTTTAGATTATATCATGAAGAAGCTTCTACTTATTTCAATAAATAAATGAGAATGAATTAAAATTTCTTGAGACGATAATAGAATCCAGGAAGCCAAAGAATGATGCCTAATAAAGATCCTAAGAGAAAAGTAATAGGATCTCCCCATAACACTAATTTATAAAAAGCTGTTAAACCAAAAATGGTTATACCAATTAGAATTCTTAGAACATATTGAAATTTATTGTGGATTGCTTGATATAAAAGATAAAAGGTAATTAAAATAGCATGTCCACTGAAAGGAATATTTATAATATATCTTATAAAAGCAACTAGTCCAATCACTCCACATTCGGTAAATAATAAAATATATTCAACTCGTTTATGTCCTTCATTCCACATCCAAATACTTTCTCCTAACAAAATTCCATACGGTAAGAAAATGGGGATCATATACAATGGAGGGGTACTGATATCTAATGTTTCAGTGGTAGTAGTGACAACGGGATACCCTCTAATAAAAAAATATAAGACAGAAAAAAAAGTTAAAAAAACCCCTGTACTGTAGACTATGACGAATTCTCTAGCTGAAGGTTTCAGCTTGCTTAACATCTAAACCTCTACCTAAGTCATCTGTTTAAATAAAGCTTGGAATTCTGCCTTGACGTCTGTTAATCCTAAATTTTCAAGTAGTTCAATCGATTTTTTACTAAGAGAATAAAATGATCTCGGTTCAGAGCGTTTATACTCCATTTTTTTTTCATTTTTGATAAATTTTTTTTCCTTAAGTACTTTAAGATGATAATTTAAGTTATTTTCTGGAATAGAAGGCAGTAACTCCCTCAGTTGGCTGAATGAGAGTGATTTTTCACTTGCAAGTAAGGTTAATAAAATTTTATACCGTGTTTTTTCTGAGATAATTTCCAATTCTTTTCTCATATTTTCAAGTTTTTTTGGAGTTTCCAAATCAATTACCTCTCTATATTTATATTGGTTTTTTTCATTTAATTCCATGTAAAATATGGATAGGCGCATATTTAAATTTAACTCAAAATTAATTGAGTCAATTATTATTGGTATATAATAATTTATAGTATAAATGAATTTCTAAATTATTTTATATAAATTGGGGGAATAATATGGAAGTTTCACACGAGAGTGCGTGGGATGAGTTTTTGGATGAATTTATTAACATCTTTTCAGTTTATGATCTAACCAAGAACAAAATCTTCATATGTGGCTCTTATAGTGATGAAACCTTCATTACACTCCAAGAAGTACAAAAGATTGTAAATGCTATAGAAAATAATCTCGGTTTTTTTGAAAAAGAATTTAGACGGACTCACCTTGAGAATTTAATCTTGAAATTTGATCTTATCGCGAAATTCTCGAATGAAATCCTCATGGTAATAGAGCACGATAAAGGAGGTCATATGATTGAGATGGGAATTATCCTCTCTTTTAAGGAATTTTTTGATAAAACCAAAGTTTTTGTCTTAAAAGATGTGGAAATTACCGAAGTACTAAAAAGGGGAGGATTACTAACACCTTTTTTTAAGGAGGGTGAGTCCTTGTTTTATTTTGAAGATATCGAAACCTTAAAAAATTGTGTAAGGACACTATATTCTTAAAACAATAAATCTTTCAATAAAATTTCAAAAGAAAGCTTAAATAGAGAAAAATCTTAATTAAACATTGGAATAAAATCTAATGATAACGAAATTAGGTTTAAATCAATAAGGATTATAATTAAAATAAGGTGGAAGGAAATAATGAGAGATTTAACAGTAATTTTGAAAAACCAACCAGGTATGCTAGCAGACATGGGAGAAGCATTGGGTAAGAATGGTATTAATATGGAGGGATTGTGTGGATTTCCCCAAAATGATGAGGGAATCATTCATATTTTGGTAGAAGATGAAACTACTACCAAGTGGGTTCTTGAAAATGAAGGATTTGAAGTACGTGCTATTCGTGAAGTGCTTGTTTTGGACATAGGAAATATCGCTGGAAAACCCGGAACAGGAGGTAAGATGGCACGAAGAATAGGTAAAGCAGGAGTCAATATAGATCTTATATATTTAGCGGAGAACAATCGAATAGTGCTTGGAGTTGATAATTTAGAAAAGGCTCGTGCTGCTTTAGATATGAAGTAGTGAAAAAGCTTATTAATTAAATATTTTATTCACTTTACTATTTTTTTATATTTTAAGAAAAAATTTAAATTGGGTTTTTTTGCATTTATAGCTTATGGATATTTCATCATTATCGATCCTTACAAAATATTTAGTAAAACCTAATATTGGATAGATAAACTTAAATTATTCTGTAGAGGATTGTGATACATTACTTGGTGAAGCCAAAATAAAATGGAAGATGAACAATATCTAGGATTATGTATAATAGGAATAAGTGGTGCAATATTATTTTATTCATTTACCATTTTGAGTCGACCCTCCGAGGCGTCTCTTATTTTTGGTTTCCAGTTATTAGGTGCTTCTGTAATTTTTATCATTGCGGGTGCATTGCTTATTGTAAGAGGATTGAAATATAGAAAGATAAAAAAATAACTCTAGTTCTAATATTTCTAAAATGTCTTTTTGGTAAATTTTTTAAGGTCTCTCTTGTAAAATAAATTATTTATTCCTAAAAATATTGAAATTCAATACCGTTTGAAACTTGATTTGAAGATGAACATAAGTAAAATTTTAGAAAATATTCCGGATTATACAGATTTTATGACAGTGGAGGAGCTTGATAATTCAAGTAGAAGATTGGCAAAAAAATTTAGTGGAGTGGAATTATCGGATGTGGGAAAATCTAGATTGGGGAGACCAATTTTATGCCTTAAAATAGGAGATGGAAAGAAAAAAGCCTTATTATTTGCCTTCCCTCATCCTAATGAACCAATTGGGAGCCTAACTGTCGAATTTCTAGCACAATACTTAGCAGAAAATCCAAATGTTACAAAAGAGTTAGGTTATACTTGGTATTTGATTAAAGTTATTGATCCTGATGGAGCTGTTCTAAATGAAGGATGGTTCAAAGGGAAATTTAATCCAATTAAATATGCTCAGAACTATTATCGCCCTGCTCCTTATGAGCAAATTGAATGGACCTTTCCCATTAATTACAAGAAATTAAACTTTACAAACTCACCTCCAGAAACCCAAGCCTTGATGAGAATTATTGAAGAAGTAAAACCACTTTTTATGTACAGTTTACATAATGCTGGATTTTGTGGAATATACTGGTACGTATCCCATAATTTGAAAACTATGTTTCCAGATTTGGTGAATCTTGTAGAAAAAGAAGGTTTGCCAATTCATCGTGGTGAACCTGAGGCTCCCTATATAAAGGCATTGTCACCTGCTATATATCAATTATTTGGGATACAAGAATCATATGATTTTTATGAGGAAAATGGAGTTAAGAATCCTGAAGAATTAATTAAAAACGGAACTTCATCAGATGATTACCTTAAACAAATAACAAATGATAAAGGATTCACTTTGGTTTGTGAAATGCCTTATTTTTACGATAAAGCATTAGAAGACGATTCCCAGTCCAATTATGGTTATAGAGAAAAGAGATTAGAGTTTTTTGATTATTTTAAAAAGGTACATGAATTTGCCAAATCAAAATTTGAGCTTATTAGAAAGTATTGTAATAAAAGATCAAAAATTTTTACATCTGTTCTTGATTTTATTGATGAATTTGAAAAACGATTAGAACCGGAAATACAATTCACTAAAATATCAGATGAATACAAGGGAAATGCAACAATTGCTCAAGCATTTGACCTGACAGTGGGGAATACATATTACACTACACTCCCAGTCGCAATGATCGCTCGGTTATGTGATGAAGTTGCTACCAGTTTTCCTGACATGAAAGAAAAAGTACTAGAAATTAAAGAAGAATTAGATATATGGGTGGAGAAAACGATTGAAGATCTATTAACTAAGACCAATTTTAAAATAATCCCGATACAAAAGCTGGTAAAAATTCAAGTTGGGAGTGCTTTAATCGCAATGCAAAACCTTCTTGATTAGGTGTGATTAATGAATTTTTGGTAATTGTGGAGTTTTCTCAATACGATTGCCGCAGTCTCGAGGTTACCACCGAACACCAGTACTTGATTTTCATCATATATATCATAGATAGGATTCCCAAGACTTGGGGATAAAGAGATATAGATTAACTTTTTATTCGGATGGTTTTTAACTATTTCTATTTCATTTTCAGCAATTTGATCTAAATTATCACCTCTCATCATCATCATCATTTCCTTCATTTGTTTACCTGTTTCATTAAAGGGTTTTAACCTATCAGTTCTTTCGATAAATGTGGTATTAGTCATGGTGAAAATGACATCAAAACAATCTGAATTCAACATTAATTCTATTACATTTTCATAAGCGTGAGGATTTCTCGTTGCAACCATGTCAACTGGATTATTATGACTCCAATAGAAAGGAAGATGCTTTGATATATCTTCTATGAGTTTGGGACCATTTGGTTCAGTATTCAAATCAACTACATTTATTCCATGTTTCTCACATAGATCAGTAAGATGTACTATTATTCCACCACCTCCACTGACAATGCCTGCTCGCAAGGGATCACGAATAGGAAGTGGCAGAAGAGATTCTGCTCCTTTAATCAGATAGAGAAATTCCATTAATTGATCTGCCAATATCACACCCGTTTGTTTAAATACAGATTTATACATATCTAATGAACCTGCGATAGAACCAGTGTGACTATTGGCCGCTCTAGCGCCGGTTTTTGTAATACCTGCTTTAAGAAAAAGAATAGGCTTCTTTTTAGTAGTTTCTGAACATATTTCCTTAAATCTCCTACCAGCTCGTAAACCTTCAGCGAATAAGGCAATGATTTTTGTTTCATCATCTTGAGCATAATACTGCAAATAATCTTCAAGTGTTAAAGAGGCTTCATTCCCACTTGATACAAAATATCTAATTTTTTGAAGGGCATTACATAAAATCGTTCCCATAGTCCCTGATTGAGAAACTATCGAAATATTGCCTGGTTGAGGTATCATAAAACCAAATCCTAAATGAAGAGGCGAAGATTTATCTTCTGATGAATAATATCCCATTGAATTTGGTCCTACGAAGATTAAACCCCCTTTCTCAGCAATCTTTACTAATTCTTTATTTTCATTCTGCCGTTCCTCTGTTTTTACTTCCCCAAACCCTGCGGTGATGATGGCTGCGGCTCTAATATCATTTTCTATTGCTATTTTTACTGATTCTACTACAGCATGAGGAGGAACGACAATTCCTGCTAAATCAATTTTTTCTGGGCATTTTTCTAAAGAAGGATACACATCAAATCCCATAATTTTTTTATTCTGGTATTTGGGGCTGGGGTTGATAGGATAAATTTTCTTATTAAATCCACATGCTAACATACTCATACCTACAAAAGCACCAATCTTCCCTAAACTGTTCGTAGCTCCAATGATCGCAACATTTTTCGGATTAAACATAATTTTCATTGTATCTAACTTTTCCTCGACATCCATTTCATATTTCTCCTATAGTATAATTCTTTTGTGATATAATTGGTAAAAAGAAGGGTAATTAAAGAATTAAATGATTAAGATCCCTTTTAGACTTATTTGGATATTCGAAACACATTAAAGAACCTCTTTATTATATAAAACCTAAAAATAAGGCTTGGGTGAAATCAATAAATTCTAAATATTTTAAATAATTCAAAACACTAATTAGATATTGATGGTTTTGTAGTATAATTCTTTTTTTATTCTTTATTAAAAAGCATTATACTATAGAACTTAGAATTATTTTTTTAGATTTAAATAACGAGGAGTTAGAAAAAATGAGAACAAAAGAAGACTATATGAAAGCTTTAGGCAAAATGAAAGATAATATCTACTATAATGGTGAGCGGATTAATCGATTAGATGAAAGGCAGATTGATTGTATCAATACAATTGGTACCACCTATGATGTTGTTGATGATCCCGATTATAAGGATCTAATCTTTGCGAAATCACATCTTACTGGGGAAATTATTAACCGATTTACACATGTACATCATAGTACCGAAGACCTTCATAAAAAGCAGGATCTAACCCGAAAAATCTGCCAGAAAGTGGGGGGATGTATCCAACGTTGTATGGGTTGTGATGGAATGAATGCAGTATATAATGTGAGCTATGAAGCTGATAAATCGAATAATGGCGAAACTAATTATCATGAGAACTTCAAAAAATGGCTAGAGAGATTTCAAAAGGAAGATTTAATAGCTGCTTGCGCTCAAACTGACGTGAAAGGTAATCGAATAAAGAGACCTGCAGATCAGGAAGATCCAGATATGTATGTTCGAGTTGTTGGAAAAAGAGATGATGGAATTATAGTTAGGGGTTGTAAACTTCATATCTCCGAAGCTTCAGTATCAGATGAGATAATAGTTGTTCCAACAAGGGCACTAAGGCCAGAGGATAAAGACTATGCCGTTGCATTTGCAATACCTGGTGATTATGAAGGAGTAAAACAAGTGGTGACAATTCATAACCTTCGTGAAAGAGAATTTTTTAAACGTGGATTTGTCCCTGGTGCAACAGATTCTTATATAATATTTGATGATGTATTTGTACCATGGGAAAGGGTTTTTCTTTGTGGAGAATATCAACATGCTGGTACTTTAGCTTTATTATTTGCCCTATTCCATCGCCATAGCTATTCAGGATGTAAACCTGCGATAGGAGATCTAGTTGTGGGAACTGCAGCTTTAGCAGCAGAATATAATAATATTCATAGAGCATCTCATGTGAGAAGTAAGCTAGCTGAACTGATTATGGTCACAGAATTAGGTTATGCTGCCGGATACACAGCCTCAGATTTAGGTAAGCCAGAAGTCTATATGCCTGGGGTTGGTTTTATACCCTATGGTCCCGGAAGTTATATTCCAAATTCAATTTACTGCAATGTAGGGAGATGTTTATCAGGAGAAAATGTGTTTCGTGAGGCTGAAATCATAGTTGATCTTTCAGGAGGTATTCCAGCAACATTTCCCTATGAGAGAGATTTTGTGAATCCGGAATTGAAGGAGCACCTTTATAAGTATATCACTAGAAATCCTAATATATCCCCCGAAAACGCCGCCCAATTTTGGCGCTATGTTGGGGATGTATACTGTTCCTCAACAGGAGGAGTACATCTTTTTGGGAGTTATCATGGCGGAGGCTCACCCGTAATGGAAAGTATAGCAATTACGACTCAATACGATATTGAGTCTAGAAAAGATTTGGTAAAAAGAATCGCAGGCATTGATGATGAGTTAAATAAATCATAAAACTAATTTTTTTCCTTTTATTTTTTTATTATTTCATAACTTCTTAGAAGAAATCGCCTATTAATTTCAAATAACCTTCACTCTTCAAAAAATCTTTGACATTTGCATTGTTTGAAACATATTCCTTTAAAATTTCTTGCTGAAAAA
>JBHLLU010000090.1:0-7819 GCA_048938895.1 Promethearchaeota archaeon
GTTTTTAATAAAATTTGTAATTATAACTAAATCTTCCATTTTCCTTCTTCATAGATTACTTTATCATCAGCTATAATTTTCGATCCAGGTAATTTCATATCTTTTAACATATCCCAGTGGATTGGTGACTTATTTTTCGAACCAGTTTCTTCAAAACCAAGCCCAAGGGCACAGTGTAAAGTACCCCCCATTTTTTCATCAAAGAGCATATTTTTTGTAAACTGAGTAACTCCATAATTAGTTCCAATGGCAAATTCGCCTATTCTTTTTGCATTTTCGATTTTCAATATTTCTGTAAGGATTTCTCCACCTTTTTTCGCAGTTGCTTCTACAACTTCTCCATTTTTGAACTCTAAATAGATATCTTCAATTTCCTGTCCATAATATATTCCAGGATAAGTAAATCTTATTTTACCGTTAACGGAATCTTCAACCGGTCCCGTAAAAACTTCTCCATCCGGTAAATTTTCTTGTCCACTACAATTTTCCCATTTTCTTCCTTTTACTGACAATATTAGGTCTGTGTCTTCACCTATAACTTGAATTATATCAACTTTATTTAGATACTCAACGATTTTTTCTTGTTCCTTTTTCATTCTAACCCACTCTTCAATTGGGCTTTTCTTATCTAAAAATAAGCTCTTATTAACAAAATTAGCATAAGTAAAAATATCCATATTCGCTTCCTGAGCTTGTGCTTGACACGGGAACGGTACTATAACCCACTTGAGTTCTCCTTCTGTAACTCTTTTCTCAAATAGTTCGTTGAGTTCTTTTCGTTTTGGAGCCCCCATAAATTTCGCCATTTTCTCAGGATTAATATTACTAAATTTCCTGGTATTGAAATCTGCGGAAATCTGAATTAGACGATCACATTTTGAAAACATAAGTTTTTCAGCTTCGTTAACAAAAATTAATTGTTCATCTGTCGCGTTCTTAAAATAGATTTCCTGCATCCCTTCTAATTGCGGATAATAGATGGGATGGGCACCTAGTTTCATTATCTCAATTCCTAATGCTTGGAACAATTCCTTTGCGAATGTTGGACCAAAAATAAGAACTTGATGCCCTTTTTCTATCTCTAGTGAATACTTGACTACTACTTTCGCAAGATTTTCATATATTGGATTAATCATAATTTTTTTACCTCTATTTTCCTATAATTTCTCAATTTTTTCTTTAATTTTTAAGATCACTTCATCTTGAGGATTAGTAAACTTAAACACACCTCCTTCAAGTTCTCCATCAATACCTTCCGCTGCTAACTCATAAATTAAATTTTCAGCGAAATTCTCCGATTTATTAAGCGCTTGAGCTAATTTATCGATGGGTAAGGATTTCTGTAGTTTAATCATACCACTAATTCTCTTCATTATCGTTTCTTTATCGGTATCAGTATCAATTGTAAGCTTAATTTTTGATTTACCTTTGTCAAATTTTTCCCCTAATTTCTCACCTAATTTTTCTATCCCTGACTCTTTCACCGCTTTTTCTAATCCTTCGCCCATTTTTTCTAGCTTGACTCCTAACTGTTCTAACTTTGCTATATCCCCAATGTTATTTTTTACAAATTTCATTGATTTTCGAACTAATTCCGAAACTGACGCCCCTAATCCCTCAGCCCAATCTTTCCACTCCTCACTCATATCCTCATCAACCGATATGTTTATTCTCTTGATTGCCTTTCTTTTAGCTTTTTCAAGCTTCTTTTGTACTTTTACCTCTAATTTATCCTCATATCTCTCGATTTTTTCCCGTAGTCGATCAAGTTTTTCTCTTGATTTTTCAATTCTATCTAACGCATCACCATCTAAACTCTCTAATTCAGCTCTTACATCTCCAATCTCGTTAAAAAGTTCTTCCCGTTCCTCATCAAGTTCCTCTAAATTCTCCAATAATTCGTCTTTAATCTCTTCACTTTCATCTATAATCTCTTCTATCTCATCCCTGAATTCGTCATGCAATTCATCCAATTCATCAAGTAGATCATCTTTAATCGTATTCAACTCCCACTTAATTCTCTCGGCATCTTCTTCATCTTTGTCATTTCTTTCTTCTTTATATGACATTAATCTCCTCCTTTTTACGTGAAATTTGTTTATTTGTATTGATTCACTTCAATTTTTATTGGGTCATTAGCGAGCTTAGCTCTTGAATTAACATTGATGTTATCAATATAATAAACATTACCTAAGATTTCTGATCCTTTCCCAATCTTTACGTCTCGACCCCTCACATCTCCAGCTACATAAGCCTTATCAATTTCTAATTTATTTTCAGCATAAACGTTTCCATTTACTCTATAGGGATGCTTTCCAAGTCTTATACCAAATTCTTTCCTTGCACCCATAAATACATTGTCAGCTTTTACATCTCCATCTACAGATGTTGAACCATTTAGATCAATGTTTTTCTCAGATAAAAGATCCCCTTGGATCCTTGCTGAGCCAGATGATCTTACTCCCTCAAGAGCCTCAACTTTATCACCAATTTTCAATGATCCTGAACTCGATAATACCCCTTTGATAAGTACTTCTCCCCCAAATGATGCTGTACCTGAAGATCTTAGGTTTCCATCAGCATATAGAGCGCCAGATATTCTAATTGTGCCAGAGCTTCTCACATCCCCGTGAACAGTTAAGTTTCCCGAACCTCTTACCGATCCCGAAGCTCGAAATCCATCACACTCAAAATTTCCCTCTATTTTTGCTGAACCTGAAACACTTACCTTATCATTAAGCTTTCCTTCAGAAAGCCTTCCTGAACCAGATATTTTCATAATTATTATTACCTCCTTAATTTTTTCTTTAAAAAAGATTTAATTTTTATTTAGTGTTAAAATAGTGAGAAAAAGACCCCCTGATATATTGATTGGGAAGCCTCTCTACTTCTTATATATTCTAATTCTTCAATATCATTCCTAATTTTCAATTTAATTTACCTCCACATTTTTCATAAGTTTTTTTTCATTATTTTTAATTTTTAATTAATTTTCGTGATCGTGAATTTTAAAAAAGAAAAAAAATGTTGAATTAATAATTTCGGATATAGTACATATTCTCAACTATAATCCTTTCCTTCCAATCCAATTGTTTTCTCTTCATTTTTCTTTACCTCTAATTCTTTTGTTGTTTTTTGTTTATTTTGAGTAATTATTTTATTTAATTTTATTATTTGATGACCGTGATAAAAAAATTTGGTGATATTAGAATCTCTGAACGTATTGGAGATTTCTAATAATTATTAATTCTTTTCCTTCCAATCTTTTTTGACTCATTTTTTTCATACCTTTTTTTATTTTTTGTTGTGTATTCATTTGTGTGTTCTCTGATCATAAAGTGTGTAAACTAGTATATAAATGTTGTGGTTTTTATTGTGTATTAACAAAAGTGTAAAGATGGAAAAATCAAAGATATGAAGCTTCTATTCACATCTCAAAGAGTGTGTACTATCTTGTGTATGATTTAAACAAAAGATCATGAGAATATAATTCTTCAAAGTTTTTTTAGTTTATATTGAGCAAATCGATAATCCAATTATGTGAAAAAGTTTAAATTTGTGGTTAACTGTTTTATTTGTATGAGTGAAGTTATGTACGAGGGTAAGAAATATAAAACTACAAAAACTTTTCAACGTTATGATTTCAAGAGTGTTCCCTTAAAAACCTTTCAGCTTAGAGATATGGGTATTAGAAGCTTTGATGAACTTGAGGGGCTTTTGGATATCAGAGACCTTCAATTTTTGGATTTATTCGGAAATAATATTTCTACATTGTCAGGCTTAGAAGAATTAAGGAATTTAAAAATGTTATATGTTGGAAATCAAATTTCTAAAATAAAAGGTTTAGAGGGTCTAACTGATTTAACACATTTAGCTTTAGGAAATAAAATCTCACAAATAGAAGGCTTAGATAAATTGATCAACTTAACACATTTAACATTAGGGAGAAATATTTCTGAAATTAATAATTTAGACAATTTACCCAGTTTGACAAGCTTAGATTTAAGCTTCAATAAGATATCAGAGATTAATAATTTAGATAAACTAATCAATTTAGAGTGTCTGGATTTAAATGGTAATATTATCTTAGAGATTAAAGGCTTGGATAAGCTTAAAAAACTAAGACGATTGAGTCTAAATTTAAACCGAATTTCAGAGATAAAAGGCCTGGAATCCCTAAATAATCTTTATGACTTAGATTTATTTGCTAACAATATCTCAGAGATTAGTGGTTTAGATAAGGTTAAGAATCTTGGTTCTTTAAATCTTGCTACTAATAAAATAAAGGAAGTTAAAGGCTTCGAAGAGCTTATGAATCTTTGGAGTTTAAATTTAAGCGATAACAATATAACAGAAATAAAAGGACTTGATTCGTTAAAAACAGCACAAGAATTGAATCTTTGTGAAAATCAAATTTCTTCTCTTAAGGGGATTGAAGTATTTTATGGAAGTAATTGTAAAGTTCTGCTTTTTGGAAACCCTCTTCCTGAAGGCAGTCTTGAAGGTGTGAAGGATAAAGTCGATATCGGAGCTGAATGGTTATAGGAATTTTTAATTAATTTATAATTAGAATAGTATTAGACATTATTCATACGAATTTGGTACCACAGGCATCGCAGTGTGATTCTCCCCCTTGCTTCAAAATAGTCCCACAATTAGGACAAAACTTCTTCTCGTCAATAACAGCTGGTTGTGGTTGACCTGCTTTTGGTACTGGAGCTTCTTTTGTTGAAATATCTACGTAGATTGTACTCCAGATTCTTTGAGGGGGAATATTTTTTCCATGAGTCGGACAAATAAATTTTACTAACATCCAAGGACCTGATGGTTTCGCACTTTCTACGGTAGTTTCTTTATCACATTTAGGGCATCGAAACACCCCATCGCGAAAATGAGGAATAAAAAGATTTTTTTTCATTAAAGGAACACTAAAGCTTCTATCTCCATGTTGTGGGCATTTTTGTTTTATTAGGATTTTTTTTCCAATGGCTTTTATAAAAAAAATAGTACCTGTCTTTCCACATTTAGGGCAACTGAAATGTTTAATATCTTCAGATTGAGCCATATTATTTCATCTTCACTATACTTTTATTAAGAAAAAAAAAAGTACTCACTTAAATTTTTATTTAAACTAAAAAATTTTGGTTTGATCAAAAATCTATAATGAACCTTACACCAAGAGAATAGTCAATAATACCAATATAGAACTTCTATAAAATATACGTAATACTGATCTAGAATTTTTTGAAGTGAAGTTTTTTTAAAGTATTTATATTAATTTATACTAAAAACCTCAATTCTCTTATTAGTGTGTAATGAGATGCCCAAATTTACCGAACGGACGGCCTTAAAAGAAGTTGTAAAATTTGCCACACGAGAGTTTCGGGAGAAAAAGCCTCATAATGCTAAAGTATTAAGAGTAAAGGATGAGAAGATATTTTCAAAAGGTGGTCCACTTCCTACAATTAGCCTAAAGCGAACGCAAGTTTCTTATTACCTTGTCATCTTAGATTATGGAGATGTGTACCGGCTGTATCACTTTACCAAGGATGGAACGCTTATTTTTGGAGAAAATGTAGAAAAAAAATCAGAAACCACAAGGCAAATAGAAAAGATGACCATAGTTGAATACCCTGTTCTCAAAAAAAAAATTGATGAATAAAAAAAAGGGAGATTTTAAAAAACTAAGATTTCTACAGTAAAAGATATTTCTTTATTTCGGAAGGCGATATATGGATCATATACACATACATCTATCCGATGATTTAGACAAATACTGTACTGACAAAGATGTAAAAGATGATAGTTCTAATAATAGTTCATTTTGCCTTTCTGAACAGTTATCACTACTGCTATTCCAAGTAGAGTAAATATCAAGAAATAATATCCAAAAGGAATTGAGCCATTTGCAAAATTTCCGAATTGATTATAATAGTATAGGATAGTATAATCTTCATAAATTCTTTCATTATTCCATACCCATAAATAACTTTTTCCATCCTTAATATTAAAGATTGTACAATTTCTACCACGGATATAATCGGGGTCCATGCGCCAACTATAAGCCTTATCTGGTTGATAACCTTTGACTCTAAATTCAACAGTTTCAGTTATATTTCCAAACCATGTCCGAGATGTACCTACAAAATACATAAACTCTAATCCGGAATAACCATAGTCTCGTGGAATTGTAATATGACTATTAAAACTATATTCTAATAGTGAAGTATTATTTTTAGGAAGGGTAATATTACCCAATAAACCAATCATATGAAAAGTTCTCCATTGATACTCTAGTCGGGGCTCAAAGACGAAAATCTCATATGGAATTGTACTATCATTACTTTTAACTATACAATTTGAGATTACTTCAGGCATCTCTATTTGTACAGGTCCTATATATGACCCATTTTCATAAAGAATATCATTTATAGTATCATATGTTATTCCAAACATATCTGGTGAAAAGGGAGCAACAATAGTCACATTTGTACTATTGTTAGGATTAAATATAGTATAATTACCAATAAAATGAAGATCATAATGACTGCTAGGATTGGTAGCATCAATTTCAATCAAAACATTAGCGTTAGGCATAGAATAAGTATTATTGTCTTTAATTAGTACTCCTCCACATGAAGGTGTATAAGGTACCAATGGATTTGCATGAGTATCTTTAATAATTCCACTATTGTAGAATAATACAAAATAGGTAATTATTAATAAGTAGCTTCTTATTTTATTTGATTTCATCTTAACAAGGTGCAAGATGCAAATTCTATATTTAAAAATTTGTAACATTTTGTAAAATAATGAAAGCCATAGTTGAAAGGTTCTCATAATAAATTCGATTCTTTTTATAATCGTAGAGGTCACCAAGACTTTTAGCAATAAATACGGACCAAATCACAATGATAATCAAAAATATTCCAGCTAAGTTTAACCGTAAGCTAAAATCTCCAAAAGAAACATTAATTCTTCCAATTTGGGAGATAATGCTTAGAAAAAGAATATTGATAGAATTTTCGAGTAAATTTAAAAGATTAATTTTCAAAATATGTACGAAAACTAATTATAAGGTTAATGTATAAGTTACTTAATTTAAGAGGAATAATTAATATGAGTAAAAAATACGAGCATAGAGTAAATCATCTTAAAGAACATAAACACGATGAAGAAGGGAAATCACGCAAAAAGGAAATAAAGCCGTATTCGAGAAACAAAAAAGTAAGTCAAATAAAAAAAGATGAAAAGAAAATTCGTGAAAAACTTGATAAAAGTGAATATACCTGGTTATAAATAGATTTTACTTTTAGAACTAATTAGAAATTTATTAGGATTTTTTAATGGTGTAAATTTATTGCTATATAATGAAGTAAACCTCTTTGACAAATTCCTCTATTGAAGCTATATCTTCTCTTTTATTGAAGTGGAACTTCCAATCTTCCCCATTAATCATAAGGTATCCATACTGTTTTAATCCTTTTACGAATAAAACAATCCCTATAATAGCTAAGATAGGGGCGATTGCATATACTAAAGTATATAAATTAAAACTCAAACCTAATCCTACTATCATAAAGATAGCACCTAATATTAAAAAAACAAGATTTCTAGCGTGCCAAGCGTTTTCTATATATGAGATCTTTTCAAGTGGGATATCTCGATATATCCTATCATATCCTTTTAATTTTTTAAAGTGAAAAATTCTTTTATTTGTAATCCCTAAAATATTTTCTTTTGTTTTTTTTCCTTTGATAAATCCAATTTCCCCCTTTTGCCCAATCTCCCATCGAAATAAGATCGATTCTTGATTATT
>JBHLLU010000090.1:7919-11926 GCA_048938895.1 Promethearchaeota archaeon
GTTTTTTTTCCTTTGATAAATCCAATTTCCCCCTTTTGCCCAATCTCCCATCGAAATAAGATCGATTCTTGATTATTCAGATAATTATTCACGGATAATTTTATCACCCTACTTAATTAAATTTCCCTAATTTGGACTTTTTCTTTTGATAGTATTTTTATAATTTTATAAAGTATTCTATAGGATTTTCTATATACACAAAGAATATCTCGATAAAATATAAATCTTCACTTTTTTTGCAAAAGAACCCTTCAGTGGTTGTTCAATAGAATTAGAAATTAAATAAATTGAAATATTCAGTGAAATCAGTGAAATTTTTAGGAAGTGAAGTTTTTTACTAATTATTCTGATAAGTGATCTGACTAAATTCTAATAATGGGGAAAAAAGAGCTAAATAAACTTAATAGTAATTTGGAAAAAAAAAACATAACTACGCCTGATTTTGTCCCGATGATTAGGATTATTTTTTGGAATAGTATGGGTTTTTTTTTCTTTTCTTTTTTAATTCCCTATGTAACAATTAATTTGCTCGAGGTATCGCGCACAGAATTAGGGTTAGCATTTTCAATTCAAACGGTTGGGGGCTTATTAAGCTCTCCAATGGTAGGATATCTAACGGATCGTATATCTAAGAAGTTACTAGTATTAGTAGGCAGTTTTGGAAGAGCTGCATCCTATGTTTTCATGTATATTGGGATTATTATATCTGATTATTTAATTTTCATTGCTGGGATGTTTGTATTAGGGTTTTTCGTTGGCTTCTTTTGGACACCATTAGATACCTTGATATCTGAAAAATCAAGTAAAATGAATCGTTCTTTTGCATTTGGAAAAAGAGCAGCGATGATTGGGTGGGGAAATTTTGTAGGATCTATAATAAGCGTAATAATTTTTCTCATTTTCAGTATTGTCACTCCAGAAGTGTTATTCCTTGTATATAGCCCACTTTTAATTTTTGCGGCATCAAATGTTTTAGGAGGATTAATATTTCATCGTAAAGTCGATGAGAAACTTACCTTCGAGAAACATATATTTACCCTCTATCCTTCAAATGTAGAACCAATAACATTAACAAAAGAACCTGTTCCTATAAATACGACTAAATATTCGACCAATAAAATGACTTCTGGTTTTTATGTAGGTTTTTTAATATTAACTCTTGCATTCATGACAAGCAATATGAATGCATCTCTAGCTTTTCCTTACTTTCAAGGGTATCTTACTGATGTATTATTGGTGCGTAATGCAGTTCTCGTAATGCTAATATATTTCCCAAGTCAAGTGATTTCGTTATTATTCGCTCCTCAATTAGGAAAGCTCGCAGATAAAGTGAATCCTGTCCTTGGAATTGCAGTAGTAAGTGGATTTGGTTCTTTAGTCACATTTTTAATTATCAACTCTACTAATGGATTTGTTTTTGGTGTATTATTATTATTTGACTCCACGTTTGCTTGGGGAGGAAACGTTATCCTTCAGAATATAGTAAGTCGTATTTCAAAATATCACAGAGGGAAAGTTTTTGGAGCAACTCAATGGCTTAGTTTTCTGGGGGCAATTCTAGGGCCTATCTTAGGAGGACTTGCTTGGGATAACCTTGGACCAACTTCCCCTTTTTTAATTTCTATATTTGTAGAATTATCAGTAATTCCGCTTTATTCTATAGCAATAACATCTCTTAAGAAATATATGGATGAAAAGATAGATTAAATTTAAAACTCAATATATAGATTTTGGTCATTAACCATATTCTAATCGATCCTAAAGGATAAATTCAAAACTATTAATTAGTTTATCCCTTTTTTTTAATATTATTAGGTGTGAAATATAATATAAAGGGAATAAATAAATATGGTATTATGAATCTAGAACTTAAGTAAATTGTATGCTAAAATTATAAAATTATTGATGGTGCATAGTGTCGTTAAAAATGAAAGTAGAAACTATGGATGAAAAATTAAAAAAACTCGTAAAAACCATACCAGAAGTGAAAGCTGCCATGATTGTTTCTACTGAGGGATTTCCAATCGCATCCGCCTTATCACGAGGTATGGATAGGGTTAAGATGGCAGGGATGACTGCGGCCCTACTTTCATTAGCCGAACGATCTATCATTGAAATAGCGAAGGGTAAATTTGAACAATTATTTATTCAGGGTAAAAAAGGGTATATCTTAGTGCTACAAACAACACCTAATGCTGTTTTAGCTATTTCTACCACCAATAAAGTAAAATTAAGATTAATAATTCATGATATTAAAGAAAGGTTTAGCGATTTTGGTACTTATACACCTCTTGTTCCCTTTATTGAACTAGATTCTTCAGAGTTCAATGATAATACTGAAATGAAGGAGTAATAAAATTCAATTATTCCATTTCTGAAGGAGTTTTTTTAATATTCTCTAATCTTGTAGCGAGATTTGTCTTTTTAATATATTTAGAAAGATCATTATCCCGTAATCCATTTTTGGTCTTCCTTTCTTGCAATCTTTCTGTAAAACTATTCATTGATTTAGAATTTTGCGATATTTCAGGAATTTCTGAAATTCTTTCATTATCATTATTTGTGTTTTTTTCTATAGGAAGTTCTGTTATAAAGGATGTTGAGAGATCCTGAATTATTCTGTCTTTGATTGGATCTGATTTACCATATCTATGTCCTGTAAAGTTACACTCAACATATTTTTCACTATCTAATTCATAATAAGAACATCTTCGACAATATAAATCCTGCAAATAGAGAAGTGTTTTAGGACATAATATTAAATCTATCAGAATTTTGCTTGGTTTAATTGTTATTTTATTAACTTTCATACTGTTTCTCTCATAATTTATTCATTATTACATAGATAAAATGAAATTTCCCAAATCGATAGATAAATACAATAAATTAATGAAAATTCAGAATTATAAATTTAATGCATTCTGAATGTAGGAATCGACTAAGCAATTTTCACATAGTTTTAATAAATTTTAAATTTAGTTTTATATTGATTAATCATTCAAGTTCTGTAGCTTCTTGTTGGGTTCGAAGTTCTCGGAGAGTTATGGAGGGTGAACTATATATGAAATAGAATCCAAATTAAACTTAAGAAAAAAAAAGTAAAACTTGAAAAAAAAATAAAAAAATTAATGGAGGAAAAAGCTATGTCGGATATGAAATATTATGATTTTTTGTATGCCATCCAAGAAATTTCTCAAAAATCACATTCAATCCAGAATAAGGTCATGTCTTGCGTGTTCGAGAATTATGATGCTTACCATCTCATTAACAAATTAGATAGGCAAATTGCACATCTTGATGGATTACTTTCTAACTAAAAATCAAAATAATTAAAAATTACAAAAATGAGGTGAAAAGAAGAATGATTGCGTTATTATACTACATTATACTTGTCATCGCAGCAGTTTTCTAAAATTATCGAGAGGGAAACTAACCAGTAAATATAATTTTATTTAATACTTTTTTTATTACTTTTTTGATTGTATGGAAAAAATTTTTTGTAATGATTTTATAACAATAAATCTAACATTTCAGTAGAAGAGGTTATAACTATTACAGATTTGTCAAAAGATAATTTTGGTCCTAATAGCTTTATATACAACGAAATATGTATATTGTTTTATATCATATTATAAAAAGAATTGATATAAATGAGCGAAAATCTGAATGAAGGGATAAATTGTCCCGTATGTGGTAAAGAAACCAACCTTGAGTCTAATTTTTGTCAATTTTGTGGATCCAATATAGTTACATCAAATTTTCAACCCTTTGAAATATCTCAGACAATGAGGTTTAGAAAAAACTGTTTTTCATTTTGTTGTATAATTTTCATTGTTTTTGTGTTTTATTTTTCTTTGGTAATAGCACCAAGTGTATGGGAAGCTTTTCAAGCAGCTATTGTCGCAGCTCTTTTTATTGTACTCCTTGGAGGGGTTAGTATCATTGGGTTATTATATATTCTATGGGTTTATCGTGGTTCGGGCGTAAGGAGAGTATTTTCCATTTCG
>JBHLLU010000159.1:0-3349 GCA_048938895.1 Promethearchaeota archaeon
ATGGGTGAAAGTATGCCGTATTTATTTGTAAATGTATGGTTTCCACCTCAAAAGAGTCAAGAGATGGGTAAAAAAGCACTTGAAGTTTTTCAAAAATTTCCTGAGGATAGTTCTATAGGTAAAACAATAATACAGGGAGCCTTAATGAGAACTAAAAATGGTATTAAAGGCATAACAATTACCGAAGTCAATGAAGGTAAACTTGAAGCAGCTATAGATCGGGCTCAAGAGTTAGTAGATATGTACTCAGAGATCGAAGGAGTAAATGCTAGATTTGACCTTTATGCCACATTAGCAGAATCCATGGAAATGATAGGTCTAAAACTGCCATAGAATACATAAAAATACTAAAATCTAATAAACTTTTTTTTTATTGAAGGAATTGTGTCATTAAGTTGAAATTAAGAGTTTAACAAGGAGGTGCATAATTCAACAGCTACTCCATTAAAAAATTCTAATATTCCCGTATAAATTTCAGTGTATTCCTCTTCTCTTGAGGATGATAATGATTATCGTGGTGATTCCAGCTAATCCGACACCCATGGTAAGAAGCAATATTGGCCAGAAACTTGTAGATTCGCGAATAAAAACCATATAAATAAAGAAGGTAGGATCATGCCAAATACCCGCAGCATTATAATCACTAAAGTTAGAATAACAATTAGCATAAAACATTACATTATTAGTTATGTTATTACTAAACTCTGGGGAAAAATCATCTTTTATCGTATCAATGTCCCCTGTATGCAATTCGTCTGCATCACCTTGAAGTTTCCACAATCCTGAAAGTTCTATAGCAGAATTAGCTTTGTATGAGGTTCCTCCAATCGGTTCTCCATTCAAGGTTGATTTTTGCCCTAAAATGTAGTTGTCCCCTGCGATATCAACGAAATTAAGGTAGTTATCCCCTCCACCGAGGTAATTTTTGATCTTTAATAGATTACTAGTTTTATCATAATCATCTATCATATCTGATTGAGTTTGATTGGCTAGATCTAAATTTTGGGCATCTACATCAAATTTAAAATGGAAAATGCTTGAACAATACATCATTGCTAAGTCTAATCCGGCAATGTCTTTTTTTGGACCAGAGCCATTATTCCAAGGGGCTAAATTGTGCTCAAGCTTTACACTCCCCATTGCATTCATTTTTCCATTTGCATCTGGTTTTCCAGCTGATTTTGCAAATGTAAGTTTGAAATCCATAAACGTAAAATTCTCTTTATATGCTTGTACATAGGAATCCATATCAATCCCGATAGGTAGGCAGATTAATTGGAGATCTTTGAGGACAATTGCCCATGTTACGTTTTCCTCTCCTTCTGCTTCAGGAGGTAAAGAATGTATCCCTCCAATGACGGTTAATACTATATTATCTGTTACTTCGGTTTTTTGTGGACTTATAACGAGATCTGGTTTCTCTTCTGCTATTACTTTTTCATCAACATCAACCACAATTGCGGCATCTAGATCATCATCACGGTACAAATATACTCCTTTTAGATTGTGTCTAAATAAGTAAGACTCGATGTTCATTCCAGTAAAAACATTCGTACCCTGATTTTGCATATTTAAAGCTCCACTATCAACAGCTATTTCAAAATTCTTAAGCCATAATTGAATCAAATCAAATGATATAGTGGTATAACTCTGCGCGGTAAAAGGGTTATCAGACATATTGGTTAAAAGCCATTGCATTCGTGAATCTTTAACTATATCTGCTGTAGCATTCCAATTAGCCAAAATGCTCGAATTGATCAAAAAGTCATCATTATCGATGATTCCATTAGCTCCAGTATTGTACCATGTTTTAGTGATATTATACCCTTGTAAGGGAGTGAATTCAAATTTTTGAAAGGAAATAGGATTAAAAATAAACAATTCATCTCCAGAAAAGATACTGTTAAGGTTTTTTAACAACCATGAGATTAATTTTAATTGTTCAGAAATCACCATTTCTTCAGGAGCTTGTCCATGAAGTAGAATTGCAAAATCGAGGATTCTCTTCATCGCATCCACAAATGAATGATCGTTATCCCAGATGATTAACGTGACATACGCTTCGATATTTATTGTATAGTTAAATGACCCAATCTTTGAAACAACACAATATGAAACTCCCGGATCGGGATCTATAAAATCATTAAAACTATCGTTATTCACATCTGCCCATGAGAGTAGATGGATCTCCTGATCATTCTCTCCAAAATGGTATGTACCCGAATAATCCGTGGTTTTCGATGCATTAAAAACATAGACTCCGTCTAATATTTCATGTTTATCTAAAGTGAGAGACTGATTAAAGAGTATGTCAAACAACTGAGCAAGCATTTCACCATTTGGACCGAACAATTTGAACGAATCATAAAATTGATTAGAAGTCAATGCTGAGGTCTTTAAATCCACTTCCTTATCCTTAATCGAAGTGGTCATCATAATATTTGAAGAGAATAATATTGAACAAAACAACATTAACTTAATAACCAAGAGACGCATGTTAGATTCACATCTTTAAAATTACTTGTATAGACATAAGGGGTATATAACATTTCTCAGTATTTATTTTTAATAGGTAAGATTTTGACATTTTAGAATAAAATCAACTTTTTTACAATTTTGAGAAAATCTTAAATTAGTTATTGTTTTAATGTAAGTTATTGGTATTTCTTGAGATAATTTTTGTCCTAAAATACCAATTACAAGTTTAATAGAGGTGAATAAGTCAGTGTTATTTATCACATACTGGGAATTAAATGAAGATTTCGATCCTTCAGGTTTAGCTGATATTGCTCAAACACTTATCAGTAAGAAGCTATATCCAACTGAAGGAGTCAAGCAACTCGGATGGTATGTTTCCACAGGAGATTATTGGGGAATTACGATATCAGAAGCAGATACTGAAGAACAATTACTTAAAGATACAAATGTTTGGAGAATGACTAAACCCGGTTTATTCAAGTTTATCAAATCATCCCCTGCAATGGAAATTGCTAAAACCATTCCTATAT
The DNA here is from genome assembly GCA_048938895.1 of Promethearchaeota archaeon. Classification (GTDB taxonomy): domain Archaea; phylum Asgardarchaeota; class Lokiarchaeia; order Sigyniarchaeales; family SOKP01; genus Loki-b32. The sequence goes on from JBHLLU010000159.1 coordinate 3,009, forward strand.
TGATGAAACTCAAAAAGCAGCTTGAAGGATAAGCATATTAAAATATTAAATCTCCTTTTTTTTCATTATTAAATAAAATTTTCTTTCTCAGTCTTAAAAAAAAGATTAAGAGCCAATCAGAATACTAAATAGAAGGGATTGTAATTGGTTAAAGGTATTTTAAATTAAGTTGGATCAATCCACTGTTATATCTTCAAATATAGGATTATCATTTAAGATAAGAAATAGTTTAATTAAAGAAAAGATTAAAATATCTATCAAAAAAAGGTGGAAACAAAATGAATGAAATTTCTTTAGAGATTGTTAAAATCCTCGAAAGGGGAGAATGTCCTATGGGGCAT
>JBHLLU010000160.1:0-3346 GCA_048938895.1 Promethearchaeota archaeon
TTTCCTTTTGATATTATTAAAAAATGCTCTAAGAAATTTTTGTCAAATCCTGCTATTATTTTAAGGAAATCTTCATCATACTTATTAAGATGCGCATGCAACTTATTTCCTTGAAGATCTTCAGGAAGCGTAATCTGATATACTATTATATTATCAGCGATCATATAGACATAGTCTGATTTTTGCATTGGCATCGATTCTTAAAAGTAGTTTAGCAATGAAAAAATTTTTACTTTTAATAAAATATATAAATTTCGATATTAAATACTTTATTTTTGATATTTTCTCGCTATTTTTCTTGCTAATTCCATCTGTTCTTTACTTTCTAAACAACAGGGTCTCAATTTACGAATCCATTTTACTGGATCTATTCCATCAGGTATATATCCATTATATGCCGCCCAAGTTACACCAATTATTCCAGATCTACCGCATCCTGCTACGCAATGTATTACAATTGGATGACTTCCTGAACCAGATTCGATTATAAATTCAATAAACTTAGCTAATTGACCTTCAGTTGGAGTATCATAATCTGGGATATTTATATGATAATAATTGAATTCCCTTGGTATATCTTCCCGGTTATCAAATTCAGAACAATTAATTATAGCTTTTATTCCTTCTTTTTGGTATATTTCAATTACATACGGGTCTGGCCACCATGAAATGGCCATCTTTCCTTTAATAATCCAAGTAAAAGGCTCTGCCCGTTCAGGCATTCCATCTTTTGGCCAATACCAAGGACGAACCATGATATCCAGTATAGAATTTACTTATTATAAAACCTATATTATTTATTATATTTGAAATTCTTTATAATAAGACATAGTTTTAAATTAATATGGTAGATCGAGAACAGCTTTCTGCTTTTGATACAAGAAAATACCCCATTCGACCACATGTAGGTGTAGGGGTTCTGCTTGTAAGAAAGAATAATCTTCTATTAATTAAAAGGAAATATAATCCAGATGCAGGTTATTGGTCAATTCCTGGAGGTCACTTGGATTTAGGAGAGGAAGTAGAAAGAGCAGCGGAAAGAGAAACATATGAAGAGACTGGATTTAAAGTAAAAGTGACAAAGTTAGCTGGAATTATAGATAAAATTATGTATGATGACAAGGGTAAAATTGAGTATCATTACGTTTTGCTGAATTATTTTGTAGAACAAATTGATGGTAGAACCGATGATCTCCCTATTGCACAAGATGATGCACTTGATGCTAAATTTGTTCCATTCAATCAACTTAAAGATTACAAATTGACAGCCTCATTGATTAAACTCTTAAAGCAGTTAAAAATAGGTTTTTAAAAAAAAGATATAATTAATAATTCTTTATTGATTTACGATTTTGTTTCCTTAGAATTACTAAAGATATAACTACTATTAACGGTAAAAACACTAGTAAGCTATATCCTGGGATTCCTCCTTCTTGTTTATAATGCGAAAACATATTTGTGGCTGTTAAGGTCAGATTATAAGAATCTAAGAAATTTGGGAAGGTACCGTTAATAAGAAGTCCTGTACTCTTTTCATACCAAGCGATTCTTAGAGGAAAACTAGTATCCTGTAAGACCCAGATATCTAAAGAGCCAAACCCTGGATAATCCATGCTCAATTCATCAGAAACATTAAAAGGTCTATCTCCAATACCATCCACAGCAATAGGGACCGAATCACCAAGTGTCAAGTTTGTAAATACCCAAACCGGTGCATGAACACCATTTCCAAAATTAATGCCATAACCACTTACATTTGAAGTTAATCGAGTATCTATATCTTCTTGCCACTTGCCAGGTAGGGCAGTACCGATGGTCCATGAAACGTTATATAATCCGTTCGAATCATAGATATATTGAAATTTTGTTTGATTTAAATCTCCCCCAATTTCAAAATCATAATCGGCGTAAAAATTATTAAAAATTTTACCTTGAGAAGTCTGAAGATCTCCGAAATTATATGATATTACAGTCAAAAATGTAGATATAAATAATAGAAATGCAAAAGCATAGCTAAATTTTTTAGAAGCCATTATTTCCTCATTTTTAAAATAAAAGGTATATAGCTCTATATATACTAATATGCATTAATAAGCTTTTACTAGTAAAATTTGATGTGTATCAAAAACATTAATGCTTGTAAAACTGAAATTTAAAGGAATAGATAACAAATTATTTGTATAAGGATTAATTATTTTTGACTATTTTTTTAAAATAAGTAAAAAAATATGGAGTTTAAAATGACTGATTTCGAGAAATTATTCAATCCAAGAGCCATTGGAATAATAGGCGTTAATGAAAAACGAGCTGGTGGATACTGGGTTAGCATTTTTAAAAATAGTGGCTTTGATAAACCAATATATTTATTTAATCCTCGGTTAAAGGGGCAAACAATCGCAGATCTTCCCGTATATGGGTCAGTATTGGACATTCCTGAAAGTCAACTAATTGATTATGTAATTGTTGCTGTTCCCGCAAAGTTGTGTCCCAAGATTCTCGAAGAATGCGGAAAGAAAGGTGTTTCTTTTGCTACTATTTTTGCATCTGGGTTTTCTGAAGTGGGAAATCATCATTTAGAAGTAGAGGTTTTAGAAGTTGTAAAAAAATATGGGATACGAGTAATTGGTCCAAATTGCATGGGTATCTTTGTACCAAAAAATAAAATTACCTTTTCAAGTCTTCTCACTAATGAATCAGGTAATTTTAGTGGTATCTTTCAATCTGGAGGTTTAGCTATATACATATCGGCAAAAGGTCAATCGATATATGGAACATTTCCGAGTAAGATGCTTTCCATTGGAAACCAAATTGATTTAAATTTTGTAGATTTCTTAGAATATTTTTTGGAGGATGATGAAACAAATATAATTGCACTTTACGTGGAAAATATTAAGAGTCAAGAAATTGGTAGAAAATTTATTAATATAGTTAAAAAATTAACAGCTAAGGGTAAACCAGTTATACTCTGGAAAGTTGGAAGTGGTGAAGCAACAAGAGAAACAATTATTTCTCATACTGGAGGCTTAGCAGGTTCATTAAAGATATGGGAAGCTGTAGCAAAGCAAACAGGTGCTTTAATGGTTAAAGATTCCAACGAACTAATAAATTTAGCAATGACTTTTCAACATATCAGCAGTATGCCAATAAATAGAAAAATGGGAATTACTACAGGTGGAGGTGGTGCTTCAATAGAAACGGCCGATATATTTGAAAGATACGATTTGTTAGTTCCTAAACTCGCACCAGAAACGGCTGCAAAATTTAGAGAGTTTGTACCAGATGTCAACACTATTTTTCGAAATCCTCTTGATTTAGGAGGAAGCATGGGACATCCCGAGACATTTTA
>JBHLLU010000161.1:0-3342 GCA_048938895.1 Promethearchaeota archaeon
TTCATTAATAAAGAACTTGGGCTGTAAGTTTCTTTTTAGGTTTACAGCTAGAAAATCAAATCCCCAGCAGATATTTAAAAGGGGTTCCAACTCAAGATAAATCTTTCCCACTTCTAAAAAGTTAATACCTTTAGCCTTAGGAAAAGCCTTTTGATATGCATCAAAGAAAAAACTTTTCGTTGCTTCATTTAAGTCTAATCCAAAAGCGGTATAAACAATTTCTTCAACGATATCCTCTATACAAGTATTTTCCCAATCAACAAGCCAGATCTTTTCATTTGGATCAGTTATGCAATTACTTGCAACATCATCATGACACAATCCAATTAAGCCATATGTGAACTGGTTTCTTTTTGACTCTAAAATGGTAACAAGAGAACTTAACGCAAGCTCCAATCCATGTTTAATATCATCATTGACAATATAATCATATTTTGTCGTTATTTTAAACACCAGATCCTTCAAATATTTGAAATGATCTTGAAATACTTGATATCCATCTGGAATTATTTTTAAATAATGTTTATGTAATTTGCTTAAAACTTGAGCCAACTTTCGTAAATTATCTTCATTGCTGAAATCAGGTGAATTACCTTCGATATAATTGAATACGACTGCACCGTGATTAAATATTTCTTTATCGATCCAAAGAGGTCTAGGAACAAAATCTAACCCAAGGTTAATCAAATTTTTTCTTACTGCAAATTCTCCAATCACTTTTTTGCTACGTTCTGGGTACATGCAGATTTTAATAGCAAAATTTTTTTCCGAAGTATTTACCTTTAAAACAATCGAGCCTGCTCCTTGACCTAAAGGTTGAATATCTATTACATCCAAGCCATACTTATTCGAGAATAGGGATTTAACTTTGTCATAGATTTTATTCTCTTTCAAATATTGCTCATTTAATTCAGCTCGCATAGATTTTCAAATTTTCTTATGAAATAATGTGCCGTTTTCTTAGGTAATTTCCATATTTCCACCAACGATAACAAGATTTTGCAGCTGCTTCAGTGGATCGATATGCTACAAATCCTTGTGGAAGAGATTTGGAACGAAATTCGATATTCATTTTTATCCCTTGCTCGAACATAGTCATATCGCTTGTGATACATAATAGTAGTTTACCTGAATCAGAAGGTATTGCATTAGAAATTTTGTTAATATAATTATCCAAACTATTTCCTCTTCCAAGAATAAGAAATTCTGGAGAAGTTGCCATTATTATGGAGGAGAATTGTGGTTCCTCTGCCAACATCCTAATAATATTTACAGTTTGATCTAAACTGGCCTTTCCTCCAAATTCTAACGGATTTTTTAAATTAGAGTTGACTTCAGGGATAAATTCACTAATTTTTTGTGTCAATTCTCGGGATAAAAGGGGCATAATTAGACCATTCCGTTCAACTTCATCAGTACTTTCCACGGCTGTACCTCCGCTCATTGATAGAATTGCTGTTCCTAAAGTTTTTGGAAATGGATAAACAAGACTTGTTTGGAGCATATCTGTTAATTCTAGAAAATTATTTACAAGGATTATTCCCGTTTGAGATGCTACTGATTCCCACAGTTTATAATTACCTGCTAATCCCCCTGTATGACTCATCACTGCTTGATGACCAGATTGAAATACTCCCCCCTTCCATATAATTACAGGTTTTTTTGCGGTTGTTTCTTTCAGCAAGCGTACAAATTCATTACCATCCCTTTTTATATTTTCAATATACATTGTGATGATTTTTGTATCTGGATCATCTTTAAAATATCGTAGAAAGTCAAGTAAATCTAAATCTATTTGATTACCTAAGGAAACCATTTTTGAAAAGCCATAACCTAATGATTGTGAAATCATTCCATGGGTGAATGCAATCCCCCCACTCTGTGATATAAAAGCTACTTGCCCACTGCTATTTTTTATTTCTCCTAGATCTTCTAAACCTTCAAGACTAATTGAACCCGTTTCATTATTATTGCTTGTTACTTTTTGTATCTCTCTCATAGGCATTACAAACGTGACCTTAGATTTTGGTGCATGCACTCCCATACAATTTGGACCGAGGATACGTATTCCATATTTTGACGCATTTTTAATTAATTCTTCTTCTAATCTTTTTCCTTTTCTATCAAATTCAGAATCTAATTCAGAAAAACCACTACTAAATATATGAGCAAATGAAATCCCTTTTTTCCCACTTTCTTCAATAATTGCAGGAGTTAAACGTGCAGGTACAGCTATTATCGCAAGATCAGTTGGTGGATCATCTGGTATCGAAGAAATAGAATCATAAAACCTATACCCCATAAAATCTTCACCTGCATATTTTGGGTTTACAAGGTAGATTGGATTCGGAAAATGAGCGAATTTCAACGCAAAAACTAATTGAGCTGAGCCCATTGGGTTTAATTTTGATACACCAATTATAACTATCGCACGAGGATTAAATAATCGTTCAAATGGTATATTTTGCCTTGTCATCGGAAGATTCTTGACAGCTAATTTTCTCACCTTTCAGTTTTACAAGATCCTTGATATTTGAACTCTTATAGTTGAAAATATGAAAACTAAATATATTATTGAAAACGCATGAAATAATTAGAACTTTATCTTTTAAACTCTTTAAAAGGGATAAAATATTGAGTAAAAATAATCTGAAAATTGAAACTATCATTAGCATATTGGAATTAATTAAAAAATATATTGCTGTCCCTGAAACGAATCTTAAACACTCCATATTTGACACTAAGGAGGATATTATTAATGAATTAAATAATCATATCCTAAAATTAAAAATAGAAGATTTTTCTAAAATTGAAGATCTGATAATTCTCTTTTCCCCCACCTCTGATTTACAGGAGATATCATTGGATAGCGGATGGGGTAAAAAGTTTTTAGAAATCTCTGAGAATTTTGACCTTGCCATAAAGGATCTAATTGAAGAATTTGACTTAAAACCGTTTTCAAATTAGAATGTAAAAGAAAAACTTGAAAAAAATAAATTAATTGTGACGAGGAGGCATTATCCTTACAATTCTTAATGGGGTTCTAACCATAGAAATTGCATTTTCAGGACAGAAATAGGCACAGACACCACAACCTATGCAGCTTTCTTCATCCCTTTCTGCATTATCATCATCATTTAGTTCAATTATCATTTGATTACATTTTTCTACACATGTACCGCAGCCAACACACTTTTCCGGATCTATCTGTGCTAAATAATTTGTATAAGTAGCAGACGGCGCCATTAAAAATCCACCACCTGAAGGACAACAATCACTGCAACAATTACAGATTGCATCTTCACGAAGTTCCGGATTAGCCCGTAGATGCATAACTCTATG
>JBHLLU010000162.1:0-3336 GCA_048938895.1 Promethearchaeota archaeon
AAAAGGGAGTAAAGACTGGTTTTGTTGCTAATGCACCTGATTATTCATAATAAGAGTGATGTAGACCTGAAAAGAATAGATAAGAGCTTAAAAGGAGTTATATTTGATTTTGACTTTACATTAGCAGATTCATCAAGAGGTGTAGTAGAATGCGTAAACTATGCAATGAATGAATTGGGTTTTTCAAAATTTGCAGAAGAAGAAATTTTTCAAACGATTGGTCTTACTCTTGAAGATACGTTTTTAAAACTAGTAGGAGAAAATTTTGTTGGGAAGGCTGAGGAATTCAAGCATTTATTCATCAAAAGGGCCGATGACGTAATGGCAGATCTAACTGTATTATTTGATAAGACACCCAGTGTTATCAAGAAGCTAAGTGAGAGGAATCTCAAATTAGGGATCGTTTCTACGAAATTTAGGTACAGAATAGAACACATCTTAGAAAGGGACAATTTGCTAGAATATTTTAATGTTATTATTGGAGGTGAAGATATCCCGAATCTTAAACCAGATCCCTCTGGATTGTTATTAGCTGTTAAATACCTGAATCTAGATTCTACAGAAGTTATCTATATAGGAGACAGTATTATAGATGCTCAGACCGCAATTAATGCGAACATCCGGTTTATTGCTGTACTTTCAGGTGTTACCTCAAAAAAAGATTTCAATGAGTTAAGGGTAATTAGATTTCTTAATAGTGTCGCGGAATTACCTAGTGTGTTGTTACCAAAATAAGAAATAAAAGTGTGGGTGCTTTTTCAAGAAAAAATCTATTCTTGTCTATATACAGGCACAATTTTTGAAGTAAATTCCTCAAGATTATAGGAAAATTCTTCTTCACTTGCAATTTTTCCTAATTCAAGCATAATTTGTCTTGCTAAGAGCCAGAACGCTAATCCAAGTGCTTTTTTACCTCGATTATTAGCAGGGATTGCGAGATCTATGCCATTAAGAGTGTCATCGGTATCAAAAAGAGCAATTACAGGAATTCTAGCTAATTTTGCTTCTCTTAAAATTACTTTATCAGCGTGAGGATCTACAATTACAACCACACTCGCATCTTTTATATACGTTTCAATAAGTGGATTTGTAAGACTACCAGGAATAAATCGTGAGGTAACAGCTTTACACCCTAATACTTCACAGAATTTTTTAACTGGTTCTTTACCATATCTCCTTACAGAGGTAACTATCACTCTTTCGCTCCCTTCTTCAATATACTTACTTAAAAACTTCGCCGCAATCTTTAATCTCTCATCAGTTTTAGTCAAATCAATAACATATAATCCATAGTTTGTTTGTCTATAAATGAATCTTCTAGCATCACCTGTTAATAATTTAGTGCCGATATGGATACCACAGCTTAAATAAAGTTGTTTTCTTTCTTCATCTTTGTCAATTAATTCCTCTCTTAACTCTAATCCTGCCTCAATGTCTTCAGTATCTAATAGCTCAAGTTCTTCTTCAAGATCTAAATCTTCTTCGAAATCTATTTCAAGTGCTTCTTCAAAATCTTCTATAACGTCCTTTTCAATTTCTTCCTCAGTTTTTTTCTTTTTCCTTGCCAATGTAGAACCCTTATTTATTTTATGCTAAAATTTATTTTTTAAAAACGAAAGTAGTACAATTAAAAAGTTTTGAATATTTGATTAAATTCAACATAACTTTAATATTTTTTTGAGTCTAGTTAATTCTAAACTTAGAAATTAATATAGCAAAAATGATTTTAATTATTATTCAATCACAATAATAAGATTTGAATTTAAAGTTATACTGATTTAAACCATGGCTTCCTACCGTTTAATTTTTGGGATTATTTTTGGCATAATTTTAAGCTTTGTAACTGTGTTCTTCTTTAATATGGCAGATATCATAACTCAAATAAAACAATATGTTGGATCTGATACCATTAAGACTCTGTACCTATTAGTAGGTGCCAATTTTGACTTTGATATGATTTCTTATTTCACAGGCACACCCACATTTCTTGGGTTCTTTGCCCCAGAATTATTAGCTTGGATTTTTATAGGATTCGTGAGTGGTGCTATATCAAAGGGCTTACGGAGAGGAATAATAGCAGGTTTATTAGTGGTTGTTATTGTTGTATTATTATGGATAATATTCAGTATAATTTCTGGAGAGGATTTAATGGCTTTATTTCAGGGAACGCAATTAACAGAAACATTAGGAGGGATATTTAGCGCAATATTGGGGGCTTTTGTCGGGGGGTTATTTGGTGGTTTAGTTAGTGGCCCTTATGAAGAATTTTACTAACCACGAAAATAAAAAAAATAAAGAAATAATAGTAGATATTAATTACTTGTTTTTCTTTGATATTGAATTCTTAGGGTTTATATCTGTTTTTGATCCTTTTGAGATGTTCGTTTTTATTTTCTTAATTTTGATTTCAGTTATTAAGATTGATGGAACAATAATCCCTATGCTAAGAATTAAGATTATGCTTATGGTTAAAATATTCTCCATATCACGATTTTTCAAACCATCATCTCTATCATGAATTGTTGCATCATTAGAAACGATTGGACCTTGGTAAGATGAAGTAGAATAACTATAAGAGCCATCAAAACACTCAAATGAATATGTATAAGCTTGTTTAGAAGGTTTAAGCAAAGTTAAAAATTGATAAATGCAACCATCAGTGTAATTTGTATCACTTGGGTTCTCCTTTTCCATTAAAAATGGGATTCCATTAATTATAATCCTTAAGAAAAGGGGAGCATTGTTATCGAGATCTTGATATGTGATGGTAAATTTGAAAATGGTGCGTTGGTTACCTGATAGCGGATAAATGGTATCTGATATCAAAATAGGTGCAAAATTATTTCTAAAAATATAAAGTACAAAAATATCTGACGCTTCTCCTTCAAAATAACTAAAGGTTGGTATTACGCGCCAATAGTATACACCTGAGGGCTGATCTACATTTATCTGGACGCTTGTTATATTATTAGTTTCAAGAATATCTGTTACCTCGTATAACAATGAAACAAAATCATTTGTGTTTGAAATCTGGATTGTATAGTTTACAAGACCAAAGGAAACATTTAAACTTAACCAAGTAAAATTTATAATGGAAGCTGGTATTTCAGCATGTTGGAAGGGATACAACAGGATAGGTGAGTCAATACCAATAAAGGGATCAACGTCGGGTCCACTAATTAATACTGTTGAATTTATAAATTTACCATCTGAACAATCTATCATAAAAGAGTGAGAACCTATATTTAAAAAGGTATCAAAATAGAAGAGAATTCCATCACTAGCATTATTGTCAAGAGGATCATATTGAAACATTGAAAATTCCAAACTATCTAT